>NZ_JBXAFO010000006.1:0-297090 GCF_058793255.1 Rhodococcus sp. MPR-R1B
GTTAAACCGCACATCACGGTGACTGCGTCGGCGAAAGATATGACAGACCTTAAAGTTCTGAAAGACCTCTTGCCGTCGACTCAGGAACTGGGTTTCGCGTGGACGGATTGGGTGGGCCCGATCAGTATCGACACCGCACGGATGTTGGCCTGCGACTGCACGGTCACCCGGATTTTGTTGGACGAGAACGGGGTTCCGCTCGACTGCGGCAAAGAAGCAAGGACCGCGACGGTACCCCAGCGGCGGGCGTTGGCGGTTCGTGATGGTGGGTGCGCGTTCCCGGGATGCGGGACACCATCGGGGTGGTGCGATGCCCACCATATTGTTCACTGGAACGATGGCGGCCCAACAGATCTCGACAATCTGATCTTGTTGTGCGGTCATCACCATCGGACGCTGCACCACACGGAGTGGCGGGTGGAGATCGGGCCGGATCGGAAGACGGTGTTTTATCCGCCGATGTCGGTGGATCCGTATCAGCAGCCGATCGGCGGGAACAGCCCACCCACGGCGGCGTGAATCGCGACAACTGAAGACGTGAGCACCGGGGCATCACCATGCCCCGGTGCTCACGGCTGTCTACTGTCAGAACGCTACTGTCAGAACGTGAGCGTGAGTCGCCCGTTCTCGTCGCTGATGTGAACAGTTCGCCCGATCGACGGAGGGTTGTCACCGCGAAGCTGGGTCAGTTCGGAGGCATTCTCGGGACCGGTGTGACCGGCGACGCGGCGGCCGTCCGGCGTTGCCGCGATCACGAACCCGATCTCAGGCTCCCCGGTGCGACCGTATTCGACAGAGGCAGTGACAATTTTTGCAGTGCCCTGGTAATCGGTGATCAGTTCCGGAGCCTCCGCGGTCAAAGCGCGTGCGTCGGGATCACCGACGTACCCGTCGGCATGAGCGGCAGACGACAGCAGTACGCAGTGCTGGTAGGTGAGGAATCCACCGTTGCCGTGGACGAGGGCAAGGTTCGCGCCGTCGCGAATTCGCCTGGTGACTTCAGCGACGGAATGCAGGGTGTAGCTGTTGAGCGGTCCGCCGAAGAACGAGTGTCCTCCGGTGACGCTTGGGATCGCGGTATCGGGAAGTCCGAGTTCGCGGATCAACAGCTTGGGCACGATCGGGAAGCAGCTGTAGGCATCGACGATGTCGAGTGCGTCGGCGCCGACTCCGGCACCGTCGAGTGTGCGATGTACGGCGTCATGCATCGCGGCCGAGCTGTCGAAGCTGTTGCGGCTGAGGATGTCCAACGGATCACTCGCACCAGCGCCGCCCCAGAGGTACACCAGTTTGCTTTCATCGATCCCGAACTCGCGGGCCGTCGACAACGAGCAGACGACAACGGCCGCAGCCTGATTGACGAAAGGCATGGCGTTGAGCATCAGCGGGTACGGCTCGGAGACCATCCGATTGCCGGGGCCGACGGTGCCGATCTCGTCTGCCGATCGGATCTCCGACGTCCAGGAGGCGGGATTCTTCGAACCCAGTTCCGAGAATGCGGCGTACATCCGCGCGGACCAGTCGAGCGATTCACCGGCGTCGTGGCCCTCGGCAGCGCTGAAACAGTTCTCGAAGAGCGGGTAGACGCGCGTAGGCACGATGAAACCGGCGCGCTGCATTTCAGGGCTTCCCAGGTCGGTCGGATCGAATCCGGGAGGCCCACCGGGCGCGGCTGTCCACCCGATCGAGTCGGGGGCGACTCCGGACTTTCGCAGGGCGGTACTGCTGGCGTGCGATTCGCCGCCCACGAGCAGAGCAGCCGAGGATTCACCGCGAGCGATGGCCGCGCCGATCCGATCGAGGAGCGCCGCGGGCCAGTGGCCACCGATCGGCGAGGTAGAGGTGACCGTGGGGGTCGCGCCTAATCGTGAGGCGAGTAGCCCGGGGAGATCGTCGTACGACCAGCTGACTGTCTTGATCGCGAACACGGAATCGATCTGTGTTCCCAGTTCAGCGTGTCCACTGTCGTTCAACGCGGCGACGGTGGCGTCGTGAATCAGATCGAGGGGTTCGCGGTGCCCGTCGGCAGGATTCCAGCGCAGATCGCCGACGCCGACGATGACCGGGATTCGTGATGCGTCAACCATCATGTACCTCTCGTTGCCGACCCGTAGCCGGGAGTTGCAGTCACGATATCGGGGACCCTGGTATGTGTAACTCTGGGGTCACAGTCAACGATTTTCGGGTTCCTATTTAGGTATGCCTAACGAAAGTCCTATACTCGTCTTCATGACAGCTGTGGCAGAGAGAATTTCGGTGCCCGTGGGGCCGCGTTCCATCGATCACCCCTACTCGATGACAACGGTGACTCTGAAGCTCTCTCATCAGCGGCAGTGGGCCCCGCATCGTCATCCTGAACATGAGCTGATCTGGGGAAACTCCGGTGGAATGCTCACGGTTGTCGCTGACGGCATCACTTGGGAGGTGCCGCCTTCGGCCGGACTGTGGCTGCCTGCCGGGGCGTTGCATGCCGTGAAGGCCGGTCCGGGTACGGAGTTCTTCTGCACCTACTTCCGGCCCGAGGCTCACGAGGCGCCGTCGGGTGTTCCGGGCTTGTTCGGTGTCAGCGCTCTCCTGCGTGAGGTACTCCTGCACATGCATCGGCGGAACATGCCCGACGAGGCGCGCAGTCGCGCCGAGCGGGTGGCCTTCGACATGTTGCAGCCGCTCGAAGTCGCTGCGGTGGAGGTTCCGATGCCGACCGATCCGCGAGCGTTGTTCGTTGCCGAAGCGTTGGTCGCCAATCCGGCAGACCAGCGGTCGCTGTCCGAATGGGCGCTGACGGCTGGCGGTAGCGTCCGTACGCTGACGCGTGTGTTCGCTCAGGGCACGGGAATGACTTTTGCGCAGTGGCGAATTCAGGTACGTGTCCGCGCAGCGTTGACGTATTTAGCTGCTGGAGTGCCGGTTTCGGTTGTCAGTAGGCGGGTCGGATACGAAACTCCGAGTGCCTTTGTCGCAGTGTTCCGCCGGGTCACCGGCCGCACACCCGGCAGCATGATGAACAAGGGGAGCGTGGCGCCGGAATCGGTGCCGTACCTTCTGCACGCTTGAGTTGGGTTGCACCGGGCGGAAGTGCTCGGTGCAACCGTCGCGGTCAACTCCGCGGAGCGGACCACGCTTCCCACAGCTCCGCGTACCGACCCCCGAGGTTGACCAACTCGTCGTGAGAGCCGTGCTCGACGACGCGGCCGTCGTCCATCACCAGGATCTGATCGGCGTCGACGGCCTGTGAGAGTCGGTGTGCCACTGTGACAGCAGTGCGACCTCGGGTCAGAGCGAGAGCGGCATCGTCGAGGACCCTGGCTCCGGCGCTGCCCGCTTCGGCGGTCGCCTCGTCGAGAATCAGCAGCGGCGGATCCAGTAATTCGATTCTTGCCAACGCAAGTTGTTGTGCCTGTGTTGCGGTCAGCCGGTGTCCACCGTCTCCGACCACGGTTTCGAGTCCGTCCGGGAGAGCCCGCAGCCAATCCGACGCGCCGACGGTATCGAGCGCCGCGGTGATGTCGTTGTCGGTTGCCGACGGGTCGGCCAGCCGCAGATCCTCGGCCAACGTGCCGGCGAAGACGTGGACCTCCTGAGTCACGAGGGCCACCGCGCTCCGAGATGTCGACGGTGGCAGTTCGTTCCGGGGCACCGTCCCGATCTTCACGACGCCTTCGGTCGGTTCGTAGGTTCCCGCGATCAGCTTTGCGACTGTAGATTTTCCGGCTCCGGTAGCGCCCACCAGTGCGGTGACGGTTCCTGCCGGAATGGTGATGTCGATGTCTCGCAGAACAGGAGCGTCGCCGCTTCGGTACGAGAATGTGACGCGTTCCAAAGAAGCTGAGCTGTCGACAGGTTCCTGCGGATCGGTCGGTGCGGATGGCACGGGCGCAAGCGTGACTCCGACCAGGCGAGCCATCGCGATTGTGCCTTCCTGCAATTCGTCGAACACGCTGAGAACCGCGCCCACCGGATCGAAGAGGCGGTGGAAGAACAGGGCTGCGGCGGTGGCGGCACCGATGCTGATCTGACCGTCTTTCACCAGCCAGAAGCCGGTGATCAGCACAGCGGACAGGCCGATGAACTCCGCGATGTTGAGCCGGCCGAAGAACCTGGTGCGTAGACGCGTGGTCAACAAGCTCAGCCGGACGGCCGTCATCGATCGAGATTCGATCTGTTCGAGATGCGACTCGGCCAGGCGAAGCGATCCGACGGTGTCGGAGTTGCTCAGCGAGTCCAGGAGCTGTTGCGCACGTGCACCTTCTGCCTCCCGCTCCTCGCGGTAGACCGGTGCCGACCTCGAGAGGTACCAGCGCAGCGCCTGGATCTGGATGGGTGCCGCGATCACCGCGGCGACGGCGAATCTCCAATCGAGGCTACCCAATCCGATCAGGGTCAACACGATGGTCAGTGCCGCGGTGGCAAAAACCGGAAGTGCTTCGGATACGGCCCGGGTCACCAACCGCACGTCGCCGGTGATGCGGGAGACGAGATCTCCGCGCCCGGCCCGTTCGACGTCGCTCTGCGGAAGGTCGAGAACCCGGACGACGACTTCTTCGCGAAGGTCGGCGACAACGCGCTCGCCGACGCCGGCGAGCAGGTAGTTGCTCACTCCGACGAGAAGGGATGAGGCAACCGCGATACCGACCAACGCGAGAGTCAGTGTGCCGATGCGAGAGACAGCGTCGCCGTCTGCGTCGGTCACGGCGTCGACCATGGCGCCGAGGACCAGCGGTGTGAGCAGACCGATCGCGGTCGCGGCGGTCAGGGTGACGACTGCTGCGATCGCGGAAATCCGGTGGGGTCCCATCAACCGAAGTGCCGCGCGCCGCGCTTGTTTCGGTGTTGCGGTGGGGAGTAGTTCGTTCACAGCTCGATCACCCGATCGCAGATATCGAGCAGCACGGGGCTGCTGGTCAGAAGTATTGTGGCGTGCGCCCCGCGTACCTCGGCGATCCCGCGAGCAATGCGCGCTTCGGTGACGGAGTCGACGGCAGTGGTGGGATCGTGCAGGACCAGGACGGGAGCTTCGCTCGCCAGTGCCCTCGCCAACGCGATGCGCTGACGCTGACCGCCGGACAAAGAATTCCCTTGCTCGGTGACTCGGGTTGCGAGGCCGAGCGGCAGTGCCGAGATCACTTGATCTGCCGCAGCAGCGGCGATGGCCTCGTCGTTGCGGCTGCCGATCGGTGCGAGGGCGTCGATGTTGTCGCCGACTGTGCCGATGAACAGTGCCGCGTCGTGCGGTGCTGCCAGAACGTGAGTGCGAAGTTCGTCGATGTGCAGCTCGTGAATGGCGTTGTCGCCGAGATGAATTGTTCCGCTCGAAGGCTCGATTCGACGCGCCAGTGCGTCGACCAACGCATCCGCCCATGCGGCATTCTCGGTGACGATGCCGATGATCTCGCCGCGTTTGACGTCGAGATCGACTGGTGACGCTCCGGCCAACACGACGTCGCGCAGCGTCAGGAACTCGGAGTGATTCAGGGACACAGGTTCACCCGCGGGAGTCACAGCCTCGGTGGTCCCGAGAAGTGCTGCGACGCGGTTGGCGGAAGCACGCGCCCGTGCCAGACCGGCGCCGAAGTAGATGATGTCGATCAACGGACCCCGAAGGAACTGTGCCAGACCAACCACGGCAACGAATTCACCGACCGAGATGCTCCCGGACGCTGCCATCCGTCCGCCCACGTACGCGATGACGGCGAGGAAAGCGCCGGCGATCGCAACGTTGGCGGCGGAGTACATCGCTTGGTATCTCTGTGCGCGAAGGGTTGCTTCCAACGAAGTCCGGCTGGCTCCCCGATACCGCTGCGCTGCAGCATCTCCGGCGCCGATTCCGGAGAGGATTCGGAGTCCGGAGAGTAGATCTGCGGCTAGCGCGCCGGCCTTGGCGCCCTGCCATTGATCTGTTTCGGCTCGGCGTTCGAGCGGCCGACTGACCACCTGCATGAGAGCCAGCACCGGGGGAGTGCCGAGGATGACGAGCAGGCCGAGTGGCACCGAGATCACCAGTAGCGAAATCGCGGCGGTCAGCACTCCGCAGGCGGCCGCAAGTTTGGTGCTCAGCGTGTGCGTGAATCCGGCCACCGAACCCGCGTCGGATGTTGCAATCGAGTAGACCTCGCCCGGCATACGCCGCGGCGACATGCCGTGCGGATCGAGGCCTCGGCGCGCGATGTCCATCCGCAAGCGATGTGCTCCGTGCTCGGTGACGGAATCGGAGATGCGCGCCGCGAAGCGCCAACTGAGCAACAAGCCGGTGAAGAGAATTCCGAGAACGAGGATCCACTTTCCGAGCGCTGCGGCATCGCTGGTCGCCACAGCACGGTCGATCACCGCACCGATCACCACCGGCACCAACGCTTCCGCGACCTGGTGGCCGGTGAAGCCGACGGACGCGGCCGCCAGCTTGGCTCCGCGACCTTCGGAAGCGATCGCGCGTGTGATTACCTGACGCGGCGTGATCGCCGGGCTGGTTGGGGGACCGTTTGTCTCGGCCGAAAGAAGTGGTGTCGAAGGCACTGGGTCCACGCTAGGGATCGTGGGCGGTAGTCAGAAGTCACACCGGTGCCAATACTTGTCGTGAACAGGCCATACGTATTGCGTTGGCCGAATTGCGATAGTAGTTGGCCCCGTTGCAGCGGAGAAGGCATCGACTCATCGACGACACTGCAATAAATTAAGGTCTACCTTACTTAGCACGGGTTAACTATGTCCGGAAGTCGGATGGATCCTCGTGTTTGGGTCCGGTTCATGTTCCATCGATGTTGGAGATTGTTGTGAGTCTTGTGTTCGGCGAGGTACTTCACAAGGAGTACGTGACCCCGGGAATGGTTCGTATCGTGTTCGGTGGGGAGGAGCTGACCGCCTTCGAAACCACCGGTACCGGTGACGAATACCTGCGCCTCCACTTCCCGGTCCCGGCTACAGGCAAGTTCGTTCTTCCGGCGGAAGATCCGGATGCACCGCGCGGTTGGCGATACCCGGAGGGAGAGGAACCGTCCCCGTGCCAGCCGTACACCGTGCGACGGTTCGATTCCGAAACCAGCTGCATGACGATCGACTTCGTCGTTCACGAGGGTGGTATCGCCAGCGACTGGGCACAGAAGGCCGAGATCGGTGACAAGTTGGCGATCGGCGAGTCTCGTGGCCTCTACGAGCCCCCGGCCGACGCACGCTGGCAGGTGTTCGTCGCCGACGCGACTGGACTCCCCGCACTCGGGCGCTTGATCGAACAGTTGCCCGCCGGGATGTCGGCCAAGGCGATCGTCGAGGTGGTGGACGAGTCTCACAAGCAGCAGATCACCTCGGACGCCGACGTCGAGTTCATCTGGCTGGTCGGCAGTGGCAACGGTGTTGCACCGTCGAAGTTGCCGGACGCGGTTCGCGCGATGAACTTGCCCACCGAACTCGGATACGTGTGGGTTGCAGGCGAGAGCACGATGCTCCGTGACATCCGCAAGTACCTTCGCCACGAACTGAAGTTGCCGGGTGAGCAGTACAAGGTCATCGGCTACTGGACGTACAAAGCCGAGGTGTGGAACGCGAAGTACGAGGCCCTCGACGAAAGTGTCCGCGCGGCACTCGATGCGGCTTGGGAATCGGACCGCGACGAGGAAGAGATCCGCGACGAGGTCGAGAAGACTCTAGAGAGCGCCGGCTTGTGACCGTTGGATTCGACAAGAGTGCTGTCGACAGCGGTGCGGCGGACAAGAGTGCAGTCGACAAACACACCGAAGAACTGATCGACGAGTCGCTGCACGAGAAGCAGAAGCAACCGGACGGCCTGGTGTCGACCAACTCTCGTCGTATGGCGGGTCTTCTGGTGTGCCTGGTGGTGCTCGCCGCCGTGCTCCTTCTGAGTATCGCGGTGGGATCGAAGACCATTCCGTTCGGGACCGTGATCGACGCGCTGGTGAACTACGACGACTCGAACGATCACGTGATCATCCGTGACCTGCGACTACCGCGTACTCTGCTCGGTCTGATAGTCGGTATGGCACTGGGTGTGGCCGGTGGCCTCATCCAGGCGATGACACGAAATCCCTTGGCTGATCCAGGAATTCTCGGTGTCAATGCCGGCGCGGGCTTCGCGATGGTCGTTGCCGTCGCGGTCTTCGGCTTGACCAGCATCTGGTCGTACATATGGTTCGCTTTCCTCGGAGCGGTGATAGCCACGGCGATCGTCTACACGCTGGGCTCGATCGGTCGAGGTGGTGCGACGCCCATTCGGCTGACGCTTGCCGGTGTTGCCATCGGCTCCGTGCTCGGCGGCATCTCGTCCGGGATCACCTTGCTCAACCCGACCGCCTTCGACCAGATGCGCCAGTGGAATGCCGGCTCACTCAGCGGGCGTTCGTTGGAAATCGTTCTCGCCGTCGCACCGTTCATTCTCATCGGGCTCTTCCTGGCGCTCGCGTTGGCGCGCCAACTCAACGCGGTGGCCCTGGGTGACGATCTGGCACGTTCGCTCGGTGCCAACATCACTCGTACTCGCATCCTCGGTGTCATCGCGGTGACATTGCTGTGCGGCGCGGCGACAGCTGCGGCCGGGCCGATCGGATTCGTCGGTTTGATGGTTCCGCACGTCGCGAGATGGTTCGTCGGACCGGATCAGCGATGGATTCTCCCGTACACGTTGGTGTGCTCGCCGATTCTTCTTCTCTTCTCCGACGTCGTCGGCCGAATCGTGCTGCGCCCGGGTGAACTTCAGGTCGGCATCGTCACGGCCTTCATCGGCGCTCCGGTGCTGATCATGCTGGTGCGTCGAAGCAAGGTGAGCGGTCTGTGAGCATCGATTTCGGGCGCGCCACCACGGTGGTGCGCTCACCCAAAGAAGGCTGGTCCGCGCGGATCGACGTCCGCACGGTCACAGTCTGCCTCGTCCTCGTTGCGCTTGCATTGGCCATCGGTGTCATCGCGCTCGGTAGTGGTGACTACCAAGTGCCGATCGGGGACGTCCTCGGTGCACTGTTCGGCGAAGCCCCCGCGCGTATCCACATGGTCGTCGTGGAATGGCGTCTGCCCCGAGTTCTGTTGGCGCTGATGCTCGGTGCGGCGCTCGGTATGAGCGGTGCGATCTTCCAATCGCTGACCAGGAACCCGTTGGGTAGCCCGGACATCATCGGCTTCAACTCCGGTGCGTACACGGGCGCTCTGGTGGTCATCCTCCTCATCGGTGGTACTTACTACGAGATCGCAGTCGGTGCTCTGGTGGGCGGAATCGCCACCGCAGCAGTTGTTTATCTCCTTGCGTACAAGCGAGGTGTGCAGGGATTCCGGTTGATCATCGTCGGTATCGCCATCAGCGCGATGTTGGGCTCGGTCAACACCTGGATGATCCTCAAGGCGAAACTTGACGACGCCATGGCTGCCGCAGTGTGGGGTGCCGGTTCGTTGAACGGCCTCGGCTGGACTCAGGTGTGGCCGGTGGTCGTCGTGCTGGCCATCCTCGTTCCGCTGATCCTGGTGTTGGGCAGGCGGATGCAGATGCTCGAGATGGGCGACGACGCCGCCAAGGCGCTCGGCGTCCGGGCCGAACCCACGCGGCTTTCCCTGGTTGTTCTCGGCGTCGCCCTGACGGCCATGGTGACAGCAGCGGCCGGTCCCATCGGGTTCGTCTCTCTTGCGGCTCCGCAGTTGGTGAGGCGATTGACCGGTAGTGCCGGAGTGACCCTGCTGCCGTCGGCAGCAATGGGTGGCGCGTTGCTGATGGTCAGCGACTGGGTGGCGCAGCGAGCTTTCGCGCCGACACAGTTGCCGGTCGGCGTCGTCACCGTCTCCATCGGTGGCATCTATTTCGTATGGCTTCTCGCGCGAGAGGCACGTAAGCAGTGATCGGTGAAGGAACGAGGAACAGCGTGAACGAGACAAGTACGGCCGCCGTCGTGGTCGAAAGGACGAATCGGCTTCGCGCCGAGGACGTCACGATCGGTTACGACAAGCGCGTCATCTCGGAACACCTCGACGTCGAAATCCCCGACGGTGGCTTCACCGTCATCGTCGGTCCCAATGCCTGCGGCAAGTCGACGCTTCTGCGTGCGCTGTCCCGGTTGCTCAAGCCGACCACCGGCAAGGTCCTTCTCGACGGTAAGGCGATCACGTCGTACCCGGCAAAGGAAGTTGCGAGGCGACTCGGGCTTCTGCCGCAGACGTCGATCGCGCCGGACGGAATCAAAGTCGCCGATCTGGTTGCGCGAGGGCGTTATCCGCACCAGAAGCTGATCCGCCAGTGGTCCCGAGAGGACGAGGCCGCCGTCATCAAGGCGATGGAGGCAACCAAGGTCACGGATCTGTCGGCCAGGCCGGTCGACGAACTGTCCGGTGGTCAGCGCCAACGTGTCTGGGTAGCTATGGTTCTCGCGCAGCAGACTCCGTTGGTGCTACTGGACGAGCCGACGACGTTCCTCGACATCGCGCACCAGATCGAGCTGCTGGAACTCTGCCGCGATCTGAACGAGAACGACGGACACACGCTGGTGGCGGTGCTTCACGATCTCAATCACGCGTGCCGCTACGGAACTCACATCATCGCGATGAAGGACGGCGCGGTGGTCGCCGAGGGCCCGCCCGCGGAGATCATCACCGAAGAACTGGTGCAGGAGGTGTTCGGCATGGCGTGCCGCATCATCGACGATCCGGTTTCCCACACACCGCTGGTCATTCCGCTGGGACGCGAGCGTCAGCGAAACATCGAAGGAGCAAAGGTATGACACTCGTCCTGGATGCGCAGGTTACCGACACGGAGTGGGCTCAGATCGTCGACCGCATTTCGCGACGCCGATTCTTCGGTGGCGCAGCTGGTGTGGCTGCAGCATTGGCGCTGAGCGCCTGCGGAAGCTCCGATGGCGAATCCGACTCTGCCAGTGACACTCTCCCGTACACGTGGGCCGAGTTCAGCGGCGACGTTCCGCGCGACCCGAAGCGTGTGGTGGTGCTCGACGGCCGCGTCGACCTCGAATTCGCGATGATGATGGACTACCCGATCGTCGGATCGGGCAACTTCTGGTTCCCCGACGCCAAGGCAGGATTCCAGTTTCCCGGCCGCACCATCGAGGACGCGAGCTTCGTCAACGTCGCCGGCGACTTCTCCACCAACTTCGAGGCTCTGCTCGCTCTCGAGCCCGATCTGATCGTCATCACTGCGATCGGATACACCAGTGACTGGTACGGCACCGAGCGATTGTCTTCCATCGCGCCGCTGTTGGTCGTCGGCGACGACGTCGAACCGATTGCCGGGCACCCGGTCGACTGGCGAGGTGCTCTGATGGCGCAGGCGAGCCAGCTCGACCGGGTGACGATCGCCGAGGCTTCCATTGCGGAGTACGACGACAAGCTCGCGAGACTGCGACCGATGTTGCAGGAGAAGCTGGGCGGAAAGAAGATCGTGTTCGGCGTTCAGACGCCGACGGGCTTCCTTGTGCATCAGCGGAATCTGCGAATCAGTGTTGCACTCGATGCCGGCCTGGACGTGCTTTTCCGTGACGACGACAATGCAGAGAACTCGTTCGAGTTGTCGTTCGAGCAACTCGACACCTTGGCTCCGGCGGATGTGATCATCGCTCAAGCACGCGATCAGGAAGCGCTCGACGCGATCAAGACGCAGCCGACGTGGCAGCGGTTGCCTGCAGTTCAAGCGGGCAACGTGTTGACCAGCGACGCGCGATACAACCAAGGATTTGCGCTCACCGCGGCCATCTTCCTCGACGTTCTCGAGGAAGCGGCCGGGCGAATCACTGCTGGGCAGTAATTCAGGCGACGTTGCGGGCCTGGTCGAGTAGTTGTGCAACCTGCTCGAACCAGGCGCCGTAATTGGCGTAGGTGTTGGGACGCTTGTCGTCGAAGTCGATCACCTGGTTCGCGGTCACCGCGGGCAGCTTGACGAACACAGGTGATGCCGCGAATGCCTCTGCCGACTTCGCGAACTGGAACACGATGTCCGCCGGATAGTCCGGTACCTGTTCCCAGCTGAGATCGGCCCAGCCCTTGTCGCCTCCCGGACCGGTGAACTTCACGCCCAGTTCCTTCAGGTAACCGAACTGAGCGAGCGCAGTTGTGCCTGCGTACAACTCGGAGCTGTCACCGTTCAGGGCGAGGACTTCGATGTCGTCGACCTTGGCCGCAGCAGTTCGGATGCGCTCCGCACCGGATTCGAATGCTTCCTTGCCCTCGCGTGCTGCGGCTGTGTCGGTGTTCCCGCCGAGTGCTTCGGCGAGTGAGGCGTACTCGTTCAACACGTCCGGTGTCGAGGCTCCGGAGAACTTGACGCCGACAAACGGTGCAACATTGTTGACGGTCTTGCCCATCGGCTCGTCCCACCAAGTCCATCGTGTCGGGTCGTCGCTGTTGCCGTACCCGATGACCAGGTCTGGGTCCAGCGCCGCAAGAGCTTCCGCGCTGAGTTCACCTTCACGGCCGACGACGGTCATCGTCGACTCGTCAGCGCGATCGGTGACGTCTGGATTGCCGACGCCGTAACCGAAGATGCCGACCGGCCGAATGCCGTAGTCCCACAGAGCCGCAGCGGAGTACGCGTCGACGACGATCCGCTCCGGGGCGTGGTCGAGGGTGATCGTGTTTCCGTATCCCGTTGTGTAACTCCAGGACTGGTCGGCAGACCTGGTCTCGGTAGAGGGCGCTGCGTCGCTACTTCCGCAACCGGCGAGTAGGAGCGTGGCGACGGCGGGTAGTGTGGCGAAGCCGGCGAGCCGGCGATTGATTTTCATGAGAACCTTCCGAACATGGCGAAATAAGCTAGGTAAGCCTAACCTGACATGTCATTCGGGTGTTCTCGGGGTCAGTTGCCCTGCCACATCTGAAGCCATTCGCTCCAGGACGGGGGAGTGATCGTTGGTCGAGGTGTTCCGCCACGAAGTCCGTCGAGCATGAAGTCGAGATAGCGCGTGTGTATTTCGGTGGCTCGATCACCCTCGATCGGCAGAGTCGGCCGCAGATGCACTGTCATGAGCATGACGTCAGCAGCAGTGAAGTCGGGCGGGACTTCGCGAGCGTCGATGCAGACGTCGACCATCGATTGCAGTGCGGCCTCCAATTCTTCGGCGGCACGAGTGACTTCGGCGTGTTCAGGTAACTTGCCGCCGAGGACCGGAATGAGCGGTCCCACTGATTCGGTGAGATATCGCGAGAAGAACGTCTTCAATACGGCTTCATCGGTTTTCGCGGTGCTCATGCACTCTCGGGCGAGGGTGGCGAGGTGGTCGATCGCCCAGACGCGCAGGGATTGCGCCAGTTCCTCCTTGCCTCGGTATCGGCGATAGATGCTGCCTACTCCCACTCCGGCCCGGGTGGCAATTGCCGATACCGGTGCATTCCAACCCTGTTCGGCAAAAATCTCGCGCGCTGCTCGCAGTACGGTGACGTCGTTGTCTGCGGCTTCTCGGGCGCGTCCGGGGAGGCTCGCATTCTCTTTCGCCATTCCCACAGGCTAGCAATGCATGGTTTACTCAATCGGAACGGAGTGTTCCGTTCCGATTCGATTCATGATTGGAGGAAGGTGTCGATGACAACCTTGGCGGAGGCGCCCACGCGATCCGGGAGCCGGGTGATCGCCGCGCTTGCGGGGGCGGTACTCGTCTACTCGCTCATGCAGACCATGCTGGTACCGGCGTTGCCGGTGTTGGGTGAGCATTTCGACACGTCCGTGGCGGTGACCGGCTGGATCCTGACGGCGTACCTGTTGGCGGCCGCGGTGATGGCTCCGATAGTCGGCGCGATGGGTGACCGATTCGGCGACAAGCGAGTCCTGGTGATCGTCCTGATCATCTTCGCTCTCGCGACATTTGCCGCGGCAGCCGCCCCGAATATCGGGGTGCTGCTTGTCGTTCGAGCTGTCCAGGGAGTGAGCATGGCGAGCTTCCCGCTTGCGATGGCAGTACTGCGGAGAACGGTAGTAGGTCCCGAGTTGTCTTCAGGGATAGGTTGGCTCGCTGGGACTTTGGGAATCGGTGCCGGAAGTGCACTGGTGATCGGCGGTGTCATCCTCGAGTATCTCAGTTGGCAGTGGTTGTTCGTGATCACCGGGATCTTGATCGTGCTCGCATTGGTCGCAGTGGTGGCCGTGGTTCCGGGCTCGCATCGCCGCCCGGGTATGCCGACGGACTGGGCCGGTGCCGGCGCTCTGGCGTTCGGATTGGTGAGCCTGCTATTGGCGATCACGAAAGCCTCCGACTGGGGAGTTTTGTCGCTCGGATTCTGGGGTCTGGTGGTAGTCGCGTTCGTTTCGTTCGCGACACTGATTGCCGTCGATTCCCGCCACGACGCGCCGATCGTCGACATGCGAGTTTTTCGGGACAAGCCGATGATGATCACCAGCGCACTCACCCTGGTGTTCGGGTTCGTGCCGTACATTTTCTATCTCTGTCTGCCGCGGATCCTCCAGGCGCCGGAAACGTCCACGTATGGAAGCGGATTCACCGTTGTGCAGACCGGCTTGGCGCTCTTGCCCGCCGCTGTCCTCGTCTTTCTCGGTGGCCGCTTGACGCCGGCTCTCGCGCGGCGATTCGGGCCGCGGGTGCCCGCTGTCATAGCGCTGGCCCTCATGGCGGCGGGCGCAGTCGGACTCGCGATCTGGCCGAGTTCGGTGGTTGCGATCGTGGCGTTCTTTTCCCTCGTCGGATCGGGGAACGGCGTGGGGTTCGCGGTCTGTGCTCTGTTGGTTGCCTCGATCGTCCCGCCATCGGAAATGGCAGCAGCCAGTGGAGTCAACAGTGTGATCAGAACCGTCGGTTCGGCGGTGGGCGCCCCGGTGACCACAGCGGTCCTGGCGATCGGCATTTCCGGCGACTCGTTCGCGCTGGCGTTCGTGATGGGTGCCGTCATCAGTGTTGTCGCCTGTCTGCCGGCGATTGCACTTCCAGCGACGAGGACTGCACAAAAGGCGTGACTTATTGTAGGCTCCCCTAATCGAGACAGCGTGTAACTAAAGCGGGGAGAGAAGGATGCGGCAGCAGTGGGGCCTGCGAGCAACGGCACTCGCAGCGACAGCAACGGCGCTTGTCGGTTGCTCCGTGGGCGGCGATGACGCAGACGCATCGGAAACAGGCGAGTCGTCGGCCGTACCTGCACCTCAGAAACTGCTCGCACTGGACGAGTTCGCAGCGCTCAACGCACTCACGCTCGGGGTCAAGCCCGATACGGTCTTCGCCACGCTGCAGTCGCAGGCGGCGAAGGAGATATTGCAGAGTGAGGGGATCGAGGTCGTCGACAAACCGACGTTCTTCCAATCACCAGATGTGGAGCAGATCGCGGCCGTTCATCCTGACCGAATCCTGCTCAGTGATGTCGGCTCGTTGACGTCGATCACCGTGCAGGCCAACGAGATTGCCCCGACGACGGTGCTCGCCTATGCGGCGCCGTGGCGCGAAGTTCTGAATACCGCGGCGACTGCACTGGGTCGAGAGTCCGAAGCTCGCGAAATCGTGTCGAGGCTCGAGGCCAAATTTGCCGAAGTATCCGGAACGGTCGAGGCGCAACCGCAGACACTGTCAGTGCTGGTGGGATTCTCCGGCGGCATCTACACCGTCATCCCACAGTCGCCGATGTCCTCGATCATCGAGGAAGCCGGTTTCGGGCGCCCGCAAGCCGAACTCGACGCGAAGATCGGCCCCAACACAGGTGTTGCCACGTCTTCGGTGTCCGGCGAGGAGGTCGGACAGCATGCGGCGGACGCGATGGTCGTGACCTCGGGCAACATCTACGACGGCGCTCTAGTTCACGCAAATCCACTGTTCAACGAGATCTCCGCAGTAAAGGCCGGACGCACGGCAGACGTGAGCGGTGAACTTTGGTTCGGCAGTTATCCTTTCGCGGTCTACTGGATCCTCGAAGACCTCGAGGCTCTTGCCGATCGCACTCTCACCGGCGCGGAACTCCAAGGCCGCATCGCATCCGACGCCGACGCAGTTACCCGATGGAAGGCGTTCTCGAAATGACGACGACACAGGCCACGAAAGCAGACATTTCATCTGAAGAGGCCGACGCATCACAAGGAGCGACGGCCGAAGCCTCGCAAGCCAAAGCTGAAGCGGCGGCGCACAAGAGCGCGCTTCGCGAACTCCTTGCGCCAGTTCGTACACGGACCACCATCGCGATGGTGATGCAGGTGATCGCCGCGGTCGCGGCCATCGTGCCGTACGTGGCCATCGCCGAGTTGGGTAAGACGCTGATCGTGGGCGGCGACATCGACTCGTCTCGCGTCTGGACGATCGTGTGGGTGGTCGTCTTGGGTCTGGGTATGCGTGCGTTCTTCGGAGGCGGTGCATTGATCGTGACGCACTTCGCCGATGTCAATCTTCAAGCTGTGCTTCGGCGTCGAATCGCAGCGACACTGGGTCGACTTCCACTGGGCTGGTTCACCTCCCACTCGTCCGGAACCGTGCGAAAAGCCGCGCAGAACGACATCTCCGATCTCCACTACCTGGTTGCGCACAGCGCCGTCGAGACCACCGGCGCCATCGCGGTGCCGCTCGTCGGGCTCGGCTACGTGATCTCGATCGACTGGCGTCTGGGACTGGTCGCGATTGCCACCCTCCCGATCTACATGATCGCCTACGCGATGATGACCAAGGACATGGCCGTCAAGATGAGCCGGATGAATGAGGGCATCGCGGCCATCAGCAACACCATCGTCGAGTTCGTCACCGGCATCGCAGTGGTCAAGACCTTCGGTCAGGACAAGCAGTCACATTCTCGATACCGCGACGCTGCCAAGGCGTTTGCCGTCTCGTACGAGGGCTGGGTTCGCCCGATGCTCCGGACCGAGGCGCTGGCCTCGATTGCGTTGAGCGCACCGGTTGTGCTGGTGGTCAACCTTGGCCTCGGCTCGTGGTTCGTTCACTCCGGATGGGTGTCACCCATCGATGTGCTGACCAGTTCTCTTGTCGCGATGGTGATTCCGGTGTCGGTGACGACCATCGGTTTCGGTATGCAGGCTCGCCGTGAGGCAGCCGCCGCTGCGGCGCGACTGATCGCGCTGTTCGCAACCGACGCTCTGCCGGAAACCGATCATCCGAAAAAGCCTGTGGGGAACGAAGTTCGATTCTCCGGAGTTTCCTTTGCATACGACGACGGCGCCGACGTTCTGACCGACATTGATCTGACGCTGCCGGAGGGTACGGTGACGGCGCTGGTCGGACCTTCGGGTTCGGGTAAGTCGACGCTGGCAACGCTGGTTCCGAGGTTCCACGACGTGCGTGCCGGATCCGTGGCCATCGGTGGTGTCGACGTCAGGGAAGTCGCTACCGACGAGCTGTACCGCCACGTCGGATTCGTTCTGCAGGACGTGCAGCTGGTCGAAGCGACCGTGCTCGACAACATTCGGCTTGCCCAACCGCAGGCGACTTCGGCCGAGGTGAAGGCCGCTGCCGCAGCCGCGCAGATCGACACCCGAATCGAAGCGCTCCCGAGGGGGTACGACTCGGTGGTCGGGGTCGACGCCAGATTCTCGGGTGGTGAAGCCCAAAGAGTCTCCATCGCGCGTGCGATTCTCGCGGACACTCCTGTTCTCGTGCTCGACGAGGCAACCGCGTTCGCCGACCCGGAGTCCGAAGCCGATATCCAAGAAGCGCTGTCGCGTTTGACGGTGGGGCGCACCGTGCTGGTGATCGCGCACCGGTTGGCTTCGATCGTGAGTGCCGATCAGATCGTGGTCCTCGACGCCGGACGGATCGTGGAGAAGGGCACGCACGATCAGCTTGTGGCGAGTGGTTCAACCTATGCGCGGATGTGGGCGAGTCACAGTCGGGCCGACTCGATTGAACACAGTCGGGCCGACTCGATTGAGCACAGTCGGGCCGACTCGATTGAACGCAACACCGCAGGTAAGTCTGACGCAGCAGGAAAGGCCAACTCATGATTCGCGACCTCTTCCGGATACTCGGCCCGCAGAATCAGGGCCGTTATCGCGAGTTCCTGGTGTGGGCAGTGTTGTACGGCGTGATGCAGGGTTTGGCAGTGGCGCTTCTGGTCCCTGCGGTGCAGGCACTGTTCGATCAGAGCTGGGGCAGTTTCGTTCGGTGGCTCGCCGCCATGGCCGTATGCGCTGTGATCAGTTCGATTGCGCACTACCTGCAGGCGATGAAGGGTTTCGAGTCGGCCCTCACTCTGCTGCGGACGATGCATCTGCGCCTGGGAGATCATCTCGTCACTCTGCCGCTCGGCTGGTTCGGCGCCGGCCGACTCGGGCAGGTATCGCAGGTTGCCAGCAAGGGCACCATCTCGGTGATGGGGGCCGCTGCGCACCTGATGACACCGATCATCTCCGGAATTGCCAGCCCGGCAACCATTGTCGTGTGCATGTTGTTCTTCGACTGGCGGCTCGGGCTCGCGCTGGTAATCAGCGTTCCGATTCTCTTCGCGGCAGCACGATTTGCCTCGACGATGACTGCCAAGGCCGACGATCGGGCTCATGCAGCGGCCGTCGAATCGAACAATCGAGTGCTCGAATACGCGCGTTGCCAACCGGTCCTGCGTGCTTTCGGACGCACCCACGGGGTGTACGAACCGCTCGACGACGCGATCGAAGCGCAACACACTGCCGGTCGTTCACAACTGTGGTTCGTGGTGATCGGGTCCGTGGTCAACGGGATCGCCCTGCAATTCGTGTTCTCTGCCGTGATCATCTTGGGCGCGTTCCTCGCGCTCGGCGGCGACATCGATCCGGTCACGTTGATCGCGCTACTCGGACTGACCGCACGGTTCATCCAGCCGCTGGGTGAGATCGGCGAGTTCGGCGGTGCAATCAGAATGGCACGCAATGAAATCCGGCGAATGTCCGAGATCCTCGAAGTTGAACCAATGGTCGAACCCGATACCAGCGGGACGGCGACGGGGGAGACGGCAGTGCAGTTCGACGCCGTCGACTTCGGATACGCGGACGGTGGGCAGGTTCTGCGAAACATCTCCTTCGACGTGCCACGGAAGTCGTTGACGGCGTTGGTCGGTCCGTCAGGGTCCGGCAAAACCACCGTCACCCGGTTGATCTCGCGCTTCTACGACGTCGACTCCGGTGTGGTGCGTGTCGGCGGCGTCGACGTGCGGGACCTCACGAGTGCCGACCTGATGTCGCAGCTGTCTCTGGTCTTCCAGGACGTGTACCTCTTCGACGACACGTTGATCGCGAACATCCGCCTCGGCCGCCCCGAAGCCACGGACGAAGAAGTCTTCGACGTGGCTCGGATCGCGGGCGTCGCGGAAATCGTCGAGCGGCTTCCTCGGGGTTGGGACACCCGTGTCGGTGAGGGCGGGACGGCACTGTCCGGTGGAGAGCGGCAGCGGGTCTCCATTGCACGCGCACTCCTCAAACGCGCACCTGTCGTTCTGCTCGACGAGGCGACTGCCGCGCTCGATCCCGAGAACGAGGCACACGTTCAACGTGCGATGCAAGAACTCGCCAGGGAAAGCACACTGCTCGTGATCGCTCACAAACTGTCGACCGTCGTGGCCGCAGATCAGATCATCGTGCTCGGTGACGACGGTTCGATCGTCGAAGTGGGCACCCACGAAGTCCTGCTCGCAGCCGGTGGGAACTACGCCGCGTTCTGGAATCAGCGCCACCGTGCGTCGGGATGGCGGTTGGTGGCAAGCTGAGCAGAATGCAGACCGGAAAGAAGACGGGGCGGCCGCCGACGTTGTCGACAGTGGACATCGTCGAGGCCGCCCTCGCCGGTGATCTGAGTGAACTGACCATGCCGAGCGTGGCAAAGCGGCTGGGCGTCAGTCATTCTGCACTTTATCGCTACTTCGCAGACCGCGAAGCGCTGCTGCGTGCCTGCTCGGATCATGTTGTGCGTCAGACTGTATGGCCCGATACGAATCGTCCGTGGCGCGAATTCCTGAAGGATTTCTGCGACGTTCTGTGGTCCTCGTTCGAGCGCTATCCAGGTCTGGCCCAGGTCGGTCTCGCAGTTCCGGGCACGCCGCCGGCGATAATCGAGATCGTGGAGAAACTGGTCGGTTCGTTGACTGCGCAAGGCTTCACACCCCACGATGCGATATTGGCGGTGGACTTCATCTCCGAGGTGACGATGACGCAGTTCGCAATGATGGCGGCGATGGACAAGACCGTCAGCTCCGCCGATTCACGTTCCGCGCGACAGGCGTATCAGGAAAGTTGGAATGCATCGGAGTCGTTGATCGAGGGAATCGGCGACGAATCGACGTGGCACGGGCGAGGTTGGTTGGACGAGAAGATCACGATCATGCTCGACGGCCTGGAAAAGCGTGTTATCGGCTGACATTTCTACTAGCTTTGAGAGTAATGCCCGTTTCGGCGTGATACAGGCTAATGTGCACACATAGGACGGGTGGTTGCTGCACCGGGAGGCGGGGATCATGGATCTCGAAGCGATTGTTCTCATCCAAAGACTCAAGTACCGATACGCACGCGCCTTGGACACCAAATCGTGGGTCGAATTCGCCGACACTCTGACCGTCGACGCCACCGCGATCTACGGAGAACAACTCAGTTTCGATTCCCGAGATTCGTTCGTCTCCTTCCTCGAGAACACTCTCGGATCACACATCATCACCGAACATCAGTGCGGGCAACCCGAGATCGACGTCGACGGAGACACCGCAACCGGGATCTGGTGCCTCGCGGACACAGTGGTAATCCCCGAAGACGGCATGCTGCTTCGCGGATCGGCCTTCTATCACGACAGATACACCCGCTGCAGCGACGGTGAATGGCGAATCTCCCACACGAGCTACGAGCGGACCTGGGAATCGGTGGTGGCGCTCGCCGACATGCCGAGTTTCCGATTGACGTCCAACAAGTGGGCGCTGCTGCAGCAACCGTCGTTCGGCGACTCGGTCGTTCGCAACGTCTCCTGAGGTCGCCCGCGATTAGAGTCGGCTCATGGTTGATGCAGATTTTTCGCTGCCTGACGTACGGACGTGGATTCGCGGTATCCCCGCGCTGACCGGAACTCCGCCGCCCGCGCCCGAGTGTTTTCCGGAAAAGCCGGGGGAGTTGTTCCTCGACTGGCTCCGTGCGGCCGTGGCCTTCGGCGTCGTCGAGCCACACGTGTGTGCGCTCTCGACCGTGGACGGCGACGGTATGCCTGATTCTCGCTTCCTCATCCTCAAGGACGTGACCGAGGGTGGGTTCTGGTTCTCTGGTTCAGCTGCTTCGCCGAAAGGTGTTGAGCTGAAAGAAAATCCGCGAGCATCGCTCGCCTTCTACTGGCGCGAGACGGGTCAACAGATCCGGATTCGCGGAACGGTTCGCGAGGGCGACGACGCACTTCGACGCCGAGACTTCGTCGAACGCTCCGTCACGGCGAGAGCGGTGGCGACGGCAAGTGAGCAGAGCGAGGTGCTCGAAGACTTAGGGGCGTACGACACGTCGGTGGCCGCTGCGGAAGCAAGAATCAGCGACGACCCAGGGTTCGTGTCGGAGGACTGGCGTGCGTGGTGCCTCCAGCCGGAGTCTGTCGAGTTCTGGCAGGCAGACTCCGGGCGTCGGCATCAGCGGTGGTTGTACCGGCGCGGCTCGGACCGAGCATGGACACGAGCAGTGCTGTGGCCCTAAGGGGCAGCTGGGCCCAGATCAGCTCGCGCTGATCTCCGGCGATACGAGGTTGACGACGATCGACTGTCCGCCCAGCTTGGCGTGGATTTCGGGATGTTCGAACCCCGAGGACAACAGGTAGCTGCCGAGCATCGTGAGCAACTCGTCCAGATCCGTCGTGGGATCGGAGGAATGTGCGCTTGAGGGTGAGGCCTGATTTGCGATGAGTTCGGTGTGGGTGAGTCGACCGGCCACTCGAACGGCGGCTACGCCCATCGCGTCGCGACGTACGACGGTACGACTCCGAGTTTCGAGCGTCCTCGATGATTCGCGTGTTGAAGCTGGCACTGAAAGGTCCTCTCCGCTGCTGTGTGCGGCCGTGGTTCGGGCAGGAAGCGGAAACGTGAATGCATCGGATTGCTTGGGTGCGGTCGACAGAAAATCCGCTGTGGCGGTGGCACTGCTGGAACCGTTACCCGTGGAAAGGTTGCTCCCAGAACCATTGCTTGCAGAACCATTGCTTGCAGAACCATTACTTGCGGAACTATTGGCTCTCGATCCGTTGCCGGAACCGTTGGGGCCCGCTATTCCGTGAGAATTCTTGTCTTCCATTGTTTCGCTCCTGATGCCCGTAAACAGACCGCCGGTTTGCTTAATCGACGCAAACATACCAGGAGTTGGTTTACGGTCACACCCCTTGTGGAGTTCGGCGTTGAATGCGCAGCCACATTGCGAAGCCCCACAGGACGAAGAATGCATAGACCAGATAGAGGATCGCCGAAGGGTAATAGCCGGCTCGGAAAAGAAGGGGAACACCAACGGCGTCGACGCCGATCCAGATGAGCCAGAATTCGGTCCAGCCGCGCGCCATGCCGTATGTCGCGAGGATGGAGCCGGTGAAGATCCAGGCCTCTGCCCACGCTCCGTACGAGCCGAGGAGGTCGAAGATCCAGGCGAAAGCGATTGTGCCGCTGGTCATGACGGCGATCATGGCGACGCGCTCGCGAGTTGTCGCCCAATGGGGCAGGACTGCGCGACCGGAGTCGCGTGCCCCGCGTCGCCACTGAGTCCACCCGTAGACGCTGACGGTGATGAACAACAACTGACGGCCGGCCTGGCCGTAGAGATTGAGCTCTTGCGGCGTGTGGAAAAGTGCGCCCATGAACACCGTGAACAACAAGGCATTTCCGGCTATGCCGACGGGCCACGCCCATACCGAGCGTCGCGCGCCCGCGATCGCGGAGCCGATTCCGAACGCGTTTCCGATGATCTCTCGCCAGAGAATCGTGGCGCTGCCGATGTGCAGTTCGGCGTCGAACAGCGCCTCGATCAGGCTCATCAGTCCGCAGCAGCGACGAGGGGTTCGAGCGTCAGATCCGGGAGTTCCTTCTGGATGTACTGCAGGCGCCACTTGTCACTGACCAGGGCGAGCAGAACACCGTCGGAACGGGTGAAGACCTCCACACCTCGTTGACGGTTCAGTTCGACCTCGGACGCGGCGTCGGTACGGCGAGCCAATGCGTAGCCGAGCGGTTCCATCTTGGCCTCGACGTTGAACTCGGCCTTCATGCGTGCTGCGACGACCTCGAACTGCATCGGGCCGACGGCCGCCATGACGGGGGAGGCGTCGCCGCGGATGTCGTTGCGGAGAATCTGGACGACGCCCTCGGAATCGAGTTGGTCGACAGCACGGCGGAACTGCTTGTACTTGCCGGCGCTTTCGGCGCGCAGGATCGAGAAGTGTTCCGGCGCGAACGACGGGATCGGCGGGAACTCCACCTTCTTCTCGGTGTACAGCGTGTGGCCGGGTGCGAGTGCGGTGGCGTTGACGAGGCCGACGACGTCGCCGGGGAACGCGGATTCGACGGTGGAACGTTCACGTCCGAATACCGTCTGGGCGTACTTGGTCGTGAAGGGCTTGCCGGTTTGGGCGTGTGTGACAACCATGCCGCGCTCGAACACGCCGGAGACGATGCGCATGAACGCCAGACGGTCGCGGTGCGCGGTGTCCATACCGGCCTGCACCTTGAAGACGACCGCACTGAACGGATCGGTGACCTCGCGCGGCTTGCCGCTGAGGTCTTCGCGCCCACGCGGCGGCGGCGCCAATTCGACGAGGGTGTCGAGGATCTGGCGGACGCCGAAGTTGAGCATCGCGGACGCGAAGATCACCGGGGAAGTCTGACCGGCGAGGAACATCTCCTGATCGTGGTCCTGGCCGGTAGCGGAGAGCAGTTCACTCTCCTCGGCCGCGGTCTCCCACTCGGAGCCTTCCTTGGCGAGCGCCGCGTCGGCGTCCATGACCTCTTCGGGGGCGATCTTCGCGCCGCCTGCGGTACGGGTGAAGCGGACGTACTCGCGAGCCTCACCGTCTTCACCGCGCCGCAGCAGTCCGCGGAAGTCGCCGGCGATGCCGACCGGCCAGTACAGGGGGGTGGGTGTGAGGCCGATCCGTTCGCTGATCTCGTCGAGCAGTTCGAGAGGAGTCTGACCGGGACGGTCCCACTTGTTGATGACGGTGATGACCGGAATGCCGCGGTGACGACACACCTGAAACAGCTTGAGCGTCTGCGGTTCGAGGCCCTTGGCAGCGTCGATGAGCATGACCGCCGCGTCGACGGCGGTCAGGACGCGGTACGTGTCCTCGGAGAAGTCGGAGTGACCGGGGGTGTCGACGAGGTTGATGACGTTGATCTGCTCGTCCGGGGTCTCGGACGAGTGGTAGTTGAACTGCAGTGCGGTGGAACTGACGGAAATGCCGCGGGCCTTCTCCATCTCCATCCAGTCCGAGACCGTCGACTTGCGGCCTGCCTTGCCGTGGACGGCTCCTGCCTCCGAGATCTTCTTCGCGTGCAGTGCCAGCGCTTCGGTCAGCGTCGACTTTCCGGCGTCGGGATGCGAGATGACGGCGAAGGTGCGGCGACGCTCTGCCTCGGCGGACAGGCCCTTGGTCGTCGTCGTGACCGCGACCGACCCGCTCTCGGTTGAATCGGGGCCTTCGGTGTCGGACTGGACAGTCGAGTCGGAAGGGACGGTCGAGTCGGACGGGGTAGTCAACGAAGAACCTCTCGAAGTGGGCGTCGGTGCCGGCGACGTGCCGGTGCGCGGACAGGTGGAGAGTGCGGCAGCACAACAGAGAAAGGATACTCGCAGACCACGATGCGATAGCCACTGCGGCGTAACACTCGGCGAACGATCGCTGATTATCCATGTATGTGTGTGTTCGAACACACAGCCATTTGTGTCCTGCGAAGAGTTGCACTGATCGAAGAGTGACACTGACCGAGGAGTTGCGTTGAGCAAGTTCACCGAAGAGATGTATGCGACCGCCGCAGTCACCGACCGCGGCCTGGTGACGGGAGAGCCGGACAACGCTTTCCGTCAGACCTGGGGCGACATCCACCAGGAGGCTCGGCGCATGGCCGGCGGCCTGGCCGAGGTCGGTATCGATCGCGGCGTCGCGATCGGCATTCTCGCCGGACAGCCCGTCGACATCGCACCTGCCTGCCAGGCGACGTGGATGCGCGGTGCGTCGGTGACGATGCTGCATCAGCCGACCCCCCGAACGGATCTGGGCGTCTGGGCTCAGGACACCGAGACTGTGATCGACATGATCTCCGCGAAAGCCGTCATTCTGGGTGCGCCCTTCGACGCGGCCAAGCCGCTCCTCGAAGAGCGTGGCATCACCGTAGTGACGGTGGACGAGCTTCGCAGCGGAACGTCGATCGATCCCGTGGAGACGGCCGAATCGGATATCGCACTCCAGCAGTTGACGTCCGGTTCCACCGGTTCGCCCAAGGCCGTGCAGATCACGCACGAGAACTTCTACACAAATGCCTACGCCATGATCAACCGCATCAAGTTCTCCATCGAAGACGACGTGATGGTGAGCTGGCTTCCGCTCTTCCACGACATGGGCATGGTCGGTTTTCTCACGGTTCCGATGCAGGTGGGCGCAGAGGTCATCAGCATCACGCCGATGGATTTCCTGCGCACCCCGGTGCTGTGGGCCGAGCTGATGGGCAAGTACGGCGGAACTGTCACCGCCGCACCGAACTTCGCGTACTCGCTCTTGGCTCGTCGACTCGCACAGGCGGAAGACGGGGCAGTCGACCTGTCCAGCGTCCGATACATGTGGAACGGCGCCGAGCCGGTGGATCCCGACACGATGGATGCACTCGCCGAGGCCGGTGCGCGTTTCGGTTTGAACCCGACTGCGCTGGCGCCCGTGTACGGAATGGCGGAAACCACGCTCGCCGTGTCGATTCCGGATCCCGATCAAGGTCAGGTCCTCGACTACGTCGATCCAGACTTTCTCGAATCGATGTCTCGCGCGGTGCCGTCCAATCGCCCCAACGCTCGTGCCCTCGCCACACTCGGCAAGATGGTGCCTGATCTCGAGGGACGCATCGTCGACCGTGACGGTCAGGTGCTTCCGGCCCGCGGTGTCGGAATCATCGAGGTTCGCGGCAAGGCAGTCACTCCCGGGTACGTCACGGTCGACGGACACAAGCCGGCCCAGGACGCCGACGGTTGGCTCGACACCGGTGACGTCGGGTACTTCACCGAGGAAGGACTGGTCGTGGTGTGCGGGCGTGTCAAGGACGTCATCATCATGGGCGGCCGGAACGTGTACCCGACAGACATCGAACGGGCGGCCGGAACCGTTGCCGGTGTGCGTCCCGGAAACGCCGTCGCGATTCGTCTCGACGCCGGCCAGAAGCGTGAGAGCTTTGCAGTCGCCGTCGAGACCAACGCTTTCGAAGATCCGGAAGAGGTCAAGCGTATCGAACGCGAAGTGGTCCACGCCGTGGTTGCCGACGTCGGTGTCCGACCTCGCGCCGTTGCGGTCCTGGGTCCCGGCAGTATCCCGAAGACGTCGTCGGGGAAGCTCCGCCGCGCGAATTCGGCTGCACTGCTGGGTAACTGACCGTCAGTGCAGGCGGTTCTGTGCGGCTTCCAACCCGAGTTCGAGCAGTAGCTCCACTGCATCCGCAGCCTCTTCGCATACGAGATCGAGTTCTTTTCGCTCCGTGGACGAGAACGGCTTGAGAACGTAGTCCGCCGGGTCCATGCGGCCCGGCGGACGACCGATCCCGACGCGCGTGCGCAGGTAGTCCTTGGTGGTCAACGAACTCGAAATGGACCGCAGGCCGTTGTGGCCGCCTTCGCCGCCGCCGAGTTTGAGTCTGATCGTCCCGAAATCGAGATCCAGTTCGTCGTGGACGACGATGATGTTCGCGGCGTCGACCGAGAAGAACCGTGCGAGACCGGCGACAGCGCCACCCGAGAGATTCATGTACGAGCGTGGTTTTCCGAGAATCACGCGCCGGCCGGCGAGGCGACCTTCGACGATTTCGGCACCACTCTTCTTGTGTACGTTGAACTTTCCGCCCATGCGCCCGGCAAGGGTGCCGGCGACCATGAAGCCGACGTTGTGCCGGGTCTTCTCGTACTGGGGGCCGGGATTACCCAGGCCGATGACGAGGGCGGTATCTGTGCTCAACGGACGCTACTTTCTGGCTTGATTTTTCCTGCTACGCACGAACGGCGCGTCACTCCGAATCGGAATGACGCGCCGCGCGCAGTGAGTTCTGTTGGAACCGAGAGGATCAGGCCTCTTCTGCAGCCTCGTCGGCGGCGGGAGCTTCTGCGCCCTCTTCGAGGTCTGCCTCGGTGGGTGCAGCAACGACGTTGACGATCAGGGTGTCGGCGTCAGCCTGCAGGGTCGAGCCCTTGGGCAGTTCGAGCTGGCTGGCCAGGATCTGGGTGCCGATCTCGAGACCCTCGACCGAAACCTCGATCTGCTCGGGGATGTGAAGCGCGTCGGCCTCGATGGAGATCGTGGATGCGTCCTGCGCGACCATCGTGCCTGCAGCAGCATCGCCGACGACGATGACGTTCACGTCGATCGTGACCTTCTCGCCCTTCTTGATGACGAGGAGGTCGGCGTGCTCGATGTAGTTGCGGATGGGGTGCACGACGACCGACTTGGTCAGTGCAACCTGCTCCGTGCCCTCGATGTCGAGGGTGAGGATGGCGTTGGTGCCGTGTGCACGGAGGATGGCGGCGAAGTCGCGAGCCGGCACATTGAGGTGGCGGGGATCTTCACCGTGGCCGTACAGAACCGTGGGGACCTGGCCGTCACGACGTGCGCGGCGAGCTGCGCCCTTGCCGAATTCGGTGCGGACGACGGCGACGAGGTTGTTTTCTTCAGACATGATGAAACGGCTCCTACAACTCACGGGGTTCGTGCTCGGTTTACTGACGTGTGGTTTTGCCTGCGGCAAGGCGGACAGGCGCGCACACGGCCAGGAGCGAAACGCTCGAGCTGAGCCGTAGCCGCGTCGATCACGGTAAACCTGCAACGTGTGGAACTGCTGCGATTCACCCTCGCCGAGACAACTTTGGATACGTTACCGGAGTTTGCTCCCGGCCGCTAATCGCAGGTGGTGGGGACCTGGCCGTATGGACGTGGTTCGCGTCACATCGAAAGCGGTAGCCTGACGGAGTGACCATCGTGGGGAACGCTCCCGAAGGCAGTCGGCTCGGTGCCGTCGTGCCGGGTACCGACCTGTCGCAGCATGCTCGCCTACTCAGTCGGGTGCACGACGCAGTTCTCTCCGGCCAGGAACCACCGGCGCAGCCGCGGACCGTCGTGGCGCGGTCGTGGTCGAGGGTGGCCGCCGGCGGGCTCACGCCGGATCACTGCGGTGCGTCTACTGTCGCCGATTTCTCCGAGTTGGAGGCGAGGCGTTCGCGTACCGCGCTGCGAAGCGTTCTGCCCGAACTGCGAACCACGCTCACCGAGGTCGCCGAGGACGCGGGCTTCATCGTGGTCGTTGCCGACGCCGACGGTGTCCTGCTCTGGCGCGAAGGGGCGAAGACCGTCAAACGTGCGGCGGACGCTCTCGGGTTCGCGGAAGGCGCACGCTGGTCGGAGCAGTCGGTGGGGACCAACGCGATAGGTACCGCGCTGATCGAAGACTCTGCGGTGCAACTCTTCTCGGCCGAGCACTATGCGCCCACGCATCACAACTGGTCGTGTACCGGCTCGCCCGTGCACGACCCACGGACGGGCGAGATCCTGGGCGTGGTGGACATCAGTGGATCCGCAGCTTCGGTTCATCCCACCACCGTCGCGCTGGTGCGCACCGCGGTTCGCCTCGCGGAGGCGACGCTGTGGCGCGAGCACGCAGCTTCGCTCGAGCGCCTGCGCTCGCGCGCGGCGCCGTTGTTCGCGGCAGGCACAGGTCCGGCATTGGTGGTCGACGAGTTCGGCTGGGTAGCCGGCGCCAGCGGGATTGCCGCGCCCGACCGTGTGGCAGCACCCAGTGCGGGAAAGCCCGTCATCGTGCCAGGTCTGGGGATGTGTCTGCCTGAGCCGCTCGGAGACGGCTGGCTGTTGCGCACCGGCGTCGGCGGGCCGTTGATCGAGCTGGAGCTGGCCCTCGGAGCATCGCCGCAGGTGACGGTGCGTGGTGACGCCAACTGGACGCGCGCGCTTTCGCCGCGTCACGCTCAGATCTTGCGGGCACTGGCAGCCGTCGGTTCGGCAGGTGTGGATGCCGCAGGCCTGAGCGAAGTGCTCTTCGGTGATCGCGAGCATGTCGTAGCAGTGCGCGCCGAGGTGTCCAGACTGAGGAAACACCTCGGCGCGGTCCTGCAGACTCAGCCGTACCGCTTTGCCGACGGTGTGCGAGTTGTGGTGATCTAGCGCGCCGCGCTGATTCCGGCACGACGTCCGAAGAAGCTGCCGTCGCCGAGACTTGTCCCGCTGGCGTAACCGCCCGCACAGACACCGGACGTGCAGCGACCCGCTGCGAAAAGTCCGGGGATCGGCGCACCCGAGACGTGCAGAACCTCGGAATCGACGGTGGTCTTCAATCCTCCCAGCGTGAATCCGCCTGTGCGGCCACGGAGATCGATTGCCGCGAACGGGCCGACGATCGGCTTCACCCACTCGGACTTCTTGCCGAGCACCGGATCCGAACCTTCAGCCGCGTGCCGGTTGTAGAGGTCGACGGTGGATTGCAGCGATCCGGCGGGCAATCCCATCTCGCCTTCGAGTTCCTCGACGGTCTCCGCCACCCAGCTCGGCTGCGCCCGCAACTGTGCACTGGACGATTCGGCATTCATGCCTTCCTCGTACGCAGCTTCGTCGATCACGAGGAATGCCTGGTTGTCCTGCTGGAACAGTGTTGCCTGGCCGATGCGGCCGGGGTAGGTGTCCTCGGGGATGTATCGCTGACCGCGGCCGTTGACAAGAATGCCGCGCACCATCAACTGCGGGTCGCAGAAGAACGCGACCTCGGTGGCGTCCATGTGTGCGGTGTCGGCGCCGAGTGCCTGACCGATCTGGATTGCGCGGCCGTCGTGCGCCTCGATGGAGGCCGCCGGGTGGCCGAAGATGCGCGGTGCGTTCGAGCGCACCATCTCGTTGTTGTACGCGAAGCTGCCCATCGCAAGCACTACGCCTTTGCGGGCACGAATCGCGACATCCTTGCCGTAACGCTTGGCGACGACGCCGACAACCCGATCGCCGTCTACCACCAGAGTTTGGACGCGCAGATCGTATTCTGCTCGGACACCGAGCTTTTCGGCCGTCTCGACGAGTGGCTTCATCAGCATGTAGCCGCCGCCCTTCTCGCCGGTGTTCTTCTCGGACATCTGCGGAACGTGTCCGCGGGGCGCGGGATCGAAGAGGGTGTTGAACGGCGCGGCGTTCTCGCCTCCCGAGTACATCAGGCCGTCGTCGTACGGCGGTTCCCAGCCGGGCTGACCCCAGAACGATTCCTTGAACGGGACCCCGGCGTCGACGAGCCAGTTGTAGTGATCGACGCTGCCCTCGCAGTACGCGTCGATCTTCGTATCGTCGGTTCCGGGGCCGAGCGCTGCCTTCATGAACGTCTTCATGTTCTCGACCGAGTCCTCGAACCCGCACGCCTTCTGCAACGGCGTTCCACCGCCCAGGTAGATGAATCCACCAGCCAGTGACGCGGCTCCGCCCCAACCGCCCGTCCGCTCCAGGACGAGCACCTCGGCGCCGGCACGAGCTGCTTCGATCGCAGCGGTGACGCCGGCGATGCCGTATCCCGCGACGACGACGTCGGCCTCGTAGTCCCAGGTGGTGATGTCGGCAGCGGAGATCGGTCTGACGGTGGGGTCGGCCATGCGAATAGTCCTCTCGGAAGGCGAAACTGCTGATCACCCCACAGTTGCAGTTTCGACTTCCACAGATCAGGCATGGTCCCGGTCAACGGGAGGTTTGTAATCCCCTGACCGCGCCCAGAAATGTGTCCAGGTCGGCTTCGTCGACGAAGTAGTGCGGCGATGCGCGAACCACGGCATCGAGCCCGCGGGCATCCATGTCGAGGAGGGTGGACCCGCGACCACTGACGGTGACGGTGATGTTCTGTGCTGCAAGCTGATCCCGCACCAAGTGCTCGGGGATACCGTCGACGGTGAAGGAAACGATGCCGCTCAGATGGGTTCCTCGATCGCGGACTTCGACTCCGGAAATCGCTGCCAGACCTTCCCTCAGCGTGACTGCTCGGGATTCGATCTGCTCCCACGCCGTGTCGGTGCCGATCGAGAGCAGATAGTCGGCGGCGACGCCGAGACCCAGGCGCGCAGCGACACTCGTTTCCCAGAGCTCGAATCGTGTTGCGTCCGGTGCGGGTACGAAGCTGTTCTCGCCGGTCCATTCCGCTCCGTGCAGGTCCATCGCAGCGGGTTCGAGTGCATCGACGAGTCCGGGGCGGACGTACAGGAATCCGGTTCCGCGTGGCCCGCGGAGCCACTTGCGGCCGGTTGCGCTGAGGGCGTCGACGCCGAGTTCGGTGACGTCGATGGGCAATTGGCCGACGGACTGGCATGCGTCGAGCAGAACGAGCGAGCCGTGGGCCCTCGCGAGTTCGACGACCTCGCGGACGGGGTTGATCAGGCCGCCGTTGGTGGGGACGTGGACGACGGAGACGACGCGAACACGATCGTCGAGCATGTTCTCGAGTGCGTCGAGGTCGATGCGTCCGTACTGATCGCTCGGGATGATCTCGACGTGGGCACCGGTCGAACGCGCCCGCCCCAGTGCAGCGATGGCGTTGCTCGCGTATTCGACTCCGCTGATGAGAATTCGATCACCGGGTCCGAGCGGAACGGCAGCGAGGAAGTCGTTCCACGCGCGGGTCGCGCTGTCCGTCAAAGCGATATCGGTTGCCTGAGCACCGATGACCCGGGCCAGCGAATGGGGAACAGCAGCGAGGGCGCCGCTCTGACGAGCAGCTGCGACGTATCCGCCGACGTCGGCTTCACGTCGCAGGTGCTCGATCATCGTGGCCGGCACCGGCTCGGGCGGGAGCGAGGATCCCGCGCTGTCGAGGAACACCTTGTCAAGGCATCCGGGGGTGTCGCGGCGGATCGTGTCGAGATCGAACATGGCACCTTCCGTTCATGTCGGTGTGGTTCAAACTACCTGTGAACGAAGCTGTCCCGATGGAGCGAAGACTGGGCACGGCCGATGCCGTGGTGATCGGCCTCGGCGCGATGATCGGCGCCGGAGTCTTCGTGGTGTTCGCGCCCGCTGCCGCAGTAGCCGGTACCGGGTTGCTTGTGGGCCTGGCGATTGCAGCGTTCATCGCCTACTGCAACGCGACGTCGTCGGCGCAGCTTGCGGCCAGATACCCCACTTCAGGCGGGACCTACGTCTACGGACGTGAGCAGCTCGGACCCTGGTGGGGGTTTGCCGCCGGCTGGTCGTTCGTGATCGGGAAGACCGCGAGCTGCGCGGCAATGGCTCTGACTTTCGCGACGTATGTTGCGCCTACGGCCTGGCGTGTCCCCGTCGCGGTATTGGTGGTGGCAGCGCTGGTTGCAGTCAACTACCGCGGAGTCACGCGGACGGCGCACATGGCCAGGGTGATCGTCGCCGTGTCGACGACGGCGCTGTGTGTAGCGCTGGTGGTTGCCGTCGTCGGTCCTGGTGCGGTGCGCGAGTTCCCGGATCTCGCATTCGGGTCGTGGTACGGCATTCTGCAATCGGCGGGACTGCTGTTCTTTGCCTTCGCCGGGTACGCCAGGATCGCGACGCTGGGGGAGGAAGTGCGTGATCCGCGTCGAACGATTCCGCGGACGATCCTGATCGCACTCACCGTCGCCGTCATCCTCTATGCGCTGGTAGCGGTGGTGCTGTTGGTGACGCTGGGACCTGATCGGCTGGCGAATTCGGCGCGACCACTGGCAGATGCGGTGGGCGCAGTCGGGTGGAGCTGGGCCGTTCCCGTAGTGGTGATCGGTGCCGCGGCGGCGTCGGCGGGGGCGCTGCTGGCTCTGATCGCCGGCGTGAGTCGTACGGCGATGGCGATGGCCCGCGAGCGCGATCTGCCAGTGGCCCTCGCTGCAGTCCATCCACGGTTCGGGGTCCCTCACCATGCGGAACTTGTGGTCGGTGCCGTTGTGATCGCCTTGGTCTCGACAACCGATCTTCGTGGGGTGATCGGCTTTTCGTCGTTCGGAGTGCTGCTCTACTACTTCGTCGCGAACGTGAGTGCGTACAGCCAACGCGGTGTGGACCGGATGTATCCGAAGTGGCTGCAAGCGGTCGGCGCGGCTGGTTGTGTCGTTCTGGTGGTCACACTTCCGTGGATCGCGGTTGTTTCCGGCGCAGGTGTGGTTCTGGCCGGTTGTGGGTACCGGTGGATACGACTGAAGAAATTCAACGACACGTAACACCACAAAGGGTGCATCTCGGACGTTGGCGTTCTATCGTCGGTAGCGACCGCGAAGACCGCCCGAAGGGGAAGTCGAATGGTGACAGCAGCGTTGACAGCAGCACAGACCACGCAGGTGGATTCACGTCCTGCGGCCGAGGCCTACGTCGGTGGTGTGTGCTTCAAACAGGGGCCACCCCGTTTGGTCGGAGCTGAGCTCGAGTGGCTGACCAGCCAGGTTCCCGGTGGGGAGCGGCCGTCAGCAGCGACTCTGGCAAAGGCACTCGGGCGATACGCGCCCACCAGTATCGACCCGGATTCACCAGCGGTTCCGCTTCCTCGTGGCAGCCTCGTCACCGTAGAACCTGGCGGACAGATCGAACTCTCGTCAGCGCCGCGGACGTCCGCCCGAGAACTGTGTGACTGTCTCGACGAAGACCGTCGTACTCTCGAAACACTCCTCGCGTCGTACTCCATCGAAATCAGTTCTGCCGCGGCCGACGTCGCCCGCCCACCTTCCCGGATTCTCCGGTTGCCACGTTATTGCGCAATGGAATCCCGCTTCGCCGGGATAGGACCGTACGGCACCTTGATGATGTGCAATACAGCAGCAGTGCAGGTCAGTGTCGATGCCGGCGGCAGCCCGGAGTCCATTGCCCAGCGTTGGCGGCTCCTCGGGGACATGGGGCCGGCGCTCATCGCTGCGTTTGCGTGTTCTCCACGCTTGCAAGGGGTTCCGAGAGGGGATTGGGCGTCCCAACGCATGCGGACGTGGCTCGAACTCGATTCCTGGCGAACGGTCGCAGTCCCGGAAGTGCAGGACTACGCCGGCTGGGCGCTCGATGTTCCGCTGATGTGTGTGCGAAACGAGGGCGACGATTGGACGGCTCCGCGGGGTGCCACTTTCGGGGACTGGATAGACGGCGCTTTGGATGCCGAGATCGGACGCCGACCCGTCTGGGCGGACTTGGACTATCACCTGTCCACGCTGTTCCCGCCGGTTCGCGCTGTCGGCCATCTGGAGGTTCGCTACATCGATGCGCAGCCGGGAGATCTGTGGCGAGTACCGGTAGCAGCGATCGACGCGTTACTGTCCGGGCCTGCCGTGATGCGTGAGGCGAGTGATGCCGCAGCGTCGACGGCCGGGAGATGGCGGGATGCGGCAGAGTACGGTTTGGACGACGTCGAACTGCGTTCGGCGGCAACCTCTCTGATGTCGCTTGCCGCGTCGTACGCGCCGGAGCCGCAGTACGTCCGTCTTCTCGACGCGGCTGCCGAACGGTGTTGTCGCGCAATCGTGCCCGGTGAGAGCGACACATGACGGGGGAGATCACCAAGGAAGCGGTCGAGGCCGTACTTCTGCGAGCGCGTGAACGGTCGACGCTGCTCACCGACTGCGTCGACGATGCCGAATTGGTCGCTCAGCATTCCCCGTTGATGAGTCCACTCGTGTGGGACCTGGCGCATATCGGCAATCAAGAGGAACTCTGGCTGGTGCGAGATGTCGGTGGCCGCGATCCGGTGCGTAGCGACATAGACGAGCTGTACGACGCGTTCAAGCATTCGAGATCGTCGAGACCCACACTTCCCCTGCTCAACCCGGCCGAGGCGCGCGAATACGTACGTACGGTTCGCGGGAAGGTCTGGGATGTGCTCGAAGCCAGCACCTTCGGACGCACAGAACTCGACATGGACGGTTTTGCCTTCGGGATGATCGCGCAGCACGAGCAGCAACACGCCGAAACCATGCTCGCAACACACCAATTGCGTTCGGGACCCACGGCACTCGTTGCGACACCCGCTCCGCAAGCGGCCCGCATGCCGGAACTCGACGAGGTCACGATTCCCGCCGGCCCCTTCGTCATGGGGACCGACGACGAACCGTGGGCACTCGACAACGAGCGCACTGCGCATCAGGTCTATCTCACCGACTTCGCGATCGACAGATTCCCGGTCACCAACGGGCAGTTCGTCGAATTCATCGAGGACGGCGGCTATTCCCGACCGGAACTGTGGTCTCGCGACGGTTGGCGGCATCGCGTCGACGCGAAACTTCGTGCACCACTGTTCTGGGAACGCGACAGTTCGGGTTGGTGGCACGAGACTTTCGGCGTCGAGGCTCCGGTCCCACCGGACAAGCCCGTCGTGCATGTGAGCTTCTACGAAGCCGAGGCCTACGCGTGCTGGGCAGGCAAACGGCTTCCCACCGAGGCGGAATGGGAAAAGGCCGCGCGGTGGGATCCGGAATCCGGAAGATCGCGACGATTCCCGTGGGGGGACGTGTCCGCAGACGAGAAACTTGCCAATCTCGGTCAGCGCCATCTCGGTCCCGCCGGCGTCGGCTCGTACCCGGCGGGTGCATCGGCAGCAGGTGTCGAGCAGTTGATCGGTGACGTGTGGGAGTGGACGTCTTCGGGTTTCCATCCGTATCCGGGTTTCCGGGCCTTCCCCTACCGGGAGTACTCGGAGGTGTTCTTCGGCGGCGACTACAAAGTGTTGCGAGGGGGATCGTTCGGGACCGACAGCGTTGCCTGCCGGGGGACGTTCCGCAACTGGGACCACCCGATCAGGCGCCAGATCTTCTCGGGTTTTCGCTGCGCCAGAACGATTTCGGGTAGATCCTGACATGTGTCGGCACCTCGGGTATCTCGGGCCGCCGCGTTCGGTTCGTGAACTCCTCCACGACGGCGAGAACTCACTGATGCGACAGTCGTGGGCACCTCGCGAGATGCGTGGCGGCGGGACCATCAATGCCGACGGATTCGGCGCGGTGTGGTGGAACGGTGGAAGGCAGGGACGGTACCGCAGTATCTCGCCGATCTGGTCGGACCCGACAGTCGACGAGACGTTGTCCCACATCGTTTCCGGATCCGTTCTCGCCGCCGTACGTTCCGCGACGGAGGGGATGGCCGTCGAGATCGGTGCCTGCGCACCGTTCGTCGACGGAACCTACGCTTTCAGCCACAACGGAGCGGTATCCGGTTGGCCTGGCTCACTCGCCGACTTGGCAGCAGAAGTTCCGGCCGTCGAATTGCTGAAGATGCCCGCGCCGACGGATGCTGCCTTGTTGTGGACAGTGCTTCGGCATCGGTTGAAGTCGAAGCCCGCGGAAGCCGCCGTGACGAGCCTCGTTCACGATGTGGCTGCGGCGGCACCGGATTCACGATTGAACCTCCTGTTCGGCGACGGGCAGGAACTGTGGGCCACGGCGTGGGGCCACACGTTGTACACGCGGGTCGACGAGTCGCGGGCACTGATCGTTTCCGAACCGTCCGATCGTTCGCCGGACTGGGAGCAGGTGCCGGACCGGCACATCGTCTGCGCGCGTCCCGGCCATTTGATCGTCACCCCGATACCGATGGGAGAACAATGAAAACCCCTACGCTCGAGGTTTATCTGACACCGGCCGAATCGGTCGACGCATTGCGAGCCGAGGCCAGGGAGGGCTTGACCGCTACGCCGAAGTGGCTCTCGCCCAAATGGTTCTACGACGCGCGTGGAAGTGAACTGTTCGAGGAGATCACGGCCTTACCCGAGTATTACCCCACCCGTACCGAACGCGGCCTGCTCGCTCGGTACGCCGACGAGATCGCTGCGTTCACCGATCCTGAGATCCTGATCGAACTGGGTTCCGGTTCCTCGGAGAAGACGCGGTTGCTGCTCGATGCAATGACTGCTCGTGGAACTCTGCGAACGTATGTACCGCAGGATGTTTCGGTGACAGCACTGGAAGGCGCGGCGCGGCAGGTCGGTGCCGAATTCCCCGGCATCGATGTGGTCGGGGTGGTCAGTGACTTCACCGGTTCGCTGCATCATCTGCCAGGTGGTGGACGGCGGGCGGTCGCGTTTCTCGGTGGAACTCTCGGCAATCTCGTTCCGGCAGAACGCGCCGAGTTCCTCTCGGGCATTGCAGCGGTGCTCGATCCCGGTGAGAACCTGATCCTGGGCGTGGGATTGGTGATCGATCCCGCAGTCCTCGTGCCCGCCTACGACGACGCTGCCGGTGTGACTGCTCAGTTCAATCTCAATGTTCTCTCGGTCCTGAACAAGCAACTGGGAGCGAACTTTCCCTTGGAGGACTTCCGTCACGTCGCGCTCTGGGATGCCGATAACGAGTGGATCGATATGCGCCTGGAAGCACTTCGTGAAGTCTCGGTGCATATCGACGACCTGGATCTGGAGATCACCTTCGCAGCGGGCGAGCAGCTGCGCACCGAGATCTCGGCGAAGTTCACCGAGGAGGGGATTGCCGCGGAACTCGCGTCCGCGGGCTTCGGGGTGCGGAAGGTGTGGACGGATCAGGATCAGCGCTTTGCGCTGTTGTGCGCGCAGCGGGCGTGAAGTGGGCGCTTGTCAGAGGATGCTGTCTCCCCCTAGAAGTGTCTCAAAAGTTCTGTAGGCGGCAATATTTGAGAAGTGTCGAGAGTAGAGATCTGCGGTGCCAGTATGGACAGCGTCCGACACCGGCGCAAGATCCACGAGATGCGCGAGTTTTACATAGGACTGGTCATCGCTCGCGCCGAGCGGATACTCCTGCTCGCCGGCCTTGCGCTCGAATTTTGACTGCGCCTCAGCGGGGTCGCCAGCCCAGATGAGATAACAGTCCTCTCGGTGGAAGCACCCGACCCCGTCATTCTTCCCCAACTCGAATATCGCTATGCCGAAGTACGGTTGATCTCGTGTCGGATGCTGAGTCATGCGATTGAACGTAGTGACATCGGAGCGCAAAAGGTATCGGTGAATACCCCGGGATTTCGCAAAAACTTGTCGGTGGGCGCCCGTAGAATCGCTCATATGTTCGAATCGAAGACTTCCGCGGACGCGCTGTTTCGGCAGCATGCGGAAATCGCGCGCGCCCACTTCCTCGAGATCGACGCGGTCACTGCGCTGTACTTGGACCGTTGTGAGGAGGATGCCGCGGTTGGAGTCAATGAGGCTTTTCGGGGTCAATTCGCGCACGTGGAGATCGCGTCGATACTGAGCATTACGGAGTACGCCGCGCAGAAAATGATTGCACTGGGATGTGACCTGCGCTGGCGACTTCCGCGGGTGGCGGCCGCTTTTGCTTGCGGTGACATCGATCTGGCCAAAGCGATGGCACTGTCCGAAGCTCTCGCCAACGTCTCCGAGCACGCGCTCGATGACATCGAGCGACTCCTCGTGGACGGTGCCTGCCGTGTAACCGGTAACAAGTTGAAGGCGCGCGCACGAGGTCTCATTGCTCGGCACGACCCTGATGGGGTGCGTGCCAGGCGAGTTCGTGCGGAGGCGGATCGGGACGTTCGGACGTGCGCGTCGCACGACGGTATGTCGACTCTGGACGGAATGCTTCCAGCGGTCGGCGCTCAGACTTTGGCCACGAGGCTCCGTGCGATGTCGATGCAGGTCTGTGGTTCCGATCCGAGAACTTTCGGGCAACGGCGTGCCGATGCACTGATCGCATTGGCGGAAGGAAAGACGTCGTTGGATTGTCAGTGCGACGGCGATTGCACCCGTAGGGATGATACGAAGACCTCCGCGCTCCCGATTGCGACAATTCTTGTGGGTGTCAACGCTTCCACCCTGCTCGGATTCGACGACCTGCCAGGCTATTTGCAGGGGTACGGCCACATCGATGCCGACCTTGCGCGCGCGATCGCCGCGGACGCCACGTGGCAGAGAGTCCTCACCCTTGCACCGTCCGAGGTGCAACATTGTTCGACTGCGGGGGCAGCCGGACCGGTGCTCGGCGTGGGTCGGTCGATGCGCTCACCGGAGATATTGCCCGCTGCGGCAAGGGATAATCGCTCGCGAAGGAACAGTGGTTCGCGGCGCGGTGAATCCACGTACCAGCCGTCCGCGGCGTTGGTGACGATTGTAAGGACGCGAGACGGTACGTGCCGCTTTCCGAATTGTGTTGTGCGTTCTGATAGTTGCGATATCGATCACACGGTGCCGTTCGATCACGGCAACCCCGCTCAGGGAGGGCCTACTGCAGAACGGAACTTGGCCTGTCTGTGTCGAAAACATCACCGACTGAAGACGTTTGGCAGGTGGACAGTGAAGCAAATCGGAGGTGGTCTTCTGGAGTGGAAAGATCCGTCAGGACGACGAACGGTTACCGCGCCCGTAGGCCCATTCTGTGACCCCGAACTGAGAGTGCCCGACGCGGCGAGACTGCATTTGACGGACGGCGATGCGCTGGAACGACGTTTCGGACTTCGGGACAGGGGAGTGGAAGCGGATCTCGAATACCTCCTGGACTGGAGTGTGCCCGGCTGGCGGAAGGCACGATCTGCATCAAGACGTAACGCATCCCCACTGGCGAACGCTTTGCCGGAGTTTGCCGACTTCTGAAGGGGTTTCGTTTCTCCTGTGGCCTGCGGGTATAGCGAGAGGGCCCGAAAAATGGTGTTTGTCTGTTTATAGTGAGGCGCAGAACGGTTTCCGACCCGAGGAGAACGCGTGCGTCATCCGAAGCTCGCCGCATTGACCGTGGCCCTGACTGCAGTACTGGTGATGCCGGTAACGCAGAGCGTGGCTCAACCATTCCCCTTCGACCCCGGCAGTTTCGGCAACGGAAGCACCGGATCGTTGGGGAGCGACGACCCGGACATACCCATCGAGGACACCCTCCCGCAGTTGTCGGTCACCACACTGGTCGACGGACTCGACCACCCCTGGGACGTGGTGGCGGCCCCGGACGGTGCAATCCTGACCGGACAACGATCCGGCGGATTCTTCGTTCGCCGAGGCGACAAGACGACAGGTCCAGTCGCTGCTGACCTTTCGGATCTCTACGCGCAGTCCGAAACCGGCCTCATGGGTATCGCGCTTGCCCGCGACTTCGCTCAGTCGCGCACCCTCTACACCTGCCAGGGATTCAGCGCTGGGGGAGTCACGGACGTTCGAGTGATCGCGTGGACCGTCGACGCCGGATGGACCGCACTCACGCGAACCGGAACTGTATTGCCAGGAATCCCGGTCTCGTCCGGGCGTCACGGGGGTTGCCGAATTCTTGCGGCGCAGGACGGAACGCTGTTCGTCGGGACGGGTGACACCGCGACGCCGAGCGTCCCCCAGGATCCGAATTCGCTGGGCGGCAAGGTCTTGCACATCAACGCCGACGGAACTCCGGCGGCGGGGAATCCGAATGCTTCCAGCCCGGTCTACACGCTCGGGCACCGCAACGTCCAAGGCTTGGCCGTGCAACCCGGAACCGGCCGGGTGTACTCGGTTGAACAGGGCACAAGCGTCGACGACGAAGTCAACCTGCTTACCCCCGGCGGAAATTACGGCTACCGCCCGGATCGGCTTCCCGGAACGTACGACGAATCCGTGCCGATGACCGACCCGGTGCGAGTGCCGGGAGCAATTGCGGCGGTGTGGCGTTCGGGTAGCTCGACGTTGGCTACCGCCAGCGCTGCCTTCACCGGTGGAGCTGCATGGGGTGCCTGGGACGGTGCGCTCGTAATGGGTGGCCTCAAGAGCAAGGAACTGATCTTTCTCCGCCTGAATGCCGACGGACGCTCGGTCGACGCGCAGACCTTCGGGTTGGAGAACCAGTTCGGTCGCTTGCGGTCGGTGACCCCGACGCCCGACGGCTCGCTCCTGGTGACCACCGACAACGGCGCCGGCGACAAGGTGCTGCGGGTGACGCCCACGCCCTGATCTTCAGTACCAGGCGATGACCCGGCACGGACCACCCGAACCACCCGCATGCGTCGGCGCTCCCACCATCACCGTGGCGCCGACGGCCGGAAGTGCGGACAGATTTGCGAGGGCTTCGACTGCGTACTTTCCTGAGCCCAAAGCGCTTCGGTGAGCCCCGTGGGTGGTGCTTCGGCCCGCGTCGATGCTGAGGGTGTCCGAGCCCACGGCGACGATGTCGCGCTCGCGGACGAGAAAGTCGATCGCCTCGGGGTTGAATCCCGGTGTGTGTTGCACGCCGAGTGCATCTCGATTCGTGAAGGCGCCACCGGCACCGGCCCGGGTATCCCAACCCGAGTTCATCGCAACCAGGCTGCGGGGAGCGATGGTCCCGTGGAGGGACTCCCAATCGAGGATGTCCTGGCGGGTGAGCAGTGTGTCGGGGTCGACGGAGGCTCGGGCACTGATGTCGACGACCGCAATCGGCACGACGAGGTCGGCGACGGGAATCTTCTCGACGGTGATTCCGTCCGCACTGGCGTGTGCGGGAGCGTCGATGTGAGTACCAGTGTGTTCTTCGAGGCGGAGTTCGTTGAGGTAGAAGTTTCCACCTGACCCGGCGGAGCCGAGCGAGCCCAGAGATCCGGCGGCGTCGGCGATCTTCGCCAGGTTCCTCATCTCGAACGAGCGCGCGCCCGGCCACACCGGGAACTCCGGCGTCAGTACGTGGGTCAGATCGACGATGGTCCGACCCGATGGCGTTGCCGACGCAGTGGGCTGTACAGCGCCAGCCATGACGGTCGCGCCGAGGGCACCGGTGCCCAGCGCCGCGAACATCGATCGACGGCTGATCTTCCTGCCTTCGCGTCCGATCGATTCGTAGACCTCCGACAAGACCTTCGGTGAGCACATCAGAAACTCCAGATCACTGGGATCAACACCGTTGCAACTATCAGGAACCACAACAACATCGGGAGTCCGAGCTTCCAGTAGTCGCCGAACTTGTAACCACCAGGGCCCATCACCATCATGTTCGCGGGAGTGGCTACGGGCGTCAGGAAGGAGGCCGCGGCAGCGACGGTGACCGTCATCAGAAGGGGCAGCACCGAGATGTCGAGTTCGATGGCGACCGAGATCGCGATCGGCGTGATGATCAACGCGGTTGCAGTGTTGCTGATCAGCTGGCCCAGAGTTGCCGTCACGACGAAGAGTCCGGCGACGACGACATACGGGCTTGCCCCACCGACTACGTCGACGAACGCATGAGCGAGCTTTTCGGCCGCGCCGGTCTGCTGGATTGCGGTCGACAGCGGGATCATTCCGCCGACGAGAATCAACGTTGTCCACGAGATGGACCGATGCGCCTGCTCGACGCTGATGACTCGTAGCAGCACCATCGCACATGCCGCGAGGAGTCCGGCTATCGCGGACGGCACCAATCCGAACGTCAGCATCACTACCATCGCCGCGACGACGACGAGAGCGATGACCGCGCGGGTTCCCAACGGGGCTGCCTGCTTACGGATCTGGGCAGGTGCGTCGACCACGAGGACGTTCGGATCGACGGCGGTGTGGGTGTCGAGATCGTCCCAGCTTCCTTGCAGGAGAAGCGTGTCACCGGCCGCCAACTTGACGCCCTTGGGGCCGCAGTCCTCACCGGCGCGCTGGACTGCGAGTATCACCAGATCTCCACTGTCGGTCACCATGCCCGGAAAAGCCCTGTCGCCGATCATTTCCGAGCGCGGCGGGATGATCACTTCGACCACGCCGTCGTGCTTGGTGATCAAGGGCTCTGCGGACGGCGCATCCTTTCCCATGAGCTGATACTGCTTCGCGAGGGTCTTGGCATGCCGGCTCAGGTCAGGCGACATCGACGTCCCAGCACGATGGGGGAGGACGTGAGGACCGAGAAGTACGGCGATCGCAATCGTTCCCAATACGAGCGGCGCACCGACCAAGGTGAAACTGAAGAACCCGAAAGCACCGGCCCCGGATTCCTCGGCGGCTTCGGAAACGATGATGTTGACCGGTGTTCCGGTCAAGGTGAGCATCGATCCGGCATGGGCGGCAAATGCCAACGGCAGAAGCAGTTGTGACGTCGATTTACCGAGACGTACCGCCAAGACGACCACCATCGGTACCAACGCGGCTACGGCCCCGTTGACGCTGATCAATGCGGTCAACGCGGCAACCAGCAACATGATCGCACTCACGAGACGGACTCGGGATTCGCCGACTTTCGCCAGCAGTTTCTCGCCCGCCCACGTGGTGACACCGGTGGCGTCGAGGGCTTCGCTGACGACAAAAAGCGCGGCGATGAACACCACCGTGGGATCGCCGAATCCGGCGAGCGCCTGCTCCATCGTGATCACACCGGTGGCGTACAGCGCCAGGGCAGTGCCGATCGCGATGATGCCGACCGGGATTCGGCCGATCACGAACAGCGCCACGACCAGTGCAAGCACGACGAAAGTGATGGTGATGTCATTCACGATTCGTAAAGGTACCTGCTCATACAGAACGGCCCCGTCTCCGCAAGTGAGACGGGGCCGTGGGACGGACGCGAGGAGAATTAGTTGGAGGCGGCGATGCGGGCCTTCTCGAGAGCGGCCAGCGTGCGAAGAACCGTGGCCTTCTGCTTGTTCAGATCGCTCAGTCGTGCGCGAGCCGGCAACCCTTGTGCGAGTTCGGCGACCTTGATCTGCTCGTCGATCGAACCGAGCTGATCGAGAAGCCCTAGGACGCGCGTCTGGAGCGTGTCGATGTCCACGGTGTCGGTCTTGACCGGAGCGGCAACACGCGTCGCTGTGCCCGTGCTGGCGGGGCGGGAAGCGCGTGCGGGTGACGTGTCGGCGACAACCGTTGCGGCGCGGGGCCGAATTGCCTTGCGAACAGCGGCCGCATCGGGAAGGACGTCCATACGGATCTCGTTCAGGACTCGGCGTGCCTCGCGTGCGTTGACGCGGTACTCGCGCTCTTCGTCGTCGTCGGACTGCAGCGTGCCGCCGAGCGGGCGCAGACCGTACATGCCGAGGAAGCGCTTGGCGTCGTCGATGATGCCTTCGTTTTCACGGCATTTTCCGCAGCGGGGTTCGTTGCGGAACATGTCCACGGAGTTGTCGTCTCCGCACCAGACACAAGATCCTGGGCGCCACCGCCGGATCGTCGGAACTGATGAATTCAGGGAATGAGATTCGGGCCGGGATTCCAGGGTTTGCGCGTCGATCACGACGAGCCACACTAGGCGAAGATTGCGGCGCGGTGAACACCGCCCCAACATCGACCTGGGTTTCTCGACGGTAGCGTGATCAAGATCATGCCAATCGTCGCATTCGGCGGTATTCGTGTGTCCCACAGGTGGTTTCATGATGACCGGGTGGTCTGTTTCTGAGACCTTCACGAAGACGACGACGGGCGCGTACCGGTGACCGTGAAGTCACAGGTACGCCCCCGTCGTGCGGCGCGAGACTAGGCGCTGCCGTTGAACAGTGAAGTCACAGAACCGTTCTCGAAAACTTCCTTGATGGTGCGAGCGAGCAGCGGTGCGATGGACAGCACCGTCAGCGTCGGGAACTTCTTCGACTCGTCGATCGGAAGTGTGTTGGTGACAACAACTTCCTTCGCGCCACACGTCGACAGACGCTCGGCCGCAGGGTCGGAGAGGACGCCGTGGGTTGCAGCGATGACGACGTCACCTGCACCGGCCTCCTTGAGCACCTTGACCGCGCCGGCGATGGTTCCGCCGGTGTCGATCATGTCGTCGATCAGGATGCAGGTGCGACCTTCGACCTCACCGACGACGCGGTTGGACTTGACCTGGTTGGGTACCAACGGGTCGCGCGTCTTGTGAATGAATGCCAGCGGTGCTCCGCCGAGCGAGTCGGCCCACTTCTCGGCGACACGAACGCGGCCCGAGTCGGGGGACACCACCGTGATGTTCTCGAGGTTGTAGCCCGCGCGAATGTGGTTGGCCAACTGGCTGTGTGCGTGCATGTGATCGACGGGGCCGTCGAAAAAGCCCTGGATCTGATCGGTATGCAGGTCGACCGTGATGATGCGATCGGCGCCGGCGGTCTTGAGCAGGTCGGCAATCAGGCGAGCGGAGATCGGCTCGCGTCCGCGATGCTTCTTGTCCTGGCGGGCGTACGGGTAGAACGGAAGAACGGCGGTGATGCGCTTTGCCGATCCACGCTTGAGAGCGTCGATCATGATGAGCTGCTCCATCACCCACGTGTTCAGCGGTGCCGGATGACTCTGCAGGACGAACGCATCGGAGCCGCGAACCGACTCTTCGAATCGAACGAAGATCTCACCGTTCGCGAAGTCGCGCGCGGTCTGCGGGGTGACGCGGATATCGAGTTCCTTCGCCACCTGCTCCGCCAACTCGGGATGTGCGCGACCCGAGAACAACATCAGGTTCTTCTGGTTGTCGATCCAATTCGCAGTCACTGGTTCATGCCATCCTTTTGTACTTGCCGGTCGATCTGGTGGTGATCTGTGCTGTCTGTTGTGCAGGGCTGTCAGGTTGTTGCAGGGCCGTCAGGTTGTGCAGCTGCTGCAGCGGCATCGGCCGCGGGTGTGCCGGGACGATTCTTCTGGACCCAGCCCTCGATGTTGCGCTGCACCCCACCCGAGACGGCGAGCGCCCCAGGCGGTACGTCGTTCTTCAAGACCGTGCCCGCACCCGTGTATGCGCCGTCTCCCACGACGAGAGGGGCGACGAACATGGTGTCGGAGCCTGTTCGGACATGCGACCCCACCACAGTACGGCTCTTGTTCACCCCGTCGTAATTGACGAAGACGCTCGAAGCTCCGATATTGCTGTGATGGCCGATGGTGGCGTCGCCGACGTAGGTAAGATGCGGAATCTTCGAATGCTCGCCGATATCCGCGTTCTTGGTTTCCACGTAGGCGCCGATCTTGCCGTGTGCCCCGAGGCGGGTACCAGGCCGGAGATAGGCGAAGGGGCCCACAGCCGCGTCCGCGCCGACAACGGAGTCGGTCCCGTGCGAGCGGACGACTACTGCGCGCTCACCGACGGTCACGTTGTCCAAGGTGGTATCCGGGCCGATCACGGCGTCTTCGCCCACCGAGGTTGTGCCGGTCAACTGAACTCCGGGCAGGAGCGTCACGTCCTGTGCGACGTGCACGTCGCAATCTATCCATGTGCTCGCAGGATCGACGACGGTGACGCCGGCACGCATCCACTTCTCGAGGATCCGACGGTTCATCTCGCGGGCGAGCGTCGAGAGCTGCACGCGATCGTTGGCGCCCGCGACGAGAACCGAATCCGCGATGTGCTGAGCACGAACACGCTTGCCCGCGCGACGGGCGATCATGATCACATCGGTGAGATAGAACTCGTGTTGTGCGTTGTTGGAGTCGAGGGACGCCAGCGCGTCGCGCAGAGTTTCGAAGTCGAAGGCGTAGACCCCTGAATTGACCTCGGTGATCGAGCGCTGCGAATCGGTGGCTTCCTTCTCCTCGACTATGGCGTTCACCTCGCCGTCCGTCGTACGAAGGATTCGCCCGTAGCCGGTGGGGTCGACGGCCGTCGACGTCAACACCGTCACCGCGGCCGCGGGAGCAGCCGTGTGCTGGGCGAGGAGGTCTGCGATGGTCTTTCCGTCGAGCAGAGGCACGTCGGCGGCTGTGACGAGTACGGTCCCGGAGAAGTCGGCCGGCAACCCCTCGAGCCCACAACTGACAGCGTGCCCGGTGCCCTTCTGCTCGTCCTGAACAGCGACGGTGACGGAACGGTCCAGTTCCCCGGCGACTGCGTTCACGGCTTCGGTGACACGCTCACGATCGTGACCGACGACGGTCACCAGGTGCGTGGGATTCAGTGAGGTTGCCGCGTGAAGCGAATGTGCCAGCATGCTGCGTCCGGCGAGAGTGTGGAGGACCTTGGGAGTCTTCGACTTCATTCGTGTACCGGCACCCGCTGCGAGAACGATCACGGCGGTCTGCACTGGTTTGAGCTCCCTCTGTCGATCAAACTGTCGATCAAGACATACATTCCGCTCGGGAAAGCATGTTGTTCACCAGCTCCGCCGCCAGGACTCGAACCTGAACTATCTGAACCAAAATCAGAGGTGCTGCCATTACACCACGGCGGATTGCCACGCATTGCCGAGCCTTGCGGCCGAACGCGCGAAAGAATAATCGCATGCCGACCCGCCGTAGGTCGAACCGCTCCTCCGATCGGGCCCCTGAAGTCCCGATAGGCTGAGCGTCCACAGCAGTGATTTGTGTGTCGGCGAGAGGAAGACAATGGCGACGGTGTCCGGTTCGGGTGGCGGGGATCCAGTTCCCGAACGAGTGACACGGATCCGGATGACCGGTACCCAACGTCGGCAACAGCTGATCGAGATCGGGCGGGCATTGTTCGCCGAACGGGGATACGAAGCGACCTCGATCGAGGAGATCGCCCAGCGCGCGAACGTGTCCAAGCCTGTCGTGTACGAGCACTTCGGCGGCAAGGAGGGGCTGTACGCCGTCGTAGTGGACCGGGAGATGTCGCGACTCCTCGAGATGATCACGTCTTCGCTCTCACAAAATCGCTCGAGAGTTCGAGTCGAGCGGGTTGCGTTGGCTTTGCTCACCTACGTGGAAGAGCACACCGACGGATTTCGGATACTCGTGCGCGATTCGTCCGTTGTCGCGCCCAGTGGGACATATTCGAGCTTGCTCAACGATGCGATCAGTCAGGTGGGCTACCTGTTGGCGGGGGACTTCTCCAGACGCGGTTTCGACCCCGGACTAGCAACGATGTACGCACAGGCGCTTGTCGGCATGGTGTCCACTACGGCTACTTGGTGGCTCGACGAACGGACTCCGTCGAAGGAAGTTGTCGCCGCTCACCTCGTGAATTTGTGTTGGAATGGGCTGACGAATCTGGAAGCCGATCCACAATTGGAGGGTTAACCAGGCGCGCCTGCCGCGCAGAGATGGATCGCGGTCTAAGCTGTGTTCGCTGTATCACGATCGTTTGATGGGCAAATGTCTCATTTGTTTGCAGGGTGGGTTGAATGCCGAACCGTGCCATCCATTTTGACGCTGTGAACGGGTAAGACCAAGAATTCGTTCGATGTGTGGTGATTGGAGGCCGGATCGATGGTGAGGCAAGAGCGGGCAGAAGCCACCCGTGATTCGGTGCTGCGCGGAGCAGCGGGTGTGTTCTTGCGCCTGGGCTATGCCAATGCCAGCTTGAGCGAGATCATCGCCGAGTCGCAGGTGACCAAAGGCGCCCTGTACTTCCATTTCGGGTCCAAGGAAGAACTCGCGCGGGCGGTGATAGACGAGGGTTCGGCACGTTTCGACGCAAAATGTGAGCTCTGGTTGGACCGTCGAACTCCCGCACTCGAGTCACTGATCGGTATTTCGTCGGTCATCGTCGACATCGGTGCGCATGACGCCATGGTTAGAGCGACGTTCCGCTTGTTGGTCGAGATCGGGGACTACCGGGGCTCCGGGCCGGCGACTCTGGACGTGTGGCTCGACATTTACCGTGAACTTGCCAGCCGTGCCGCCGACGAAGGTGATCTGCGTTCGGACGCGGATTCTGCTGACATTGCTCGTTTCCTGTTGGAAGTTGCGTCGGGAGTTCGGCTGATGGCAGCCGCGACCGGGACCGTTCGTGAGCTTTCGGACTCCATGAAGGCATCGTGGAATCTGATACTTCCGATCGTGGTCCCGGAATCGAAAGTGGAGTACTTCAGGCAATTCGCGGCCCGTCGCCTTGCCAGTGATCACTGAAATCACTGGCTCTCCGCACTGCTCCTTTGGTCAATTTGCTGCAAATGTCCTGGTAGGGACATTGTTCTCTTTATTCTGCATTCGAAACAAACTGAGAGTATGTTTATAGTGTTGATGGGAATCTGGAAGTCCGATCTTGCCGTCAATCTTCGGATTGCGGTATGTTCTATCGGTAGCTGAAGAATTGCTGAGAATGAAGGTTTGTCAGGGCAGGGTGACGGCGTCGGCGCACCGGGCAGCATAGGGGGCTGCCCGGCGTGTACGACCCCAGATGGGGAGTCAACAGATGGGTGACACTGCGCCGACGCCGATGCTCGACATCGGCCCGCGGATCGGCTGTGACGTAGTGAACGTCGTGGATGTCACTCGAAGTATCGAACTCTTCGGGCGGAGGTATCTCGATCGGACCTTCACCCCGCACGAATTGCAGACGTGCGCCGGGCCGGCGCGGGATCAACGATTGGCTGCACGTTTCGCCGCCAAAGAGGCTGTGGTGAAGGTACTGCGGCCTGGTGACGTTCCCGTTCCGTGGAGTTCCATCGAAATCACTCGGGCCGAGTGGGGTGGCTGTGGGGTGACACTGTCCGGTAATGCCGCGGAACTCGCGCGGGCCCAGGATCTGCACGATTTTCAAGTATCTATCTCGCACGAAGCGGACGTGGCCATCGCAATGGTGATCGCAACACGCTCGGGCGCTCGCATCGAAAAGAAGGACGACATCGCTGATGATTGATCAGGCAATTCGGAAAGTGCTCGTCGAGCACGGTCGGCTGGCAGTCGACGTGAGCACGATCGACGGAGAGGCCGATCTTTACGAGTTGGGTTTGACGTCGCACGCGAGCGTGAATGTCATGTTGGCGCTGGAGGATTCGTTCGACATCGAGTTCCCTGACGAGTTGTTGCGGAAGAGTACTTTCGCAAGCGTCAAGGCGATCGAGGGTGCGTTGACGGAGTTGGGTGCTGCATGAACGCTCCGCAATCGCAGTGCTCCACCGGAACGGCCCTCGAGCGGGCCGCACGGTTGGCCGACGAAGTTGCAGCAGTGTGGGCCGACGAAGTCGATGCAGAAGCAAGGTTTCCGCGTGAAGCTGTCGACGCCATGCGAAGCGAACGGCTGCTGTCCGTAGCTGTGCCGAGGGAACTAGGCGGCGAAGGGCTCTCGCTGCAGGAAGTGTCGCAGATCGCCCGTGTGATCGGAACACGCTGTGCAGCAAGCGGAATGATTTTCGCGATGCATCAGACGCAGATATACTCGTTGGTCAAGCACGGCAACACCGAAGCATTACGCGAGTTTGTCGAAGAAACGGTCGACAAGCAATTGCTGTTGGCATCGGCAACCACTGAGCTGGGAATCGGTGGTGACGTCAGCCGGAGTTACTGCGCGGTGGAAGACTTGGGCGGTCACCTGCTGTTGATCAAGAACGCGCCTGTCATTTCGTACGGTGAACACTCCGACGCGATAGTCGTGACGGCTCGGCGAACACCGGAGAGTCAGCCGAACGATCAGGTTCTCGTGGTGTGTCGTACCCCAGACCTGACGCTCGAACGCACCACCGAGTGGAACACGCTGGGGCTGAGGGGAACTTGCAGTCTCGGTTACATCCTTCGGGCCACCTCGACGCCGGAGATGGTCGCCGACGTACCGTATTCCGATATCTCCACCCACACGATGCTTCCGGTCTCGCACGTCGTCTGGAGTTCGGTGTGGTTGGGAATTGCCGACGCTGCAGTCGAGAAGGCGCGCAAGTACGTGCGTGCCGCCGCCCGCAAGCAGCCCGGGGTCACTTCCCCCGGAGCGCTGCGGCTCGCCGAAGTTGCCGCTTCGGCACAACAATTCGCCGATCTCGTCGGCGCCTCTGCACGCAGGTACGACCGCGCAGTCCACGCGGAGGAAGGCGTTGCCGATTTCGAGGCGACGGGAGCGGTGGGATTTTCGCTCGCAATGAACAACCTGAAAGTCACAGCGTCGACAGCGGTGGTGGAAATCGTGGGGCAGACAATGTTGATCTGTGGAATCTCGGGATATCGCGAGGACACCGAATTCTCGCTCGGTCGGCACCTTCGTGACGCGCACGGCGCAGCGGTGATGGTGAACAACGATCGAATCATGGCAGGTTCAGCGCACATGGCTATCGGATACCGGGGAACGCTATGACGAACGAGACTGTGACGACCGAGACTGTGACAGGCGAGACCGATCTGGATCGGGCCCGGGCTGCATTTCAACGTGAACTGCTCGTCGAAGGACTTCTCGTCGAGACGGAGGTGCCGGGACTCTACGGGCGTTCCGGAGTGTTCGAGGACATCGTCGACGGTATCGACCGAGTGGTGATTGCAGCGGGGCCAGGCGACGCCGCGACTCGGCTGCGGTTCCCGCCGGTGTTCCCGCGGAGCAGTTTCGAGCGCACCGACTACATCGCTTCGTTTCCCAACCTCACCGGCGCCATCAACACCTTCGCCGGTTCCAATCGCGATCACGCGCGACTGCTGGCCGATCGCGCCGACGGACAATCGTGGGACCGCCACCTCGAGCCGACCGAGACCATGCTCGTGTCCGCAGCGTGCCATCCTGCCTATGCGCGGTATACCGGAGTTCTCCCCGAAGGCGGAGTGCTGCTGGACATCTACGGTTTTTGCTTCCGGCACGAACCGGCCATCGATCCGGCTCGCATGCAGGCGTTTCGGATGCACGAGTTCGTGACGATCGGTGACGCCGCGGCAGCGCGAGCGCATCGCGAGCACTGGATCGAGCGGGGGCTCGAGGTGCTCGGCCGGCTCGAACTCGACGCTACCCCGGTGATCGCCAATGATCCCTTCTTCGGGCGCGCCGGAAAGATGCTTGCAGCCAACCAGCGTGAAGAGAATCTCAAGACGGAACTGACGGTTCGGCTCTACGGAGATCTCGACGAGGGCACGGCGATCGTGTCCTCGAACAACCATCTCGACCATTTCGGTGTCAACTTCGACATCCGAACGGCGGAGGGGGAGGTGGCACACAGCTCGTGCGTCGGCTTCGGGATGGAGCGAATCGCGTTGTCCTTGTTGCGGACTCATGGTCTTGACGTGGCTGCATGGCCAACCTCCGTTCGTGAACGAATGGGCATCTGATGTCACGGCTCATCGACATTTCACCTGATCGCTACAGGCCCCATTCGTTGCATCAGGACGACCGCGTGTGGGCGCAGACCAACTGCTACACGGATCTGTGGATCGAAGTGTTGCATTCGCTGGGATTGGACCCCGTCCCGGCATTGGCATGTGCCTTCTCATCGCGGTTCGACGGGACTCAGTGGACGTTCCTCAAGCTCAAGGCCGAGGACATCTACGCGCTGTACGGAATCGAAGTCGCCGAGATGAACGTCTGGCGGGCACCGCTGATCCATGTCGAGGACAACCTCGCGGTTGGGATGCTGTCGACGGTTGAAGTGGACGGATACTGGCTTCCCGATACTCTTGGAACGAGCTATCACGAGGGGCACACCAAGACCACGATCGTGCCCAATCGGATCGATCGCGTTGCCGGCGAGCTCGAGTACTTTCACAACAGCGGGTACTACTTGCTGCGAGGCGACGATTTCTCCGGCGTCTTCGATCTCGATCGTTCCTCACTTCCTTCGTTCGTGCCCTACGTCGAACAGATCAGGTTGAATCCGGTTCACGCGACCAACGCCGGAAACATCGCCGAAGTGGCTCGGCGGAATGTAGCGGTTCGAGCGGTGGGTAATCCCGTGCGAGAGCTGGGACGCAAGGTGATCGACGACCTCGAATGGGTGCAGGGGGCGGGTATGGATGCCTTTCACCTCTGGTCCTTCGGGCTACTTCGTCAGTGCGGGGCCAGCGCGGAGCTGGCTGCCGACGCCAGCGAGTTCTTGGACACTGCAGGTTTCTCCGGGACAGGCGAAGCTGCGCCAGATTTCCGCAAAGTGGCATCCGGTGCCAAGAGCGTGCAGTTTCAGATGGCGCGTGCCTCCAGGGGCCGCGCGGTGGACCCGCGTGAGCAACTCGACGAGATGGCCGTGTCGTGGAAGAGGGCGATGGAAATCGTTGCCGACACAGTCGGCGTCGACTCGCATCGACACTTGAGGTTGGTCTAACAGTGCCTCGTTCGTCAGCAGACCTGCTGGCCGGCGCGATATGGCGATGCGCTGCAACCGAACCCGGATCCATATCCGACCCGGATGCCCTCGAAGCCGTGACCGAGTGGGTCGCAGCGTCCGTGCCTGGAACAGTCGTCGGTGCGTTACGTGCGGCGCAGACGGACGCCGGACGCACGAAGTCCGTTTCGTCGTCGTCTGTTTCAGAATCGTCCGTTTCATCGTCGGACTGGTGGTTCGTGACTACCGTGGCCACGACCGGTGAGGGGTCGTGGCTGCTCCAGTTCGACGGTATGACGGCGTTTGCGGATGTCTGGATCGGCGGTGTCCGTGTCGCGTCCACTGAATCCATGTTCACACCTGGGGAAGTGATCATTCCGGCCGGAGTCGGAGCTGGTAAACGTGTCCAGGTGGCTGTTCATTTTCATTCTCTCTCCGCGATTTTGAGATCGAGGCGTCCCCGAGGGCGTTGGCGCTCGTCGATGGTCCGTGAACAGGGTCTTCGGTGGATCCGAACCACGATGCTCGGTATGGCTCCCGTGTTCAGTGGTGTACCGGTACCGGTGGGTCCGTGGCGGGGTATCCGCTTGTTGGACAAGGGGATTGCCGCCGTAGTTTCTGCTGTCAAGCATGCGAGTGTTGACGGCACAACCGGTCGCGTTGCCGTCAGTGCTCGGCTCACCGGATTGCCGGCCTCGCTGGAGTACGTGACCGTGCGCGTCGGCGATCACTCGCGGCAATTGGCTGTATCCGCCGGACCGGATGGATTTCTCGAGGTGTCCGGCGTCGTCGAAGTGCCGGACGCGCAGTTGTGGTGGCCGCACACTCATGGCACCCCGCGCACTTATCGGGTGACGATGGAAGCGCTCGGAGTCTCCGAGCATCTCGGTTCAGTTGGCTTCCGGACGGTGGAGGTCGACAGATCCGATGGTGGATTCCGTTTGTATGTCAACGGCATCCGGGTGTACTGCCGTGGTTCGGTGTGGGTGCCGACCGACCCGATCTCGCTTCAAGGCGACGCCGGCACCACTCGTGTCTTGGAACGCCTGGCAGAGGCGGGCCTGAACATGATTCGAATCCCGGGGACGATGGTCTACGAGAGCGACCACTTCTGGGAGGAATGCGCGCGTCTGGGCATTCTCGTGTGGCAGGACATGATGTTGGCGACGCTCGATCCGCCCGACACCGACGAATTCTTCGAACTCGTTGCCTCCGAGGTCACCGAGTTCTTGCACAGAGTGCGCGGAAATCCCGCTTTGGCAGTCTTCTGCGGCGGCAGCGAGACCGAACAGCAGCCGACCATGCTGGGCTTGGTCGATCAACACATCCCGCTCATTCATTCGAGACTGCCGGAGTTGATCTCGACGGTGGCACCCGAACTCGAGTACGTGACGTCGTCCCCCTCGGCGCCTCGCGGGGGCGAGCAATTGGCAACGCATGTCGGAAGCGGGGTCGCTCACTACTTCGGGGTGGGTGCCTATCGTCGTCCACTGGCCGACGTGCTCAGCGCGCGAGTACGTTTTGCGACCGAATCATTGGCATTTTCGATTCCACCGTCGAATGCGGTGATCGAGAACGAATTCGGTTCACTCGCCGTCGCGGGGCACCACCCGGCATGGAAAGCCGCGGTGCCTCGGGACAACGGATCGTCGTGGGATTTCGAGGATGTTCGGGACCACTACGTCCACGCGCTTTTCGGCGAAGACGCTCGTGAAGTCCGGTGGTCCGACCCGGAACGCTATCTCGACCTGGGGCGAGCAGCTGTATGTGAGGCGTTCGCATCGACGCTCGGATACTGGCGTCGCCCGGACTCTCGGTGCGACGGCGCCTTGACACTCGCACTGCGAGACCTGGAGCCCGGACCGGGATGGGGGGTCCTCGATTGGAGCGGCAGCCCCAAAGCTCCGTGGTTCGTGCTCCGTAGGAGCGCCAAACCGATCGCGCTCCTCGTCACGGACGACGGTATGGACGGATTGAGGCTCGACGCGATCAACGAGACCGCCGAACCTGTCGTCGGCGAGATCAGGTTTCGAGCGCACAGTCGGTCAGGTGTCGTCCCGGTCGACGTCGCGCTACCGGTCAAGGTGGAAGCGCATTCAAGTCTGACCTGGTCCGTGGACAGCCTTGTCGGCCGTTTCACCGACCTCACTCACGTCTTTCGGTTCGGGGCGCGGACATACGACGCCGTCACCGTCACACTCGAAGACGAAGACGGCGAGATGGTGGACGAAGTGGTCCACCTCCTGGGTGGCTCGGCGCGGCCTCGCGAGCGATCGGTCGGACTTGTTGCCACAGCGCGCAACGTCGGTGACGAAGAGTGGGTAGTCGACGTCTCGACGGATGCTTCCGCCCAATACGTTGCCCTCGAACTGCAGGGCTTCGAGCCCGAAGACTCCTGGTTCCACCTCGCGCCGAACGGTCGCAGGACTGTACGTCTACGGAGAACCGGTCAGGCGACGAAGGTGATCGGTCGCGTTCGGGCGCTCAACTCATACGTGAGTGCGGCCGTGGCGCCGCCGATCACTCCGGTCACACAATCCTCGCCGTCCAAGCGGACGTCGAAGAAGACGAGTGCTACGGGAAACTGAACGGATCGGACTGCGCTGCGAGATCTCACACCGATAGAATCGAACCGGCGCACAACTCTGCCTCGGTGGGGATATTGCGCTCGGGCTGTGCGTCCGCAACCCGTCATCACTGTTCAGGAGCGCGTTCGTTGACTTCCTTGTCCTCTGCCCAGACTGCGCTCGCTGGACTCGCCGAGGTCGCCCTCGCAGATGCCGCGTTCACTCCGGTGATCGAATCCATCGGCTCGGCCGCCTTGGACATCGTGGCTCCGAAGCCGGCTCGACCGTTCATCGCCGCTGCACTCGCCGCTCGCACGCCGGTGCTGCTGGTGACGGCCACCGGTCGTGAAGCCGACGATCTCACTTCGGAACTCACCGAGATGCTCGGTGGAGGAGTGGCGCAGTTTCCGTCGTGGGAAACATTGCCGCACGAGCGACTGTCGCCGAGCGCGGATACCGTTGGGCGACGGGTGGAGGTACTGCGCAGACTCGCCAGACCAGACGACGCCTCGTACGGATCGCCTCTTCGGGTGATCGTCACCACGGTGCGCTCTCTCGTTCAGCCGATGGCGCCAGGCCTGGGCGAGATAGAACCGATCACGTTGCGCGTCGGCACCGAGATCGATTTCGATTCCGTTCTGGTTCGTCTGGTGGAGATGGCGTACAGCCGCGTCGACATGGTGGGAAAGCGTGGTGAGTTCGCGGTCCGTGGTGGCATTCTCGACCTGTTCTCGCCGACGGCGGATCATCCGGTCCGTATCGAATTCTGGGGTGACGAGGTATCGGAGCTTCGCTACTTCTCAGTTGCCGATCAGCGTTCGCTAGCGGACGTCGACGTCGATTCCGTGATCGCGCCGCCGTGTCGTGAACTGATTTTGACAGCTGATGTTCGTGATCGAGCTGCCGCACTCGCTGCTGAGAACCAGGCTGACGCGTCGTTGGTCGAGATGCTGGACAAGATCTCGGCAGGTATCCCCGTCGAGGGGATGGAAGCTCTGCTCCCGGTTCTCAAACCCGGTGAACTGCAGCTACTTTCCGATGTACTTCCCGAAGGGGCGCACATTCTTCTGTGTGATCCGGAAAAGGTGCGCACCCGCGCCACCGACCTGGTGCGCACCGGCCAGGAATTCTTGGAAGCATCGTGGACGGCGGCGTCGATCGGCGGCGCTGCACCCCTCGACACGTCGATCCTCAACGGCGGAGGAGTCGATCTCGGTGCCTCCGCGTACCGGTCGCTTCGTCATGTTCGCGAATCTGCCGAAGCTGCCGGCAGACCCTGGTGGACAGTCAGCCCGCTGGCGTCGGGAAACGGTGAAGAACTCGAACTCCCGGTGCATGCGGCACCGCAGGTGCGCGGTTCCGACGACCTGTTGGCCGAGCTGTTCGTCAGCCTTCGGGCGCACGTGAGCACGGGCGGTCGCGCGGCGATCGTGGTGGCAGGTGCCGGAACCGCAAGCCGCGTCGTGGAGCGACTCGGTGAAGCCGAAGTGCCCGCCAAGATGCTCGATGCCGGCGCTACCCCCGCCCGTGGACAGGTCGCGGTGCTCCGCGGATCACTGCACGACGGACTGGTACTCGCCGGCGACGACTCGACGCCTGGGATGGTGATCGTCACCGAGTCCGATCTGACCGGCAACCGCGTTGCCGCGGTCGGCGACGGAAAGCGCTTGCCGGCCAAGCGCCGCAATCAGGTTGATCCCCTCGCGCTGTCGGCAGGGGACATGGTCGTGCATGATCAGCACGGTATCGGCCGGTTCGTCGAAATGGTCGAACGCACCATCGGTGGGGCGCGTCGTGAATACCTGGTCATCGAATACGCGCCGAGCAAGCGCGGTCATCCGGGCGATCGTCTGTTCGTCCCGATGGAATCGCTCGATCAACTCTCCCGATACGTCGGTGGGGAGTTGCCGGCGCTGAGCAAGCTCGGTGGATCCGACTGGGCAAACACAAAGCGTAAGGCCCGCAAGGCAGTTCGTGAGATCGCGGGCGAGCTGGTTCAGCTCTACGCAGCGCGTCAGGCTGCTCCCGGGCATGCGTTCGGCCCGGACACACCGTGGCAGAAGGAACTCGAAGACGCATTCGCGTTCACCGAGACGATCGACCAGTTGACCGTTATCAGTGAGGTCAAGGCCGACATGGAGAAGCCGGTTCCGATGGACCGGGTGGTCATCGGTGACGTCGGGTACGGCAAGACGGAGATCGCCGTCCGCGCCGCGTTCAAGGCAGTGCAGGACGGCAAGCAAGTGGCGGTGCTGGTGCCGACGACTCTGCTTGCACAGCAACATCTTCAGACCTTCACCGAACGAATGGCGTCGTTCCCGGTGAAGGTGCGAGGGCTGTCCCGGTTCACCGACGCCAAGGACTCGAAGGAAATCATCGCCGGCATGGCGGAAGGTGAGATCGACATCGTCGTCGGTACTCACAGGTTGCTGCAGACCGGTATTCGCTGGAAGGACCTCGGGCTTGTGATCGTCGACGAGGAACAGCGATTCGGAGTCGAGCACAAGGAACACATCAAGGCGCTACGCACCCACGTCGACGTCCTGACGATGTCGGCTACCCCGATTCCTCGTACTCTCGAGATGAGCATGGCCGGGATCCGTGAAATGTCCACGATCCTCACACCGCCGGAAGAACGTCATCCTATCCTCACGTACGTCGGCGCGTATGCGGACAAGCAGGTTGCCGCGGCCATCCGGCGTGAACTTCTGCGCGACGGTCAGGTCTTCTACGTTCACAACCGTGTCAGCTCGATCGACAAGGCAGCCAAGAAGATCCGCGAACTCGTCCCGGAGGCTCGCGTCGTCGTCGCGCACGGTCAGATGAACGAGGACACTCTCGAAAAGACTGTGCAAGGATTCTGGGAACGCGACTTCGACGTGTTGGTCTGTACCACGATCATCGAAACCGGTCTGGACATCTCGAACGCGAACACACTGATCGTCGAACGCGCGGATTCGCTGGGCCTCTCGCAGTTGCATCAGCTTCGCGGACGCGTCGGGCGTAGTCGTGAACGTGGATACGCCTATTTCCTGTACCCGGCCGAAAAGCCTTTGACGGAAACGGCATACGACCGACTGGCAACGATTTCGCAGAATTCGGATCTCGGCGCGGGTATGGCCGTCGCGATGAAGGACCTCGAAATCCGTGGAGCCGGAAACGTTCTGGGCGCAGAGCAGTCCGGCCACGTCGCGGGGGTCGGGTTCGATCTGTACGTCAGGCTGGTCGGTGAGGCGGTCGAAGCCTTCCGGGCTGCAGCCGACGGCAAACCGATCACAATGGACGAGGGCACGAAGGAAGTCCGGATCGACCTACCGGTGGACGCGCACATCCCGCCCGACTACGTCACCAGTGACAGGCTCAGGTTGGAGGGGTACCGCAAGCTCGCTGCGGCAACTGATTCCGACGGCATCGCTGCCGTAGTCGAAGAACTGGTCGATCGCTACGGCCCACTGCCCGAAGAGGTTCGACGGCTGATCTCGGTGGCCAAGCTTCGACTGCTCTGCCGCGAGTATCAACTGGAGGAAGTCGCCGTCACCGGAACTCAGCTCAAGATCTCGCCTATGTCACTGCCCGATTCCAAACAGATCAGGCTCAAGAGGATCTATCCGAGCGCGCAGTACCGGGCAACGACCGGGCTCGTGCAACTCCCGCTGCCTCGCACCGGCGGAGTCGGCTCGGATCGCCTGCGGGACGTCGAATTGCTCCAGTACATCGCGGACTTCATCCTGGCGATTGACGGGCGCGCCGCCGGTGCCGTCCTGGTCGAGGCGTGAGCACACGGTGAACGAATCGCCCGTCGTCGTACTGCTCGATCCTTTGCGGCCGCATGTCTTTCCGCTGGAGGCGCTCCCGTTCCTGTCCGGCGCGATCGATATCGACCCGGACGTCCCCGACTCGGTACGCGGTGCACTGCCGGCCACGACACCCGGCGCCGCGGTGACTGTGATGATGGACACCGCCGAGCCGAAGATCGCGGCGTTGTCTGCCGCTGGGGTAAAGATGATTCGCGCCGAACCCATTCACGGCGATCGACTGGTGGAAGCGGCGTCGATCATGGACCGGTTGTGGAATCGCGGCGGTTGGGAGTCGACCCAGACGCACGAGAGCCTCTCCGTTTACCTCGTCGAGGAGACCTACGAGGTACTCGACGCGATTCGAAGCGACGACGAGAGCGATCTTCGGGAGGAACTCGGAGACCTGTTGCTTCAGGTGTTGTTCCACTCGCGGATCGCTCAAGCACACGGTGTTTTCGAATTGGACGACGTGGCCGGTGCATTGATCGCGAAACTCGTGCACCGCAGCCCGCACCTGGTCAGTTCCGGGGCGGTCGACATCGCTGAGCAAGAGCGGGCGTGGGACGCTTTGAAGGCTGCCGAGAAGGCTCGCGCGTCATCCATGGACGGCATCGCTCGGTCGCAGCCGCCGTTGCTCCTCGCCGAAAAAGTACTGAGCAGGGCCGCCAAAGCTGGTGTGATCGAAAGCGCCGATGAAGCTGATCTGGAAGCTCTGATCGAGCAGTGCCGACGCGCCGACACTGCACTCCTGGGCGCCCTGGACATGCTGATCGCCGACATTCGGATTCGTGAGGGAAGACGTCTCGAAGACGTGGAGGATTAGCCCACTTTGACGTAATTGCCCGGTAATTACCTGGCAATCGGAAAATAGCTTGGGCTTGGTGAGTGCAGTTGAAACAAACCTAAGGTATGTTTACGTACGAAATGAGCAACACTGGGTCGTTTTCTTGCATGAATTGGCCTTTGATCGGCGGTTATGTAGGGGGTCCGATGACGGTTCATTTCTGCACTGCGAGCAGCGAGGTACGGCAACCGGCGGGGTGTTGCCGTACCTGGACGCTCGCGGTGGCTACCGATCAGCGATCCCCCAAGCCGTTCGATCCGCTGACGCCGTTCGTATGACAAGAAAGACTGATGGCAAATGAGCGTTCATGCTGAGGTGGAGAGCCGGTCGGCGGTATCGCAGGATTCCGCTCATGTCGGAACAGACTGGCGCCGGGCATACCGGAAGCGGATCGCAGTGAGCGATTCGATCACGGTCCTGTTCGTGATCGCACTCGCTCAGATCGGCAGTATGTGGCCGCATCCCATCGAGTGGCTGACACCACTTAAAGTGATCGCGTCTGCAGCGTTGGGCGGACTGTGGATGATCGCCCTCGCACGGGGGCGTAGCCGTCATCAGGCGATGCTGGGCGAGGGCAGTGACGAGTACGAGAAGGTACTGCTCGCTACCGGCCAGGTCTTCGGAGTAGGCGCATTGGCCGGGATCATTCTGGGCGTGGGAATTGCGCGAAGCTACCTCATGATCGCACTGCCCGTCGGACTCGCTGCGCTGCTTCTCGGACGCTACCTCTGGCGACGCGACATTCGAAAGAAGCGTGCGATCGGGGATTGCCGTAACTCGGTGCTGTTGGTCGGTGGACATGCGTCCGTCGTTGCTACTACGCGTGCCTTCGTGCGGGAATCCTCGGCAGGCTACGACGTTGTGGGAGCGTGCATTCCGCGTCGGGCGACCGCGTTGGACGATCACATCGTAGTCGACGGAGCAGCAGTCCCGGTAATGGGCAACGAGTTCGAGGTAGTCGAGGCGATGCGCGCAAGTGGCGCAGACACCGTCATCGTAACCGGGACCGAAGACCTCGGACAGGTGGGCATTCGCAAACTGATGTGGGACCTCGAAGCCGAGGGCGTCGACATGGTGGTTTCACCGGTCGTGGCCGATGTGTCGAAGGCTCGCTTGATGTTTCGCCCTGCGGCGGGACTCCCGTTGATTCACGTTGCGCGGCCGCGCTACCAGGGCGCGAACCGGCTTGCGCCCGCTGTGTTCGACGCGGTGTTCTCGATGCTGATGATCCTCCTCGTGGCGCCGGTCATGCTCGCCGCTGCCGCTGCAGTCAAGTTCACGTCGAAAGGCCCGGTGTTCTACAAGGCGGAACGCATCGGCCTCAACGGGAAACCGTTCCCCATGTTCAAGTTTCGTACCATGGTGGAAGGCGCCGATCAGCAGGTTGTCGATCTGATGGGGGACAACGAAGGCGCCGGAGGTGTGTTGTTCAAGATGCGTGAGGATCCACGAATCACGTCCGTCGGCAAGATCCTTCGTCGATTGAGTATCGACGAGCTACCGCAGTTCTTCAACGTCATTCGCGGAGAGATGAGCGTTGTCGGCCCACGGCCGCCATTGCGTCGCGAGGTCGAGATGTACGACGACGAGGTTGCCCGGCGCCTGCTGGTCAAGCCTGGCATCACCGGTCTCTGGCAGGTAAGTGGTCGCAGTGATCTCTCCTGGGAAGAATCTGTTCGTCTCGACTCTTCCTACGTGGAGAATTGGTCTGCGGCGCAGAATATCTCGATCATCACCAGGACCGTATCCGCAGTGCTCAGGAGCGACGGAGCGTACTGACCGGACAGAGGCAGTCAGCATTCCTGGAACTGGGCGCGAACATACCCGGCGGTTTGCCACACATAGTTCGCGGCCCAGACCCAGACCGGAAGTGGTCGGGGGTCCGCGACGACGTCGATGTCACCGTCCCAGCAACGGTTGATGATGTAGCGACTGCGAGAGACATGGGGAACGAAGGTCACAACGATGACACGCTTCCATCCCTGTGCCTCGGCGCGACGCCGAATCTCCTGTCCTTCACCACGCGTGGTCGACGGATCTGGCTTGAAACAGCTGACCTCGAAGTCGTAGGTTCCCTCGCATATTGCGGTGATCCTCGGATCATTGCTTCGATACGGATTCGAAAAGATGATCTGGGGCGCGTAGCCCTGCTCGGCCAAGGACAGTCCGTATTCTTCTCTGCCGTCGTGATCACCGCCGAGAACAACTATCGCGTCGGCCATTTCGGGTGTGTCGATCACCGGATCGACGTAGACCGGCCAGCCGGCGGCAGTGATTGCAGTAAGTCCGCCGACAATCCCGCTGAGAACGAGTACGCGTCGACGGACCTTGGGGCGAGTGGATTTCACAATTACTTCCTGTAGTGCAGATGTGGGAGCCGCTCAGAGCCCGTACTGGGTTTCGAGCACCGCACGAACGGCAGGCATTCCTAGTCGTTCGCGAGCAACATTTCGCGCGCGGGCGCCCATCTCTGCAGCGGCGACGGGATCCTTCAAGAGCGACGAGATCGCCGCGGTCACTGATTCGGTGGCGTCATCGGTCACGAGGCCACACCGACCATCCCGGATCAGTGGTGCGAGGCCGCACGTGTCGGTGACGACTACGGGTAGTCCAGCGGCCATCGCCTCGAGTACAGACATCGGGAACGGTTCGTTCACGGAGGGCAAGACATATACAGCGGCTTGACGAAATCGTTCGGGAGACTTGTCGAACGGTAGTGGGCCTTCGTACTGGATGCAATTGCTATGTCCGGAGCGTTCGATCATTCGGTTGACGGCTTCTGCTTCACCCTCATCCGGTCCGACTATCGAAAAGCGCGCCGTGTGTCCGCTGTCCAACAACTCTTTTGCGGCTTCGACGAAGACCTGGGGTCGCTTTCTTGCCTGTAGTCGTGCGAGGTAGAGGACCTCGGGCGCGTCGCAACTGTTGACTGGCCGTGACTCGAGGTCTTCGGCCTCGGGGATCCCGTTGTTGAGTTCCACCAAGTTGACGCGACTGTCTCCGACAACAGACTGCAGGTCTGTGTGCTCTCGTTCGGTCAGATAGAACACTGTCCGTGCTCGTTTGAGGACCGGGATCGTGAAAGCAGCGTCCAACGGCCTTGCCAGCAATTTGTCTGTCTCGTCGATCATCCCGTGAGTTTGTGCGAAAACTGGAATACCGTATGCAAGAGCCAATTTCGCGGCAGGAAGGGTCACCAGGTCACGCGCGAGATGAATGTGCACGACGTCGAATTCTCGGACGTGCTTGCGAAGCCACACAAGCATCGACGGCGCGCCGATTCCCGCGTACCCGATTTTGGGGATCACGGTTCGCGCCGGAAACAATTGCAGAGCGATACCCTGCTCGCGTGTCGGTGGCACCGCGTATCCACGCTCACCCGCGGCGATAGTTACGTCATGCCCATTGTCCTGCAATGCTTTCGACTGATTTAGGGCGACCCTGATAGGCCCTCCGTAGGCGGCGTCCGGTGAGAAGAGAGTGACGATCTGCAGTATCTTCATCGTGCAGCGCCGGCCCGTGGCGCCAACATCGTGGCTCCGGCGGAAACATCGGACGTCACCAAAGCCGTCGCGCCGACGATTGCGTTGTCCCCGATCGTTACACCGCGGAGTATCGTCGCACGGGCGGCGATCCATGCTTGGTCACCGATGACGATGGGAGCATTGTCGAACTCGAATGTGGGACTTCGGTGATCATGACTGCCCGTACACAGGAGGACATCCTGCGAGATAGCCGTATTCGCCCCTATCGTGACGGGTTCGAGATTGAGTATCCATGTTCCCTCGCCGATCCACGAGTCTGCTCCGACCGTCAGTTTCCACGGCCAGTGGATACGGACGCGGTGTCGAATCAGGACCCCGTCGGCGATGTCGGCACCGAACCGCCGGAGAACTGCAACGCGTACTCCATTGGGGCACCACCAATGAGAAAGCAGCACACCGGAAATCGCGAGCCAGGAGATTTGGACCAGCGGGCCGCGTCCCTTGTCGTATCCTGCACCGGTGAACCCGGACAGAGTGCGGTTTGTGCTCACAGTCGGACCGCTGCAGACGAATCCCGTACGTGCTCGCGATACCAGGCTACGGTCGACTCGATGCCCTCGCGGGTTGAGATCTGTGGTTTCCAACCGGTGGCCATCAATGTGGACACGTCGAGTAGTTTGCGCGGTGCACCATCGGGCTTGCTTGTGTCCCAGTCCATTCGGCCTTCATATCCCACTGCTTCGGCCACAATATTTGCGAGCTCTTTAATGGTTTCGTCGTGACCGGTACCGACGTTGACATGCCCGGACTCGTCGAAGGTGTCAAGTAGGTGAAGGAGTGCATCGGCCAAGTCGTCCACATGGAGGAATTCTCGACGTGGGCTCCCCGAACCCCAGTTTGTGACTGATTCAATTCCCTCGTTCTTGGCTTGGTCGAGACGGCGGATCATCGCAGGAAGTACGTGCGAAACATTCTCCGAGAAGTTGTCGCCGGGTCCGTACAGGCTTGTCGGCATCGCCGAGATCCAGGGCAACCCGAACTGCCTACGAACAGCCTGGACCTGGATGATTCCCGCAATCTTGGCGATCGCATATGCGTCGTTGGTCGGTTCGAGATGGCCGTTCAGTAATTGATCTTCTCTGATCGGCTGTGGCGCCAGGCGCGGGTAGATGCACGAGGACCCGAGGAACAGCAATCGGCGCACGCCGTGCCGCAGCGCTGCGTCGAGCACATTGGTCTGGATCTGAAGGTTGTCGGAGATGAAATCGACCGGATACGTGTTGTTCGCGACGATTCCTCCGACCTTCGCGGCAGCCAAGACGACGCACGACGGTTTGGCGGCTTCGAAGAAGGCGAATACGTCTGCTCGGTTTCGCAGATCGAGTTCGGCAGATGTGCGGCCGATCAGGTCGGTGAAGCCACTCTGTTCGAGCTTGCGCCAGAGCGCGGATCCCACCAGTCCCTTGTGTCCGGCGATGTAAGTCGGGGCGCTGCGATCAAGAGGTGCAATCGATTTCGTTGTGATCATGAGAGCGAGATCTTCCAATCAGGGAGATGCGGCGTGTCGATCCACGGTGTGCCGGCATGCGCCAATGCTGCGATGTCGGCGTCCATCATGATTCGAGCCAATTCTGGGGTCTGTACTGTCGCTTTCCAGCCCAGTTTGTCCTCGGCCTTGCCTGCATCGCCGACCAGAGCGTCCACCTCTGTGGGGCGAAGGTAACGAGGATCGAATTTGACGTACTTCTGCCAGTCGAGACCCACATGTTCGAATGAGGCCACGACAAAATCTTGGACCGTGAAGTTTCCTCCAGTGGCCAACACGTAGTCATCTGGTTCGTCGACTTGAAGCATCCGCCACATACCCTCGACGTACTCGGGTGCGTAGCCCCAGTCCCTGACCGCGTCCAAATTGCCCAGGTACAGGGAATCTTCGATCCCGGCCTGGATTCGCGCGACTGCACGCGTGATCTTTCTCGTGACGAATGTTTCACCGCGGCGGGGTGACTCGTGATTGAAGAGGATCCCGTTCACCGCGTGAATTCCGTAGGCCTCGCGATAGTTCCTGGTGACCCAGTACGAGTACACCTTTGCAGCGCCGTACGGCGACCGCGGATAGAACGGGGTGTCCTCGTTCTGTGGAGGCGGACTGGCTCCGAACATTTCCGAACTCGAAGCTTGGTAGAAGCGGCACTGCAATCCCGTCATGCGGACTGCTTCGAGCAAACGAATAGACCCGATTCCGGTTGTGTTGCCTGTGTGTTCGGGCTCGTCGAAGCTGACCCGCACGTGCGACTGCGCAGCGAGGTTGTATACCTCGTCTGGTGCGATCTTCGACAGGAGCGTGACGAGTCGTGCGCCGTCGGACAGGTCACCGTAGTGCAAGAACAGCCGTGCGCCCAGTTCGTGAGGGTCCTGATAGAGGTGATCGATGCGTGACGTGTTGAAAGTTGATGCGCGTCTGATCAATCCGTGAACTTCGTAACCTTTGGCCAACAACAGTTCTGCCAGGTAGGAACCGTCCTGTCCGGTGATCCCTGTGATGAGTGCGCGTTTGGTCATCGAGCGTCAGCTGCCTTGTCTATGTTCGTCGTCTTCAGATCCGAGTCGAGATGTGTGAGGTTTTGTTCCGAGCGGCTCGCGTACTAACTGCGGCCGGCCACCAGCTCGCGGATCCACTTTTCGCATTTGTCGATGGACGCGGTTTTGCCAACCGAGGTGGCGCAGTAATGGACCCCGGCGGCACCAAGTCTGGCGGAAGTCTCCGCGTCGCCCGCGAGTTGTAGGGCTGCAGAGAGCAGGCCTGCGGGATCACCGTTCTGAGTGACGACCCCAGCACCGGAGGCACGGATCTCGTCGGCAGTCGTAGATGCCACATCGGTTGCGGCGACAATCGGGGTACCGCTGCTGAAATACGACGTCAGCTTGCTCGGCACTGCCATCCCGACGATCCCGGGTGCCTCGTTGACCAGTAAAACGTCGGCGGCGACCATGGCAGTGCGGAAATCCTGGTCGTCGAGTGGGCGGACGAAGTCGATTCGATCGACTCCGACTGCCGCGGCTTCGAGGTTCGGTCGCTGGTTGCCGTCACCGACCAGAACGAATCGGATTGGCAGACTCTGCTCGTCGGCGAGTCGAGCGGCCTCGACGACATTTTCCAGACCTTGTTTCACGCCCATGTTTCCGGTGTGCAGAACAATGGTTTCGTCAGGCGACCAACCGAATTTGGTGCGTGCGGCGGTGAGATCGTCCACATCGATCGGCGTCACGTGCGTCCAGTTCCGAACCACTGTGACTCGTTCGCGTGGGACGTGAAGTTCGTTGACGACATGGTCGACGAAACGGTCATGGACGACGGCGATTCCGTCGGCGGACTTCACGACAGCCGCCTCGAGCCTGGACGTTGCGCGGGCACTGCGGCCTGTCATCGCACCGGTCTCCACGACGCCTTGACCGTACAAGTCGTGTACCCAGACCCCGATGGCCGGACGTTTGGGTGTCAGCCGAGCACGTCCGAGGACCATCGCAGTGGCCAGCAATGCCGGACTGGTGCACACGATTACGTCAGGTGTGTTCCATCCGGAACTGGCGGCACGTGCGCCGAAACTCAGCTCCATCTTGATTCGTCCCAAGGCATTCGGTGGGCTGGGCACGAAGTGGCGGCGTCGGTGAACGTGAACGCCGTTCACGACCTCGTCGATCGACCGTCCATGGTAGGAAGCGTCGATTTCCCACGCCGGATAGTGTGGGTACCCGGTGACGACGTGCACCTTGTGCCCGCGCTCGCCGAGGGACTCGGCAAGGTCCGTCATGTACGGGGCTATCCCCGTGGTTTCCGGCGCGTAGTTGATGCCGAGAATCGTGATGTTCAGCGATTCGACGGGACCACGATTGGATAACTCGAAAGTCGCGGAGACGTCACCAGGTTTGTCGTGCATCTGGTCGATCTGGGTGCTGATGACGAACCTCCAGTTGGTAAACTGCGCTTCAAACAGTCAAATGGTTTGGTTTACGCTATTTAAGCCCTATTTCCACGGTTTATCAACTGGTCTCATGTCGTGCTTCGATCGCCGGGAGCGATGTTGCTGCATCAGATGGAGGCGAGCCTGTGCGCGCGTAGTGTTAACCAGCAGGTTGCAACAGGGTGATGGATGGACTGGCCTCGTTGGGCAATTTCGAATGTGGCGGAGCGCACTGGCGGAAGGCGGAGATTTCGATCCGGCCGCGGGTTCCCTCGGAGGTTCTGCAAACTCGCTGAAACCGGCGCACGGTTGTTTTGCCGCGAACGAAGGGAAATTGGTCGGTGAGGATTGAATTTCGGGCACACGTGATCGTGGAGGGATGAAGTGAAGGTCGATCCGCTGGCAAGCACGTACTGCTGTCACGCGCAGGAGTCCTTCGGCCCAGTCGATAGAGCTGGTGTCGTAGCCGTTGTCAACGAGTGGATCTCGGAGACTTTCGAAGCGGGTATCGGGGTCTTCCCCCTGATTTTCGAGATGCGTACCGCTGGTGAGGGTTCGCCTACTGCCTCGTTACACGGACTGGGTGCCGTCGAAGGAATGCGCGTGGCCGACGTGTCTTCGGCGATAGGCGTCGAGGTATTCGACCGGACATTGTTCAAGTATTTCAATGCGCGACGATTCAGTGACCCTCGCGAGATCACTGTCGTCGTTGCGCGCAACATGATCGGCCTGATCTATTCACACATGTTTGGTGACGAGACGGTCTTCATGCCGAAATCAGAACGACTCTTTCTTGCGTTGTCGGGTCTGGATCCGGCGCTTGGTCCGCGCTCTCCCGCTGTGCGCAGATTGTCGAAGCGTCGGATCGTTGCTGCCGGGCTTTTGATGGCGTCGACCAATCCCTTGATTGCCGCGACGTCCCTGAGGCGAATCCTCAGTGGTACAAGTATGTTCCAGCGTGAGGTGGTGAGTCGGCGGGCATCGGGAAACGCAATCTCGTCCTCGGCCGTATCCACGGAACCTGTTCGCGGGTGGTGGCTCTCCGTTCGTTTGGTTGCAGCACCTGGAACCCGTGTGCCTTCCGTGTATTTCTATTGCGCAGTGCTCGCGGCTCTGGAGTGCGGCCCCGACGTCACTCATCACGTGGTTGTCGACCTGCGATCGGCATCGCCCCTACTGGCGAGGACAGGGGGGAATGCGTTCAGTCACATTCCTTTCCGGGCAGATTGGACAGCTAGTAGTCCCCTCGAAGTGGCTTCGCAGGTTCGGTCGAGGATTCGCTCCGGCGAGGCGCTCGTCCGGCGTGCTGCTGGGGAGTTGGTCGGACGGCGCAATAGTCGGTCCCGGGCCGACCCTGATGGCGTGGCGTCCCCGATGGTGCTTGCAACTACAATGTCGTGTTTTCGGGTGCCCGGTGATCGAGATCATGCGTTCAGTGGTGGTGATCTGGCGTTCGCGAGGGGAATGCAGACACTCGAGCCGGCAGTTCTCGCGTCCAACATGCGCACGACGGGCCGCTACGCCGACTGTACATACAGCCATTCGGGTAATTTCGTCGATCTCGAGAAGATGCGTTCGGCCGTCAACGCTGCGGCCGCCTACCTCGGGCTTCGAATCGCGGTCAACACTGGCTCGCACTTCGACTAGAGAAGGTTCGTCTGGAGGAGGTTCTCTCTCTGGAGGAATGCACGAAGGCAACCCCGGCTACTTCGCAGTAAACAATCCTATAGACTGTTTCAGGTGGACTGAGCCGACCGACGGTTTCAATTTGATCTCAGTCTGGAGACACCACGTGTGCAAGGGAGGTGGGGTCGTGGCAGGTCTGAAGCTGCGAGTGCTGTTCAGTGCGGGTGACCAAGTGCTGTCCAGCGTAAGTAACGCGTTGATTCTGTTCGCGATGGCCGGACCGTCCTCCGTCAGTGAGTTCGGTCTGGCGATCCTTGTTTTCTCCATCCTCACGGCTGCGCTCGGATTCGTTCGAGGTGCAGTTGGCACACCCCTGCTGTTGATGAGTGCCCACAGTCGCAACAGGATTCGCGCGGAGAGCAGACACGCGATCTCGGGTGCTGCCACCTTCGGAGTCCTGGTTGGGATCGTTGCCCTCGGAGTCTCGGTTTTCCTTCACGAACCGCAGGTGGGGATTGCATACGCCGTTGCCGCGCCGGTTGTTCTCGCGCAGGATGCCTTGCGGTTCACCGCGATGTCGATGGGAGAACCGGAACACGCGTTCTTCAGCGACGCGTTGTGGGCGAGTGCGGCGTTCGGTGTGCTTGTCGTGACTTGGATTCGACCAGAGGCACTTTCGATCGCAGAGATGATTTGGTTGTGGTCCGTCGCCGGAGGACTCGCACTCGTTTACCTGATGATTCGCGTACAGACGCTACCGCGACTGACTGGTCTGTATCGCTGGTGGGCGTCGTTCTGGACTCATCGAATCCGGTTCGGATTCGAGAGTGGCATCGACCAACTGGCTGCAATCGTGATCGTCGGGGTGTCCACGGCCTTCATCGGAACGGTGGCTGCCGCGTCTTTGCGCGGAGCCGTGACCGTCCTGGGGCCGTTCGCCGTGCTGATCAGTTCTCTTCCACTGATCGTCATTCCCGAATCGGTGCGGGCCGGCCATACCGCGCGCCAGGTGTGGAGCACACTGCGTTATGCAGCGTGGCTCACATCTGCGATGGCGGCAACGATCGGATTCGCCGCTCCCTTCCTTCCAGATGCACTCGGCCGAGTCGTTCTAGGAGAGTCCTGGGCCGAGGCTCGCCATGTTCTGCCGTTTCTCGGACTCGAGTACGCGGCGATCTGTTGGATAGCGGGTGTTTACAATCTCTACCGCACTCAAGGAGCCAGCGGACGACTGCTCAAGCTGCGAATTGTCCAGAGTCTCACGGCAATCGTCATCTGCAGCGCGGCCGCGGCCCTCACAGGAACCGCGGTCGGAGTCGCGATCGGGCTGGCGGTCTCGTCCGTCCTCGTTGCGGTGTGTCTGGTGGTCGCTGCCCAACGGAAGCACTCCGGCCGTGAAGACCCCGCGAGCGTGCCGTCCACTGCTGATCGTGCCGAACCAGGCGATCTGCGCCGAACACGAACAGGCGCACTGGCCGGGACGACCACGTGAAAACAATTTCCAGCGGGCGGACAAAGCCTCACGAGTTCGCGGAATTCGACGTCGGGCGGCAGGACTCGTTGATGCCACCGCTGATTGCGATCTGGACCGCGGTGATCATGGTGATCATCGTGCCTTTCGCAGTCGTCGAGTTCACTCCGACACCGCCAGGGCGTGTATGGATGGCGGTACTTGCCGTCACCACGATTTCGGGACTGCGCTATGCGTGGATTGTGGGCGAGGGCTTTCGTCGGCTCGTCGAGATGTCGTTCTGGGTTTTCACCTATGTCTTCATGGGTCTTGCCCCACTTGCCCAGCTCCGCCTGCGAGAGATTCCTCCTACGACGCCCCGAGTGGATCCGTCCCTCAACTCGACAGCGGTGGCTATCGTCCTTCTGGGAATCGGCGGCTTCCTGGTGGGATTAGTGTTCTCCGGAGCGGTGTGGCGTCGAATCAGAGACACGCGATGGGGAAACGCCACGAGCGTGCGTGTGGATCCCGTTCGGGTTTTGATTCTTGCCGGTTGCGCCCTGGTCGCCAACGCGTACTACATCAAGAAACTTGGTGTAGGGACGCTTCTGTCGAGCCGAAGTGCCGTGGTGGAGCAGGCGAGTGCGTCGCTGGGGCAATCCACGGTCGCCAGCATCATCGGCGCCGTCGCGATGATGTCCTTGCTTGTCGCATTCATCGCGGTGGTCAAATACCGTGATCAGAATCCGGGAGCCGATCGTTTGTTTCTTCTCTGCGCCATCGTGCTCGGAGCCGTGCTGTTGTTGACTTTCAATCCGATCTCGAGTGCGAGGTATCTGTTCGGTACTGCAGCACTAGCCGTGGCGGCACTTTTCGGACTCTTCGCGACCCGTGGTCGTTTCCGTGTGGTTGCCTTGCTTGCCGTGGCTGCACTTGTCCTGGTCTTTCCGCTCGCCGATGCGTTCAGGTACAGCACGTCGGCACAGTTCAAGACAAGCTCGCCTCTCGAATCGCTCACGTCTCCGGACTACGACGCATTTGCGCAGGTCAACAACACCGTCAACTTTGTGAATACGCACGGGGTTACCGATGGCAAGCAGGCACTCGGAGTTGTTCTTTTCTGGATTCCGCGGACCATCTGGCCCGGCAAAGCTACGGACACGGGCATCCTGCTCGCGGAGAGCCGCAACTACACGGTCAAGAACCTTTCTGCTCCGTTGTGGTCCGAGCTGTTCGTCAACGGTGGGTGGATCGCGCTGATTGTCGGAATGGTTGCTCTAGGCTTGATCGCAGGGATTCAGGACAGACGAATCGAACTGTCGCTGCGCCAGTCCAGGGCGCCGACGATCCTTGCCTGCATCCTGCCCTTCTACCTGATCATTCTGCTCAGAGGATCACTGCTGCAAGCGATGTCGTACTTCCTCGTCATCATCGGTTGTGCATTCTTCGTCTCACGGCGGGAGGTGACTCGATGACTCGGACGAACCGATTCTCGTCGAGAATCTCTGCCCGTCGCCCGCTGGAACTCGTGGGCCTTGCTCTGCTGGTGGTACTGGTCGTTTGTGCGACGGCGCTGGCGGTGCGTCAGAATTCGGCTGCCGGAAACGGCCGGTCCGCCCTCACAGCAGCGACAACGGTTCCTCAGTTGCCGCCGGACACAGCGCCGGCATCGATGTGGTTCGGCGACAGCTTCACTGCGGGCATCAACGGAATCGGGCTCGGGGCATACCCGAGAATCATCTGCGTCCGGATGGGGTGGGACTGCAATGTCGATGCTCAGGGAAGCACCGGTTTCACCAACGACGGCGCACCCGAGTATCAGGGAACTACAACACGATTCGAGAATCGACTACAGGTGTCGATCGAGCGGTATCGAGCGGACATCATTTTCGTGGACGGTGGGCGAAACGATCTGCACATGAGTCCGATGGATTTGTTTCCCGTCATGACGTCGTACATCGATACCGTCCGGGATGCATGGCCGGATGCCCGTCTGGTGATCATCGTGCCGACATACGTCACACCTGTGCCGTACGACGGATACGACCAATTCGTATCAGCGCTGCGAAGTTACGGGGAATCGGTTGCCGCGACCGTGATCGATCCTGTTGCCGACGGTTGGTACGCCGACGTGGACCTCACGACACTGAAATTCGAGGACGGTGTGCACCCGAATGCAGTGGGGAACGCAGTGATTGCTCAGAAACTGGTGGAATCGCTGACCGCCTCCGGTGTGATTCGCGAGGGCGCGCCGAATGGGGGGATTCTGCGATGAACCCGTCCCGCTTCTTCGGAGTCCTTCGTGACAAGTGGGTTGTCGTCGGCATCTCGACATTGCTCGGCCTGCTGGTAGGCGTTCTGCTGACATTGCTCACGCCGACCACTTTCAAGTCCTCGACCCAGCTCTTTCTCACCACGCCAGGGTGGGGTACACCGACCACTCTGGGCAATGCCGATTCGAGCCCTTTCCAAGGTGACGAATTCTCGCAGCAACGAGCGGGTACGTACACGCGTCTGGCGGAGGGTGCCGACTTCTCGGCCCGCGTCGCAAGTCGTCTGGGCGAGAGTGGTCTGCGTGACGTCGAAAGCATTTCGGTTCGCGTTGTGCCCGACACCGTGTTGCTCGAAATCTCTGGCACCACCGACAGCGCAGACCGGGCGTTGCAACTGACGAACGCGGCTTCGGATGAGATGAACGAGACGATCCGGCGACTCGAGACGCCGAGTGGGACTTTGATCCCGACGGTTCAGCCGCTGACTGTCGTCACGGCGTCAGCACCGACGAGCCCGGCTGGTCCGCAGACGATTCCGAACGTTCTTCTGGGGTTGGTCGTCGGATCGCTGGTTGGAGTGACTGGTGTGATCTTGGCTGCTGCGAGGTCGAGAGCAGTTCAGGGTGTCGACGAATTAGCGGCCTGGACGGGTCTACCTGTGCTCGAGTCGATCCCGTACCTCGGTGACAGGGGATTGTCCGCCGAGGAAGGTGCTCAGTCGGCATCGAGAAGTTATTTTGAGAGACTGCAGTTCAACCGAGATCTCATCGGGTCAGGTACGCCCGCGTCACCCGTGCTCGTGACCGCTGCCGACGAGGGGAAGATCAGCAGGTTCGCAGCTGGCGGCATCGCCGATGCTGCTTGCGCTCTGGGGTATTCGGTGGTTCTCGTCGACTGCAACTTCCGATCCTCGCGTGCACATATCGAGTTCGGGGTCACCGACATCGTCATGTCGGACAGCGTCCTCGATGATGTTCTGATCTCGACACCGCTGCATCCGACTCTCCTCCGGAGCGGTTCGCCGACCGAAACTCCGGAGCGAGTCTTCGAGTCTGAGTCGTTCAGGCGCATGCTGCGAGATCTGAGTGCCAGGTTCGACGTAGTGGTTGTTTTCGACTCCGGCGGGACGCAGTACGCCGACTCGGGCCGACTGGCCAAGGTATGCCGTTCGATAATCCTTGTCGTTCAGTCTCATTCGACAAACATGCAGACGGTGATGACGAAGATTCACGATCTGGAAATCGCAGGAGCGAAAATCGAAGGTTCGGTCCTCTTGACGACCACGCGCCGAACGCAGCGAGGGGCAGTGTTGCCCGTGAATCGGCCAGACACAACTGACTCGGTGGCAAGTTACACGCCACGGCGCGACGGAGACACACGCACACAGCGATCTCCAAGAAAGGCGAACACATGAATGCACTCAGCACTGCCGCGCGAATTCTGAGGCGGGGGTGGGCAATACCTGTCTTCGCGGTGCTCGGCTTGATCCTCGGTGCTTTCATGGCCATCTCGAGTCCGTCGTCCTACACGTCGACAACTGTGCTGTTCATCGGCTCGCCGATCAGTGCTGACTCGGCTGGCGCCTACCAGGGCGATCTGTTTTCTCAGCAACGAGCGGCGACCTATGCCCAACTGTTTTCGAGCGACGATCTGGCGGTCAAGGTGATCGACGACCTGGGTCTTCCAATGAGCGGACATGAGTTGGCCTCGCAGGTTTCGGCGGCAGCAGTTGAGAAAACTGTGCTCTTGCAGGTCTCTGTCACGGATTCGACGGCCGAAGGATCGGCCGGTATCGCCAATGCGTATGCGAAGAATTTTGCACAATATGTGGGGCAGTTGGAGACCCCTAACGGTGGTGGCCGTCCGAATACCTCCGTCCAGGTGGTCACCGAGGCCAACGCTGAAGATGCCAGTGGGGGTTCGAATCTCGTGATGACGTCCCTGTTCGGCCTCATCGGTGGCCTGGTCGTCGGCATCGGCGTCCGGGTGCTCCTTGGGCGACTCGACCGGTCCGTTCGAAGCGCTTCCATGCTCTCGGCCGTTGCAGGTGTACCGATTTTGGCGACAGTTCCGGAATCGGCCTCGCGGGGATTTCGCGCGTTGACGTTCCCCGCCGACGGCGCGACCGCCTATGCCGAGTCGATACGCAAGCTCAGGACAGGTATCGAGTTCGCCGGCCCGAGTGCCGACGCGATCCGTTCGGTCCTCATCGCCTCGCCTCGGTACTCGGAGCCTGCGGGGTGCATCGCAGCCGATCTCGCGGTTGTCCTGTCCGAAGCGGGACGTCGAGTGCTGTTGGTGGACGGTGACTTGAGGTCGCCGAGCTTGGATTCATACCTCGGTATCAAGCCGGCAGTCGGCTTTTCCGACGTGCTGGCCGGTGCGATTCCGCTCGTGGACGTGCTCGTTCAGGTACCCGGTCGCTCATTGACTCTGCTGCCCGCCGGCTCGATACGATCCGATTCCGGTGATGCCATCGCATCGGTCTCGGCACGCGAGATGCTTTCGGAAGCCTCCGAGAAATTCGAATACACGATCGTCGTGGGTCCACCGTTGTCGCTCTATTCCGATTCGGCTGTGATCGGCTCAGTCGTCGACGGCGTGGTTCTTGTTTCAACACAGAGTATTTCGTCGGTCGACGAGGTGGAAGGCGCAGCGACCACGCTGCGCGCTGCCGGCGCGAACCTGTTGGGCGCGGTGCTGTCGGGTGTCGGACGGGGTGGCTTGGTCAAGGTCCGCAGCCGTGTGAGTGTGGTGGACGAGCCTGCGGCGAACGAGCCTCCGGTGAATGATGCATCGAATGAACCAGTCGGCGCGTGGCCTCCCGTTGAAGGAGGAGCCGGCGCGCAGGTAATACACGCAGAACCAGGTGTGGGATCGACGGGGAAGAATGAAGTGGAGAAGCATGATTCGGGGGATTCGGTCGAATCTCCGGCCGAAGATATGCGCATCGATTTCGACGAATGGGAGCCGGCGGAGACTGAGGGGCGCTACACGCGCAGTGATCTGGACAGTCCGACAGTGGCGATCCCTCGCTCGATGCTCCGCACAAAGGTCGCGCAGAAGGCGAACCTCTCGAGTGACGAGTTGCCGACCGATAAGCGGCAGGTAAGATCACTCGGTGGGAACGGCGATTCCGATTCCAGGTCGAATCACCCGCCGCAAGCTTCGGATTCTTTGCAGCAGAATTGAATTGGAATTCGATTTCCAGGTTCGGGATGTCAACGTCACCGGACATTGCGGCGTAAGGCCGTGTGTGAGAAGGGGTGGCTGATTCGGTGAACGCCGATGCTCGAAAACGGAAACGGGTGAGTATCGAAGGTTCGCGGGACAGGAAATTTCGTGCAGTTGCCATCGGCATTGCGCTGGTGTCGTCAGTGCTTCTCGTAGTGGCCGGCCTCAGGCTCTCTGATGGAGTGGACCCAAACGCGAGGGTTGACGCGGCGGTGTCATCACATCCCGCCGTCGAGCTTCCGGACAACGGACAGTCGACCGCCAAAATGGTCTTTGCGCACTACTTCCCGCCGTATCCCCTTTCGATCGACAACCTACCGTCGGGCGAAGACTATTACGCCACGCAGTATCTCAATCCGAACGGTGAACGAGGTTCATACGCCGCATTCGGAGGGTTTCTTCGAGACCGACCGCAACCACGGCCTGTTTCAGCTGACCCACAGTGGAGGCAGCGAGATCTCGAAGATGAAGTGCGGCAGGCAATCGACGCGGGAATCAGTGGGTTCTCGGTTGACATTCTGACGAAGTCGTCGAACCCGTTGTGGTCTTCGTCCGTTCCGTCCCAACTTCTCGCCGCTTCGGCTGCGGTTGATCCTGCGTTCGAAATAATGCTGATGCCGGATATGAACGGCGAACTCGGCACATTGGACCCCGCGAATCTGGCAGGCGAGTTGTCGCAGTACGCGTCATCGCCGTCGGTTTTTCGATTGACGGACAACCGGGTGGTGATTTCGCCCTTTCTTGCCGAGAAACACGACCCGGCGTGGTGGTCGCAGTTTCTCGAAATCATGAAGGCCCGCTACGGGATCGAGGTGGCCTTCGTTCCACTCTTCCTGAACTCCACCACGAATATGGATTCATTCGCGTCGATAAGCTATGGAATGTCGACGTGGGGTGGACGTACCCCTTCCTTCAATCCAGTGACGGACACCGGGATCGGCTCGCCACTGGATCAGGTGAACCGAGCGCACGCTCTCGGCAAGATATGGATGCAGTCGGTCTCGTTCCAGGATGCGCGTCCCAGCCAATCGGTTTTCGACGAAGCGCAGAACACTGGGAATCTCCGAAACACCTGGCAGATTGCGCGCGAATCGGATAGCGAATGGGTGCAACTAATTTCGTGGAACGACTACAGCGAAGGTACGGCGTTTGCACCGAGCGAGGGGCACGGTCGTGCGCTGCTCGATTTGAACGCATATTTTGTCGACTGGTTCAAGACCGGAACGGCACCGGCGATTGCACGTGATATCGCGTACGTCACCTATCGGAACCAGCTGTCGTCCGCGCAACCCGCACTACCCTCGGTATCACCGATGATTCTGCGTGCGGGGTCGTCCCCGGTTCGCGACACGATCGAGGTTTTGACCTTCTTGGTCGAAGGTGCCGAAGTGAAAGTTACGGTCGGCGGTACGACGACCACGTGCAGTGCCGATACAGGGATGGACATCTGCACGGTTCCATCGGCGGTCGGCGCCGTCTCGGTCAGCGTGGTTCGAAACGGGGCGGAAGTGGCTTCGGCGAAGGCACATTCAGACGTCGTGTCCACTCCTGCGGTTCAGAACATGGAGTACCTGGTCGATTCGAGTTTTGGACGATAATCAGCAGTCCGACGGCGGTGACTCGCCTCTGAAGCGCGCTTGGAGCCAGACTGCGGTCTCGGACCCCGGATCCAGATTATTGTGAGTTTGGCCTGCCCTGACGATGTGCTGCACCGAATCGCCGAACGCACAGGCATTGTCGACGGCCTCTTGCACCCACTGCGGGCGGATCGTCTGATCAGCGTCGCCGTTGATGACCAAGAGTGGTCCTCCGGCCGGACGCTGCGGAAGGGCGATCGATATGAGCCAGTCGCGCAAGACTGCTCCGGCCTCGTCGGAGTTCGGCAGGGTATCGGCGGGATTCAGTCGTGATGCTTGTTCGCCGCGTTCTTTCAACACCGGACCCGCACATGCCAGCCACATCGCAGAGTTGCTCGCCAGCGCGCCGTGTAGGTAGTTGCCTGGATCGGTGCCGGGTCGAGCGATGGTCAGCCCAGATACTACGTACGACATCATGATCTGCTGTTCATGCGTCAGCCACTGCGACTGGGCCAAGTCGGCGAGCTTGGAAAGATCTGCCGCCGGAGCCAGCGCTACCGATCCGACAAAATTCAATTCGGGCGCGTAGAAACCGGACAACTCTGCCGCCGCCCATGTCGCCTGCCCGCCGATCGACACGCCGAGTCCTGCCCATTTCCCGGACGTGTCCGGGACCATTTCTCGCGCCGCGCGAACTCCGTCGATCAGGTTGAATGCGCTGGTGTTCGGATCGAGGTACGGGTTGATGCCGCCTGCCGGACCCAATCCTTGGTAGTCGGTCATGACTGCGACGAACCCAAGTTTCATCAAAGGGACGATCGTGCTCGCGTAACCCAGGAGATTCGGGTACATCGAAGGTCCGCACTCCGCAGTCACTCCCGTTGTGCCGTGACCGACGGTGACAACAGACCGCCCGCCGGGTGGTGGATCGCCTTCCGGAACGAAGACGACTCCAGACACGACCGTTGAGCTTCCGTCCATACCTGAAGTTGATCGGTACGTGATCTGGTGGGCAGTCGCGCCCACGTCGGCGATCAGTGGATCGATTTCGTCGAACGCGGACGCACTTTCCAGTTTGCCTCTGGCCGCGACGGCGTCGGCGCTGATCGAGGGAAGAGGTACGGACGTAGGAGTCGGTTTTGAGGGCCTTGTGTGGGCAGTGCAACCGGTCAGAAGCGCCACGGTTGTCGCTGCAACGACTACAAATACTTGGGACGACGTTGTAATTCCGTCCCGGGTAGACGTGCGCATCATGCTCCGAGTCGCTCCTGATCGCGCTTCGACACGGCGAGTTTTCGGTCTCCGAACGCATCGAGTGCAGAGGCAACTATCAACCGGCGGACGCGTTCTCGCGAACTGCGATGGAACAGGTTGTGATCGCCGGAGCCTGAGAACAAGACCTGTGGAGGATTCCTCGATCTCGAAAGACGCGCTATACCTCGTCGGCCTCTGTTCGCCTCGAACCACGCTTCGTCTTCCGGCGAGAGTGACACTGCAGTTTTTGTCCCGCGGCGGGTCAAGGTCCGAAGCATCGACTCGGGGGCATTGACCAATCCGAGGAAACCGAGACCGAGCCACACCGGGTAGGGGACGTACCGCTGAGCTCGTCGTCCGGAATTGCGAATTGTTCTGGCCACGAGGAAAATTCGGTTTGCAACGTCAGACTCCATTGCATCGACGTGTGCTTTCTTCACTGGTGGTCGACGATTGTTGATCGACCAGTTCACTATGTTGAGAAGCACCACGGACCTTGCGCCGCGCTGGCTTGCTGCATAGGCGCCCATCCATGCGCCGGAACACATTCCGACGTGCATCCGGCGGGACGGCGGCACGTCGAGAGTGTCGACGAGATCCAACACATTGCGGCGCGCTTCCGGAGACACGATGGGCGTGCTCTCGTCGGTGCAGACCGTGCCGCTGTCTCCTGTGCCCATCCTGTCGAAGCGAATCGAGCGAATACCGTGCGAGGCGAGAGTTCGAGCGGACTCGACCCACAGTCTCGCCGGCCCGATCCGGTGCTCGTTCGCGGTGCTGTGAAAGATCGCTGTGGCAGCGTGGCTCGCGGTCGTGCGGGATGCGGTGGAGATTGCAAATAGTGATCCGGTGGACCGTCGTTCCAATATTTCCCAGACTTCTTCGCCGTCGTCAGCCGTCGCGACATGCGCCGCCGACGTGATCTCTGGATCGACGGAAGTCTTGTCCTCGCCGAATTGTCGCGACACCCAACTCGAAATCCGCTGTATGTCGTGCGTAGGCACCGAGAGTACGAAACTGCTGGGGGAAACGAACTGATTCTGGCGTTCGACGAATATGCGTTCAGCACCGGATCGCTCGAGCATCCGTACCACGCGGGGCGAATCAGCGAATTCAGGGCGAATCGCGGCGAGGACTTTTGTCGACGAACTCGGATCGAACGTGCTGAGGTCAAGTCCGGAAAGGTCATTCACCGCTGCGGAAGCCAGCAGGCCGCCGACGATCGATGTGCAATCGTCGTGGTGGGGGTCGTCGTCGACCGAAACGCGGTACAGCGACGTCAGTTCTCGAACATAGGCCCTACCGGATATGACCGGATCCCACAAGACCATCGCACGTAGGTCGCCAAGTGTATCTACGGTGGACGCGGCCAGTAGGGCCCCTGCACGCAAACCTGCGACGGCAACGGACTCGATACCTGTGCGCCGCACGTACGAAACGGCTGCTGTCACGCTGGCCTGCCAGTGCGCAACTGCTAGCGGGTCATCCTGCCGACCGGATGAATCTCCTTGTCCCTCATAGTCGAAACGAAGAGCGAGGAATCCGTGCTCGGCAAGTTCTTGGGCGAGTTGGCGCAGTCCCCGATAAGCGCTGATGTGTTCCTTCGCGAGGGGTGGACATATGACCACGGCACCGCGCACGGCAGCATCCGACGGCAGGTGAACCGAGGCGAACAGTGCCCCATCACCAGGGCCCGGAATCCACGTGTCGATCGTGCGAATCCCGGTCGGTGTCTGGCGGTCGCGGAGGCGCCGGGTGGTGATCGCCAGCAGGGTGGGGTTGGGTGCGTGTAGTGCGGACATCACGGTTGTCATGTTGGCCATCGATTTGTTCAAGGACCTCTCCACACATTGATTCGGCCTGCCAGTTTCGCGTAGTTCTCCGGTTTCCAGAGGATCCGGTAAACTTCCCGCTACAGATAACATACCGCAAGTATGTTTTGCGGCGGATGAACAGTGCAAGAGTTGGATATGGGGGTGCGTACAGCGATGGATCCAGTGTTCGGTGCGTCGTTGGGCGCTGCCTCGGTTCGTATTGTTCGGGCCGACCCCCAGCCGGAAACCGGATCCACGAGCGGTCGATTCCTGACTCGGACTGTAGATGCATACGACGCCTCTCCGGTCCGGACAGCCGCGATTCACCTAGTTGCTGCGGTTCGCGGGGACACGTCACGGATGGTCATTTCGGTTCCCGACGAGCGGCAGAACGTAGCGCTCGAATCAGAACTGCGTGCCCGAGGTATCGAGGGCGTTGTCACGGTGCCGGAAGCGGTTGCCGTTGTCGCGTTGGTACGGACTTCGGGTGCGGCCGAAGGTTTTCGGTTACTTACAGTTCTCGATATCGGTCGAACCGGAGTGACTGTCTCGATGATCGAGATCGGGACCGCGACAACCATCGCGTCCACGCGGTCGACGGCACTCGCCGGTGACAGGCTCGACGGGGTTGTCGCGGAGTTACTTCCGGCAACCACTGTTGATGCAGCCCTCGACGCTGATTCAGCGTTCGACGCCCGCGAAGTCAAGGAGTATCTCGCCAGTGGGTCCCGTCGTGCGCAGGTGATGCCCGTTCCCGAATCCATGTGCATCCGTTTCGATTCGGTTGTCGAGCGTGAAGTCGAAGACACGCTGATGGTGATTCGAGAAGTTGCGGCACGAGCTCGGTGTGTCCCTGACGCTTTGGTTCTCGTCGGAGGAGGCGCCCGAATTTCACTGGTGGAGAAGATACTCGCGCGGGAGTTTTCGGTACCGGTGATCAGGCCGGCCGAGCCCGAGCTCGCCTCGGCCAAGGGCGCAGCATTGATAGCCGAGGTCTTACATCAGGAGCACCCCAGCTCGGAAGTCGCGGTTTCGGACGTCGCGGTTTCGGCAGTCTCCGACTCGGAAATCGCAACGGATACTGTAGAAATGTCTTCCGATCAGGCCGTGGTGCACAGCGTCGGTGAAACCGAAGAAGACACCGAATCGGATTCGCTACCTGCTGGTGGGCTTGGGAGGATGCAAATCCTTGTGGGCGTCGGGTTCTCGATGGTTGCGCTGACCAGCTTCCTCGCGTGGGCGGTGCTGCGCCCGTTTTCGGATCCTGCACAGGCGGAACCGCCGCAGGCGCAAACAACGGCAATTGTCGCGCCGGTACCTACCTCCGACTTGCTGCCGCCGACCACGACCAGAGCAATCGATCCACTGACCGAGCGGAATCGGGCACCGGTCAATTTGGTGCGTTCGTGGAGGTACTGAACACAGAGACTCGCGTCAGGTGAACAGTTGGGAACTCCAGTCCTTGCCGTCGGCGAGACCGCCGGGGCAAGCGAAGACCGCAGAACCGACGTGCTGGATGTATTCGTTCAGCGCATCGTGTCGTGAAAGGTTTTGCTGCATCGGAATAAACTGCTCGACCGGATTCCGGCAGTACGCAACGAAGAACAGTCCCGCGTCCAGGTGGCCGAAGCCATCGGAGCCGTCCGTGAAGTTGTATCCGCGGCGCAAGATCTGAATCCCACCGAGTTCCTCGGCAGAGGCCAGGCGCACGTGTGAATCCTCCGGGATGACGAAGTCGTGTCCCATTTTGGAATCGAGATCGAGCTCGTCGAACTCGTCCTTGCCACCGAGCGGCGCTCCGCTCCGTTTGGAGCGGCCGATGACGGCTTCCTGTTCCTTGAGTACTGCGCGATCCCACTGCTCGATCAGCATGCGGATTCGTCGGGCGACGAGGAATGATCCGCCTGCCATCCAGGCCTGATCGTCAGTGGGATCAACCCAGACGTGCTGGGCGAGTGCGTTTGGATCTTCCGCCTTGATGTTGGCTGTTCCGTCCTTGAACCCGAACAGATTTCGTGGTGTCGCCTGCGTCGTCGAGGTCGAGGATGTTCGTCCGAACCCGAGTTGCGACCATTTGACCGACGCGGTCCCGAACGCGACTCGCGCGAGGTTGCGGATCGCATGGACGGCAACCTGGGGGTCGTTGGCGCACGCTTGGATGGCGATGTCGCCCCCGCTGCGATTCGGATCGAGGTTGTCCGCACGGAAGTGGGGGAGATCGAGCAGGGCAGCAGGTTTCTTGTTTGCGAGACCGAAACGGTCGTCGAAAAGTGACGGTCCGAATCCGATGGTCAGGGTGAGTTGCGACGGCGCGAGATCGAGTGCCTCACCCGTGTCGCTCGGTGGTGCATACGGACCGTCGCCGGTCGCTCCGTCCTCGGTTGCTTCCTGACCCGCCGTCATTCGTTCGGCCATCGCCGTCCACGTCTGCAGCAGCGTGATCAGTTCGTCGCGCGACTTCGTCGTCACATCGAAAGCGACGAAGTGCATACGATCCTGGGCCGGCGTCGTGATGCCTGCCTGATGCTCGCCGCGAAAGGCGACCACGTCTGCGTGATCGTCGCCGGAACTCTCGTCGGCGGTCACCCGCCCGATGACGGCACCGGCACCGGCCAGGACGGCGCCGGCCCCCACGGCGCCGAACAGTCGGCGCCGTGAGACTGCGTGCGGTGCTGCGTTTTCCGCAGCGGGTGTGCCTTCTGGTGAATCAGTCATCTACTGTCCCGCGACTACTTCCTGGACCTGGCTGACCTCGGCGGACAGTGCATCGATTTTACGCGAGAGTTCCTGACGCTGCGCCTCGGTGACGGTGTCGTAGTACACGAATCCGTCGCCGACCCGGAACTGCGCCAGCGCAGCGTCGAGGTCGGCGAATCGGTCAGCGATGCGCTGGGCGAGCTCGGGATTACGTTCCTGCAGGATCGGGTTCAGTGCCGCGATCGCCGCTTGCGAGCCGTCGACGTTGGCCTGGAAATCCCACAGGTCGGTGTGCGAGAAGATGTCTTCCTCACCGGTGATCTTGGAAGTCGAGATCTCGTCGAGCAGTCCTTGGGCGTCGCCGGCGATCTTGGTTGGATCGATCGTGTAATCCTCGGCATTCAGCTGGTCGGCAAGATACTGAATGTCTTCGAGCAGTTGATCGGCGACCGCGTTGGTATCCGGCTGAAGCCCGGTCACCCACAAATCCTTCTCGAGGCGGTGGAATCCCGTCCAGACCTGACCGGGCTCCAGATCCGCTTCGCGCAGGTCCAGCTTGGGATCGAGTTCGCCGAAGCTCTCGGCTTCGGGTTCGATGCGCTCGTAGTAGGTACGTGCGATCGGGAAGAGTGCCTTCGCCTGGTCGACGTTGCCGGACTGGACGGCGGCGACGAACTGAGCTGCGGTGTCCTGCAGCGCGACGATCTGGCTGCGGATGTACCTCCGGTAGCCGTCGGCAGCTTCGGCGAGTTGGCCGCTCTCGTCGGTGGCCGCCTGCGAATCGCCCGTGACGACGAAGTCCTGACGGATGCCGGTTCCGACCATGCCCGGCTTGCACGCGAGTTGATAGGTCGCAGCCTCGGGGAGGGAGACGATCAGCTGCCGGGTAAGGCCGGGGCCGATGTTCTCGACTTCGCCCATCGCTCGATCGCCCTCGGCGAAGACGTAGAACTCGGTGACCTTCGAGCCGTTGTTCGTCACCTGGAACGTCGAACTGCCAGTGGTTCCAGTGGTGGCACTGACGTCACACGAATCGTCGGTGGCCGTGACGACGATGTCGCCGTCGCTCGCGGTCGTCTTCTCGGTGCATGCGGCGAGGGAGAAGGGAAGTACCGCGGCCGTGGCCAGTACGAGGGTGGATTTACGCATGTCGGCAATGCCTCTCAGGATTTTTCGGGAACGTGTGTGTCGTGCGCAGGCGGGGTTGTCGGTTCCGATGGGCTCGACGGAAGGGGACGTAGGAAGAGCGCGAGGACGACTACGAGGTAGACGACCCATGCGACGGCTTGCAGGACGGTCGGGTCCGGGCGGAAGTTGAAGATTCCGGCGAGGACGGTGCCGTACCAGGTCGACGGGTCGTAGCCGGGTGTCAGGTTGAACGCGAGATTCGAACCGCCCGGCAGGACGTTTCCGGTCTGCAGAGCGCGAACACCGTACGAGAGGATTCCGGCGGCTACGACGATGAGGAAGATCGCCGTGTACCGGAAGAACGTCGTCAGGTTGAGACGGAGGGCGCCGAAGTACATGGCGACGGTCAAGACGGCGGCCAGGAGAATTCCGAGGAGCAGTCCGACCAACGGCCAGGAGCTGCCTGCGGTGTTCTCGGCGTAACCGACCATGAGCAACGCAGTCTCGACGCCTTCACGACCGACCGCGAAGAACGACAGCGACAAGATGGCGACGGGTCCGGCGATCAACGCCTTCTCCATCCCCGCTTTCAGATCTCCGGAAATGTTTTTGGCGGCCGTGCGCATCCACAAGACCATGATCGTGACGATGACGACGGCGATCAGGGAGGCAACGCCCGCGATGATCTCTGCGGTCAGGCCGTCGACCGTCGACGTTCCGTAGTGGATCGCGAAGAAGATGATCGCCACCATCGCGACGGCGATCGCGACGCCGAGCCACACCCATTTCAGTGCGTCCTTGCGCTGGGCCTTCACGAGGTAGGCGGCGAGAATCATCACCACGATGCCCGCTTCGAGGCCTTCGCGCAGACCGATCAGGCCACTGCCGAATAGCTGGGTGGCAACTGATGGTGTGCTCGCGGCAGCGAGTACCGACACGGGCACGGGCGACTCCTGACTGAGTGAGTGCAACAGCTTCTGACGAACGCATGAGGCTAGGCCAGCCTTAACTCAGAAGAAGATACTCCATCATCGACGGCGAACCATGCTCTCACCTGTACTTTTGCTGTTCTTTACCAATGGATTCGGGAGTAGTTCACTCGCATGTGGATGATGGAGGGGTGTACCGAACTCCCACAGCCCGCAGAAGTCCCCGGCGTCTCTCGCGAGCCGTAGCAGCAGTAGCTGCCGGAACAGCTTTGCTGGGCGCAGGCGTCGTGGCTTGTGGATCGAACGAACCGAAAGTAGCCATTCCGGAGGGCATACCCCCAGGTACCGGCTCTCCGACGCCGCCGATCGACATCAATGCTCCCGGCCGCAGTGCTGATCAACTCGCCGACTGGGCAGCGGGATTGTCGGACGACATCGGGATCGGGACGACGGCACTCGAGGCCTACGGGTACGCCGCTGCGGTGATGGCCGAGACGCTTCCCGGCTGCGGAATCGGGTGGACAACTTTGGCCGGTATCGGCAGCGTCGAGAGCCGCCACGGGACCTACGACGGCTCGTCGGTCGACGCGTTCGGCCAGGTTGCTCCGATCATTCGGGGAATCCCTCTCGACGGTGGCCCGGGAGTTGCCGAGATCCCCGACACCGACGGCGGGGCGATGGACGGCGATCCAGTGCACGACCGTGCGATGGGGCCCATGCAGTTCATCCCCGAGACGTGGCTCAAATGGGGAGTCGACGCCAACGGCGACGGCCGGGTGGACCCCGACAACATCGACGACGCTGCCCTCACGGCCGCCCGCTACCTGTGTGCACGCGGGGGAGACCTCACTTCCGCTGCCGGATGGCAGCAGGCACTGATGGCGTACAACCTCTCGGGCGACTATCTCGCACTCGTTCGTGATCGTGCGTCGGCGTATTCAGTCGGGGTACGGCCGGACTGACGGTGATCGATCCGCAGGTCGGACCCGTGACCGCGCGTCGATAAAGAAGCCTTCGGCCCGTGCGGTTAGGCTGTGTGCTGGCACTACAGAGGTGCTGGCACTGCAGAGGCCCAGCCGCGATCGTGGTCCTCTTTCGACCGGAGGGGTCGGAGCCCAAGTGTCAAGCACGCAGAGCGTGCCCCAATGCGAAGCCCATTCGAAGGAGAACCACACAGTGGCCAGTATTGAGCAGGTCGGAGCTCGCGAGATCCTTGATTCCCGTGGTAACCCCACGGTTGAGGTCGAGGTTCTGCTCGAAGACGGAAGTTTCGCCAGGGCTGCGGTGCCGTCCGGCGCTTCGACCGGTGAGCACGAAGCCGTCGAACTGCGCGACGGTGGCGCACGCTACGGCGGAAAGGGCGTCGAGAAGGCCGTGGAGGCTGTGCTCGGCGAGATCGCTCCTGCCATCATCGGCATCGACGCAACCGAGCAGCGCACGGTCGACCAGGCGCTGCTCGACGCGGACGGCACCCCGGACAAGTCGCGTCTCGGCGCAAACGCTCTGCTCGGTGCCTCGCTTGCCGTGGCTCGCGCCGCCGCCGAGTCCTCGGGCCTCGAGCTGTTCCGCTACGTCGGTGGCCCCAACGCTCACGTTCTCCCTGTCCCGATGATGAACATCCTCAACGGTGGCGCGCACGCAGACACCGGCGTCGACGTCCAGGAGTTCATGGTTGCTCCCATCGGCGCACCGAGCTTCAAGGAATCGCTGCGCTGGGGCGCCGAGGTCTACCACTCCCTGAAGTCGGTTCTCAAGGAGAAGGGCCTCTCCACCGGTCTCGGCGACGAAGGCGGATTCGCGCCCGACGTCGCAGGCACCAAGGAAGCACTCGACCTCATCACGATCGCCGTGAACAAGACCGGCCTCAAGCTGGGTACCGACGTCGCGCTCGCTCTCGACGTCGCTGCCACCGAGTTCTACACCGACGGCACCGGCTACAAGTTCGAGGGCAAGAACCGCACCGCGGCCGAGATGGCGGCGTTCTACGCCGAGCTCATCGACGCCTACCCGCTCGTTTCCATCGAGGATCCGCTCGACGAAGACGACTGGGACGGCTGGGTCGCACTCACCGATCAGATCGGCAACAAGATCCAGCTCGTCGGCGACGACCTCTTCGTCACCAACCCCGAGCGCCTCGAAGAAGGCATCGTCAAGGGTGCGGCCAACGCACTCCTGGTGAAGGTCAACCAGATCGGCACCCTGACCGAGACCCTCGATGCCGTCGATCTCGCTCACCGCAACGGCTACAAGACGATGATGAGCCACCGTTCCGGCGAGACCGAGGACACCACCATCGCCGACCTCGCGGTTGCCGTCGGCAGCGGCCAGATCAAGACCGGTGCTCCGGCACGCAGCGAGCGCGTTGCCAAGTACAACCAGCTGCTGCGCATCGAGGAGAACCTCGGCGACGCAGCACGTTACGCCGGCGAGGTTGCGTTCCCGCGCTTCGCTTTCGAGGCCTGACGGAAATCTAAGATTCAGTAGTGTCTGCACAGCGCGGTAAGCCACGATCCCCCGGCGGAAGTCCGGGGGGTCGTGGTTCCCGTCGTGGGGACACACCGTCGCGGGCGCGTCGGGACAGTGCCCGACGCGCACGCGTGTCGGAACCTTCGGTAGATCCGGAAGCAGTCGATTCCGCTGTGACAGACCCCGCGCAACCGGGGGTCTCCGCCGAGAAAGCGTCGGCGCGAGGGTCGAAGTCGGCCCGGGGGAAGAGCGGAACCAACAAGTTCTGGTCTCGGCTTCCGAAGTCGGACAACACCATTTTCGGCTTGTCCACCAGTCGGGCAGTTGTGCTCGCGATGGTTGTGCTCATGCTGGCGCTGACACTGGCAGTGCCGCTCCGTACTTACATCAGCCAGCGTTCGGATGCCGCGCAGGTGGCGGCCGAACGTCAGGTACTCGAGGAAGAACTGCGAAAGCTGCAAGGGCAGAACGCGCGCTTCGACGACCCTGCGTACATCGAAGCTCTTGCACGAGAACGCCTTCGGTACGTCAAACCGGGCGAGACCCCGTTCCAGGTTCAGCTTCCCGGTGACTACAAGGAACCCGAGAAGAAGCAGGAAAAGGAAACACCGCTCACAGGTCCGTGGTATCGCGATCTGTGGCAAACGATTTCGGAACCGCCAGTGGTTCCCGAGACGACGACACCGGCCCCGATGCCGTTGGCGCCGATAGAGCCAGAAGAACAAGGAGTACCCACCGGGTGAGCAACACGTCCGAAAATTCCCCACAGGTTTCACAAGCGGATCTCGACGCCGTTGCCGCTCAATTGGGCCGTGAGCCACGCGGAGTGATCGAGATCGCGTACCGCAGCCCGGACGGTCAGCCGGGCGTGGTCAAGACCGCCCCCAAACTTCCGGACGGAACACCGTTCCCGACGTTGTACTACCTCACGGACCCGCGACTGACTGCCGAAGCGAGCCGTCAGGAATCCGCCGGCGTCATGCGTGAAATGACCGAACGCCTGACCCAGGATCCGGAACTTGCCGCGGCCTATCGACGGGCATACGAGTCGTACCTTGCCGAGCGGGACGCGATCGAATCTCTGGGAACCGACTTTGCCGGCGGTGGGATGCCGGATCGTGTCAAGTGCCTGCACGTGCTGATGGCACATTCGCTTGCCAAGGGACCCGGCGTCAATCCGCTCGGCGACGAGTCCGTCGCGTTGGCCGGTCACGGAAAGCTGCGCGGCACTGCAATTCCCGCGGACTGGCCTGGCATCGACGATGCCGACAACACCGACCGGTGACTCGCCGTGTCGCCGCAGTCGATTGCGGTACCAACTCCATTCGACTGCTGATCGCCGACGTCGGCGCCGACGGTCGTCTGGTGGATGTCCGGCGCGAGATGCGCGTCGTGCGACTCGGTCAAGGTGTTGATGCGACAGGGGCATTCGCGCCCGAGGCCATCGAACGCACCCGGGTCGCGCTGGTCGAGTACGCGTCGATGATCGCCGATGCCGGAGCAACCGCCGTTCGCATGGTCGCCACCTCGGCTACTCGCGACGCTGCGAATCGGGAAGACTTCTTCACGATGACGCGGGACGTGCTCGGCGCGGTGATTCCCGGATCCGGAGCAGAGGTCATCACCGGCGACGAAGAGGCGCGCCTCTCGTTCAGCGGTGCTGTGGGAGAACTCGATCCGTCCGAGGGCCCCTTCGTGGTGGTCGATCTCGGCGGCGGATCCACCGAAGTTGTCCTCGGCGACACGTCGGGCGTCCAGGCTGCGTACTCCACCGACATCGGCTGTGTGCGCGTCACGGAGCGGTGCTTACCGTCGGATCCGCCTACAGCAGAGCAGGTTTCCGAGGCGACGGCTTTCGCGACCGCGAAACTTGCCGAGGCGTTCGAGGCCGTACCCGTCGAGAAGGCGCACACGTGGGTGGGTGTCGCTGGAACCATGACGACGCTGGCCGCGATCGCGCAGGAACTTCCGGAGTACGACGCCGAGAAGGTGCACCTGTCGAGGATTTCGTTCAATCAACTGTTCGACGTGTGCGAGCGTCTCATTGCTATGCCTCGGGTTGATCGTGCTGCCTTCGGCCCGATGCATCCGGGGCGGGTGGACGTCATCGGCGGCGGAGCGATCATCACCACGGTGCTGGCTCAAGCGTTCGAAGCCAAAGCCGGGATCGCCGAACTGGTTGTCAGCGAACACGACATACTCGACGGCATCGCGATGTCGGTAGCTCAGACCGACCCGATAGTCTGATCCTTGCCGCACCCGACCCGTCGGGTGCGGCAAGGCCCCCATAGCCCAATTGGCAGAGGCAACGGACTTAAAATCCGTCAAGTGTCGGTTCGAGTCCGACTGGGGGCACCACGTAGATCCTCCTGCACATTGAATCGAAAAACCCCGCTCGTCCTCTTCGGGCGGGCGGGGCTTTCCGTGGAGCAGCGACTGACCACCAAGTGGCTACTGAGCCCAGACGGTCGTCCCTGCAGGAGCATTCAGCGTGTTGACGAGATCGATGCCGGCTACGACAGCCGCGCCGCCGCCGCCGAGGATCGTTCCGGCGACACCGCCGATTCCGGCGCCTGTTGCGAGGCCACCCAGGCACAGTGCCGCGGCGACGGGGAGTCCGACGATGGTCAAGCCCAGCGGAGCGCCGACAGCGCAACCGATTCCGGCGCCGACGATGGTGCCGAGCAGGCTGCCGACCTGAGTGCCGAGGCCGAGTTGGCTCTGGAAGTGCGCAATCGCCCGATCATTCTCCTCGGGCGAGGCGACGGGCGTCCATTCCTTTGCCGCAGGCGCACTCTCGGGTCGAGGTGTTGCCTTCGCCGAATCGGTGATCGGTGTCAGCGTGAGGGTCTTACCGTCTTCACTGATCGTGCGATCGAAGGGGAACTGTAGATCCCCGAGGTTGTATGCGAGAGGCAGGGAAACAAGGTCGGCTCCCTTGCTGTCCTGCAAGACGACGGACTTGCCGTCGCCGGACACCTTGAACAACCCGGCGTCGATGGTGGTGACGATCGACTTGTCGACGACCTTCGCTTCGTAATTCACGTCGGTCGACGGATCAGCTGATGCGATCCCTGCTGATGCTCCGACTGCAGCGACCGCTAGAGCAGTCACAGCCGTCTTCTTGAAGAAACCCATAGTTCAACCCCGTGCTCGCCTGCGTGTGCTCGCAGAAACTCGACAACTTCGGACATTGGTAAACCCCCGACAAAGCCTTCGTATTAAAGCAGACCGAAGTGACGGAAGGGATAGTTGCGCTCGGGCCGACCGGAAGCGGCCGGTGTAATCGATTGTGCAGCGTGCAGTACCAAGTTGTCGAACATGTGTGCGAAAATGTGGAGATGCGGTTGACCGAGCAATCCCCGGACTGCTGCCCCAACGGACACCGGCTCACGGCGAACACATGCCTTGTCGGTTGGGAGGTCTGCGGGTGTGCCTCGACGGAGAATGGCGGACACAGGACCCATTACTGCAGGCGATGTGGTGAAACTGTCCGGACGCCGGAGTGTGTCGGCGTGGATCCGCAGAAAAGTCGGTGGAGTTGAAGTGCTGTTACGTTGTGTTTCAAAGAGATTCGCGAGAGCCTCACCCGGCGGATCGGTGCCGGGTGAGGCTTGTGGATCAGGTAGGCGGGGCGACGGGTGCGTCGCTGCTTCCTCCCGAGCTCCCGCTCGACGAGCCGGTGCCGAACAGTAGGCCGAAGAAGCCGGAGATTGCGCCGAAGAAATCGAACATGGGCGAGCCTTTCGCGAGGACGAATGCGGTCACGACAAGTGGCCGACTTGTGGTGGTGTTCAGAGAAGTTCCGTCGACATTGACGGCAAAGGCGTCGGACGAAGGCCGACTGCCGGATGAAATGTACGATTCGCCCCGGTTTGATACAAGTCTTTCCCGAGTAACAGTTACTTGAGGCTTAAATTATCGGGGGTGCCTGCCTGATCTGGGGTGCCTGCCTGATCTGGGGTGCCCTGCCTGCTTGGGTGGGGCAACCAGGCAGGGCAGTGGTTGGCCGTCCCTCTCAATACCGACCTACGGCGAACCATCGGCGTTGAAACTACCCACAGTTCGTGACGTGCGCCACTTACGTACCGGTACCTTCGTTAGCCGAGGTCGGACGTTGCGGCGAAGGCGGTCGTCGACGTCCCCGCGGGGACGTGGTTCATCGAGAAATCGCGGTCCCGATCAGGGTTGACGACGCTTGCCAACAGGAGCATGGCGGCGACAAAGAGAACTCCTGCGGCGAGGTAGGCGATTCTCACGGGCAGGCGCGGGCGTCGATCTGAATTCGTGGACATTCACGTTCTCCATCGGTGCATGTTGGACGAACGCCTAGTTTAACGATCAACTAATGAAAGGGTGCGAACAGTGACGCAAGATACGAAAAGGCCCTCGATCTCGGGGGAAATCGAGGGCCTTTCCGGTCGAACGTCGGCGCCGCCAAGCACATAGCGTCACCGACCCACTATCGGTGTCGAGCGTGACCCCTCATGTCCGACCCCACTTCTCGACACTATCCAGTAACTTGCGACATTGTGGATGATTCGGACATTGTCATTCGGATGGGGGAGATCCCGTCCGCAGCCCCTACTTTCGTCCGGCAGCCCATTTCATTCCCCAGTTGTAGGCCCGATCGAGATCTGACTGACTGCCGTTGATGTACTGCACTTCGCGCGTCACCGTCACGCCTTGACCTGAACTCTGGATGAGAGCGATCGCGCACAGTCGCTCCTGGTTGCTGGCGGAGTCGAGTCGCACTTCCACCTCCGGCCCGTTGGTGGGATACAAGGTGACGACGCCGTCCACCGCCGCCCAGTTGGGAGCGCCGTCGTAGATCATCGCGAAGATCAGGATTCGCCGGAAAGCGCTTGGGTCACCAAGATTGACGTGCATGTTCTCGCCGCCGGTGTTCGCACCACTGCGGTCGTCGCCGTCGAGGGAGATGTAGGGCGGAGAAGTCAGTGAACCGAAACTGTTACCCAAGGCCTGAACTACTCCCTTGGACCCGTCGGCAAGTTCGTAGAGGCATCCGAGGTCCAGGTCGACCGCACCAGAGCCTGCGCCGGCGAGCTTGGCGAGAAAACCGGTCTTCTTCGGTGGTGCCCCCTGTGACCAGTTGAGGTTCACGCGCATATTGCCTTGTCGTTCACCCGCCTTCGCGAGGTTGACCGTCGGTGCCGATTTGGTGAGCGTGATCTTGCTCAGGCTGACCGGTGCTTGCGACGGAGTGGACTCGCCGGAACGTCGGGTGTAGTCGATTGCCATCGTGATAGTCCTTGTCTGAACTCGAATGAGTCCGATCGTGTTACCCGTCGAGGAATCTCCACCGACGTGATCGGCGATCTCCGGCCATTGTCCCTCATGTCTGATTTCAACCCATGGGCATCAAACTTGCGGCGCCAACTTGCGGCAGACCAGCAGTTTGCTGATTACTGTGTCTGTGGGCAGACGCGACTCCGAAATAGGGTGGACGCACTGGTTGACACGGCAACGTCCAATTACGGAAGAATTGCTGAGTCGGACGTCCGATTCAATTGCGTCGTGGGAGCGGGAGGTAAGTGATGCCAGTCCTGTCGCTTCTGCAACCCCGCCAGAGAGAAAGACTGACGCCCGCCCAACGTGATGACGTAACTCGTGAGCAGATAGCCGTCACCTTCGGCGTGCTGCCATGGGCCGCTGCCGTCCACCTCGTCGTCACACTCGGGCTGACGTTGTATGTAATTCCCCCGGACGGCGGACCGCTGCCGCGTGTGTGGCCCTTGCTGTCCGGCGTGATCGGGTTGGTGGGGATGTGCGTGGGTCTCGCCATTCATTTCAACCTGATCACACCCACGTACCGGATGTCCTACGCGTTTCTCATCGTCGAATTTGCTGTAGTCGGGATCCTGTATTCCTCGCTCGCCCTGGTCCTGTACCCGATCCTGGACGATTCCGGCGATCTGATCCTGATAGCGGTCACCACATCGATCACCGGTGCCGGAGCCGTGGCCACCGCGATGTTGCGAGTGGTGGGGGTCACCTGGGTCCTGTCCAATCTGATAATCCTCGGGGTGGCATTCTGGCTTCAGCCGGGACCCGAGTTCGAACGAATTCTCATTGGAATGATCGCCTATGGCGCGGCTCTGATCGGCGGCACGATAGTGGTCTCGGGCAACCTGGAATCTCGCTATCGAGCTGAATTGAGCGCCGCGTCGGAACGATCGGTCGTGCAGATGCTTCTCGAAGACTTCGAAGGCAACGCCGGGGACTTCGTGTGGGAGACGGACCAGAAAGGCAAGTTCAACCGAATCCCGACGCGGCTCGCGGTCGAAGCGGGGCTGGACTCCACCGAGTTGCAGGGAACGGCGTGGCAGGACCTGTTCATGGAGTTGGGCACCCTACGGATCCCCGGCGGGATCGATGCGCTCATGGAGTTGCAGCAGGCCCGCCACACGAAGACCGCATTCGTCGACGTGCTCGTTCCGGTCCGAGTTCACGGTGATATTCGGTGGTGGCAGATCTCCGGACGCCCGCGCCCCGGCCGTACACCCGACGAGTTCGTCTGGCGAGGAGTCGGTTCCGACGTCACGGAAGTAAAACTGCAGAGTGACGAGATCGTGCGGATGGGTCGTGTGGACGCACTCACCGGTATGCCGAACCGGCACAGCTTCTGGACCGAGCTCGAGCGACTGCTGCGCGAGCCGTACACAAGCGAAAGTGGTCTCGCGTTGGCCATGCTCGACCTCGACAACTTCAAGTCGGTCAACGACACACTGGGACACACCGTTGGCGACGCGGTTCTGCGAGAGGTCGCGGATCGCCTGTCCGAAGCCGGCGGGGTGTCACAGTTGTTCGCACGTCTGGGGGGAGACGAGTTCGCGGTTCTTTTCACCGATGTGGGTGACAGCTCACAAGTTCGTACTCTGCTCGGCCGCTACATCGAAACTCTGCACGAGCCGATCACAGTGGCTGGTACGCGGTTGGAGATCGGATGCAGCATCGGGTACTACCTCCCCGACGAGCTGCCGTCCTCCGCCGACGAGATGATGGGCGCTGCGGACCTGGCTTTGTTCGCGGCAAAGGAATCCGGGCGCGGGGCCGTACGTGAATATCGAGACTCGATGAAGTCCGTGGCCGATCGGCGGGCCCGCCTGCTCGAAGATCTGGGAAACACTGTCGCGGAGAAGGACCTCGAACTCGAGCTGTTGCCCAGGATCGACGTGGTTTCCCGCGAGATCGTGGCCGTGGAAGTCCGCGTGATCTGGCACAACGCCCGCCTCGGTGCCGTTACGTCCGCCGAATTCATGAGCGTCGCAGACGACACCGGTTTGGCGTACTCACTGGGGACTACCGTCTTCGAGTTGGCCTGCGAGGCGGCGTCCCGCCTTCCTGATCACCTGCGGGTAGCCGTCGCGGTATCGACGCGTCAGCTCGAATCGGATTCCTTTGTCGTCGCGATAGGGGACTCGCTTCGACGATCAGGTGTCAGTGCACATCAGCTCGAGCTCCAACTCAACGAATCATCGGCGATCACCGACGAGTCCAAGTTTGCGTTGCACGCCATCGCGGACATGGGAATCGCGCTGACCGTGGACGAGTTCGGCGCCGGATTCTCCTCGCTCGCATCACTGTCCGGCCTTCCGTTCACCCGAGTCCGGATAGAGCGCTCCATTTCGGGTGCAGTGCCTGGTGGACGGTCGATCCTCGAAGCTGTCGTGGATCTGGTCGACGCGTTGGGAATGGAGGTCGTCGTCTCGGGAGTCGACGGTGAGGAAGACTTGAAGTCCGTGGCCGCTGCAAGGGTGAGGACTGTTCAGGGATACATCGCCGGCGGAGCCATGTCGGTCGACGCGGTCGCAGCGGCGGTAGCAGGCCGACGTGGGTGACCCGGCAGTACTCCGTAGGCGTCGCGTCGGGACGTCGGTGCGCAAACTCGGTCGCAGCGGCACGGAACAACACCTCTCGGATTACGATCGCCGTCGCCTACTCGATCGACGACTGCGGTTCACCGCGCGCGTACTGCCGTGGTCGTTTCTGACCGCGGCGGTTGCCTTGTCAGCGATCGTGGTGCTTCTGCCGGTGGATGCCGGATGGTTCACCTTCGCCTGGTCGAGCGTCATGCTGTTGTCGAGCGCTGGATTCAGTGTGTATTGGCTCCGGCGCTCGCGTCTCGGCGTCTCCGAGTCCCAGACCACCGAACTGGTGGTACTCACAGTCGAAATCATTGTCTGGGGAGTGCTCCTGGCGTGCTTGGCTCTCGTTCTCTTCCCGATGCTCGATCCTCGTGACGAGTTGGTACTGAGCTCGACCTTGATCGGTGGGATCGCGGTCGGCGTGTTTCCCACCATGATGTTTCGCGGAATCACTGTGGTCTGGATCAGCCTGGTGGGAGTCGGGTTGGCCGGGGCGTTCTGGACGGAACCGGGCACATCGCGTTTCGTGCTGATCGGGGTGCTGGTCGTCTTTGTAGGTTCGCTCTACAGCGGAACTTTGCTGTTGGCCAAACTTTTCGAGAGACGGCTACGCGCCGAACTCATAGCCGAGGACGAACGAGATCTCGTCGAGTTGTTGCTCAACGATCTCGAAGACGGAGCACAGGATTGGCTCTGGGAGACCGATTCGCGCGGTATCGCCAGTACCGTGTCGTATCGATTCGCCGAGCAGGTCGGTTTGCCGGCAGCACAGATTCGGGGCCGCACAATGCACGAGATCCTGATCGGGATCGGCGCGTCCCGAACAGATGTGGGCAGGAAGTCCCTTGATCTCCTCGCCGCGAATTTTCAAGCCGGGACGGCGTTTCGGGACCTCACCATGCAGGTCGTCGTTCGGGGCGATACTCGCTGGTGGTCGATGTCAGGTCACCCGGGCAGTGGCGATGGGGCGACCTACGGGTGGCGCGGTGTCGGATCCGATATCACGCACTCGTATCACCAGCGCCAGAACATCTTGCGATTGGCAGAGATCGATTCGTTGACCGGGCTCAGAAATCGGTACAGCTTCAACGCTCAACTGTCTTCGCGGATTCGGGACGGACACAGGGTGTGGCTGGCAATTCTGGATCTGGACAACTTCAAGTCGATCAACGACCGGTTGGGACACCACATCGGAGACGACGTGCTTCGCGATGTTGCCGGCAGACTGCACAGCGTTCTGCGATCGAACGAGATCTGTGGCCGACTGGGGGGTGACGAGTTCGCCATCGCCTTCGACGACGTAGCCTTCGACGACATCGGGAGTGCAGATGAGGTGGAGAAGAGATTCCAAACGATTCTCGACTCATTCGAACGACCATTTTCACTGGTCGGCAACCAGATTCGCATTCGTGCCAGTCTGGGGTACGGCTCGATGCCCGACGACGCCGACAGCCTCGAAGACCTGGTGATTGTCGCGGACCTCGCGCTTTACCACGCAAAGGAGAGCGGTCGGAACCAGATTCGCGCCTTCGATGCGACTTTGCGGGATCGTGCGACGGGTAGGGCCAGGGCATTGTTGGATCTTCGTCGTGCGTTGATCGACGAAGAGTTCGAGTTGGTTTATCAGCCACAGGTCTCGGCCGCGACGGGAGTTGTCGTCGGGTTCGAGGCTCTGCTGCGGTGGAACCATCCGACTTCAGGTCTCGTCTCGCCGGGAGACTTCATTTCGGTCGCCGAGGAAACCGGCTTGATCGTGCCGATCGGTGCAGGTGTTCTGAGGGCTGCCTGCACGGCGGCGACAACGTGGCCGGAGGACATTCGGGTTGCCGTCAATGTTTCTCAGGTGCAACTGCGTTCGAGTCGATACGTCGACTCGGTACGCCGGACACTGATCGAGGTGAACCTCCACCCCAGCCGACTCGAGATCGAGGTGACCGAATCGTTGGTCATCGACGACGCCGACCGAGATGTGTTGGTACAGCTCTCGGCGCTCGGCATCGCCATTGCGATGGACGACTTCGGCACCGGGTTCTCCTCGGTTGCCAGCTTGGCCCGGCTGCCGCTCGATCGGTTGAAGATCGATCGGGCGTTCGTCGCACCGCTGGACGCGGATCCCTCGAATTCGAGGTTCGCTGTCTTGCGAGCCGTCATCGCGATTGCCAAGTCTCTGGGGCTGGACACCGTCGCCGAGGGCGTGGAGACGGAGAGGCAGCGCGCGATAGTGACCGAGTGCGGATGTGACGTGATCCAGGGGTACCTCGAGGGAATGCCGATACGGGCAGCCGAGATTCCGCACTATTTGAATGGGCGACTCGGCGGTTCGAGCAGGTGGGGTGTCGCGGCTACCACTGAGTGAGAACTTTGCGCCCGTTTTGCCGTTCGATGTGTGACGGTACGCCGAAGTGCTTCACATCGAACTGCAGAAGGGTGTCTTCGTGGTGGTCGGATCGGCGTACTCCCCAGGGCCGATGTTGGTGGGTAAGAAGGCAGTGGTCACAGGCGGTTCCCAGGGAATCGGCGCAGCGATTGTTCGAGCATTTGCATCGCATGGCGCGTCAGTTCTGGTTGTCGACGTGGCTCCTCTTGGCGACGTCGAATTCGACTGGGCTGCAGGTGGTTCGATCAACTATCTCGAGTACGACGTGCGGACGCGGGAAGTCCCCGCCGCGTTGACCGAGTTCGCCCCGGACGTCCTTGTGAACAATGTGGGTCATTTCCTGAACCCGCCGACAGAGTTCACCGGTACGGATCCCGGTTTTTGGTCCGAGGCCGGCAGCATCAATTTCGATCACGTCGTGCGTCTGACCCATGCCCTGCTTCCCGGCTTGATCGACCGCGGTTTGGGTGGATCGATCGTGAACCTGACGACGGTGGAGGCGCATCGAGCGATCCCGGGCCACACGATGTACTCGGCATACAAGGCCGCGCTGACACAGTTCACCAGGAGCCTTGGTGTGGAGATCGGTCGAACCGGAGTGCGCGTCAACGCCATTGCCCCGGATCTGATCGAGTCGGTACAGGTGCCGTATCGCACGATCGTTCCCGCCGACGACTGGGACAAGTGGCCGGGGTGGGCACCGTTGGGCGGACCGGGCCAGCCGGTCGACATTGCCGGCCCCGCACTGTTCCTGGCTTCCGACCTGGCGAGATACATCACCGGAACCGTGATCCACGTCGACGGCGGCTCGCACGCTGCCGGAGGCTGGTTCCCCACAGAAGAGGGTGGCTGGACCAACCGGCCCCGAAAGGCTTGACACATGACAACTTTCAGTCTGAACGTTCCCAACTTCGGCACCACTCTCGCGGAGGACTCCTACGCGAAACTCGTGCAGGTCTGTCAGAACGCGGAAGCTGCCGGCTTCGACCGGGTCCTCGTCACCGATCACGTGGTGATGGGCTCGGACAACTCGGCGTACACGTGGTCGGCGTTCCCCACCGAGCCCGACGCCAACTGGCTCGAGCCGCTGACCGTCCTGGCTTTTGTTGCCGGACAGACGAAGACAATTCGCTTGGGGACCGGAATCGTCATCGCGGCGCTGCGCGGGGGAGCGGTACTGGCCAAGACGGCCGCGACACTCGATCTGCTCTCCGGGGGCCGACTCGACCTGGGCGTCGGAACAGGTTGGCAGGAACGTGAATACGAGGCGGCAGGTATGGACTTCGGTAAAAGGGGACCACTGCTCGACGACGCTCTCGCAGTGTGCCGGGCCCTGTGGAGTTCGGCGCCGGCGAGCATCGACACCCCTCGTCTGAAGTTCGACGACGTGTACTGCGCGCCCCGTCCGGCCGCTGGAATCCCGATCTGGGTGTCCGGTTCGCTCTCCAAGGCCGTTGTACGACGCGTCGCAACCTGGGGTGACGGGTGGATTCCGATCATGGGTGCCGCGGACGACGACCTACGTGAAGGGATCGACGTCATCGGCAAAGCGATGGCGGATCTCGGACGCGATCCAGCGGAATTGCAGGTCCGTGGGCGACTGACCGTCGTACGCGGGTCCGACGGTTCGATCGACCTCCCGGCGACGATGATCGGCGCCGAGCAGCTGCTCGAATCCGGTGCCACCGATGTGCTGGTTGCGCTGGCGGCAGTAGATCCGGATCCGGATGCGGCGATGGCAGAGTTCGGCGAGCTGGTGGCGGCCTTCGCAAAGGTGACCCGCTGACGATTGCGTCGAGGCGGTAGTTCTATCGTGCGAAGTGTTGTAGTGCAGCCTGATCGAGGAGAGAACACATGACCGAGAGCATCGTCGTGGATACGAGCCTGGAAGCGTTGCTCGACGCCCGGATCAGCTGCCGCGCCTACGAGGACCGTCAGGTGCCACGTGAGGTGATCGAGGAGATCCTTCGGCTGGCGCAGAAGACGCCGTCGTGGTGCAACACGCAACCGTGGCAGGTCGCGATCACCGAAGGGGAGGGCACCGAGCGATTCCGCGCCGGCCTCGGTGAGTACGTGATGGCCAACGCCCAGGAGTCGGACTTCGAGTTCCCGCGCGCGTACCAGGGCATCTACAAGTCGCGTCGGTTCGACTGCGCGATGGCGCTGTATTCGAGCGTCGGAATCGAGCACGGTGACCGCGCCGGATCCGCGGCACAGACGATGAAGAATTTCGAGCTCTTCGGCGCTCCCCACGTCGCGATCATCACCACCGACGAGGCATTGGGCACCTACGGCGCAGTCGACTGCGGGTTGTACGTGAACAGCTTCCTGCTCGCGGCCCAGAGTCTGGGGGTCGCCACCATTCCGCAGGCGGCGCTCGCGGGCAGCTCCAAGTTCATTCACGAGCATTTCGGTATCGACGACACTCGCAAGGTTGTCTGCGCGATCTCGTTCGGATACCCCGACGCCGACCACCCGGTGAACGGATTCCGCACCGAACGCGAAATCGTCGACAACGTCGTGCAGTGGATGTCGAACTGACAGGGATGTCGAACTGATCACCTGCTGGTCGGGGGATTGAGTGTTGCGTAGTTCCACCTGAAAGACTGGTGGCATGTCCGACACACCCGAACTGTTCGATCGTCTGCGCCGATTCCCCGATGTCGAGGCACCCAATCTCTTTGCCGTCGATGCGGCTGATCGTCTGATCCTCGACGAGGCCGCCGACGCTCTCGCCGCGGCACCGGCGGGCACCGTCGTCGTGATCGGCGATCATTACGGTGCGCTGACTGCCGGTGTTGCGCTCGTGCACGGAATCGCCGCCGTGCGCGTTCACCAGGATCCGCTCACCGGAGAGCTGGCCCTCGCGAACAATGCGCGCGAACTCGGATTCAGTGACGCCTTCACCTCGCACGGACTGGACGAGGAGTTGCTCAGCGGCGCCCGCGTCGTGCTCATGCAATTGCCGCGTAGCCTCGCCGAACTTGCCGAGATCGCCCAGCTGATCGCGCTTCACGCCGACCCGGCGGTTCGTGTCTTCGCCGGTGGGCGTGACAAGCACATCACCCCAGCGATGAACAAGGTTCTCGGCGAATCGTTTTCCGACGTCAGCGCCTCGCGTGGGCGTCAGAAGTCCCGCGTACTCAAGGCTTCGGAACCGAAGCCCGATGTTGCTATCACGTTCCCGGTGACCGAACGCCTCGACGAATTCGACCTCGACGTCGTTGCTCACGGCGCAGTGTTTGCCGGTGCGAGCCTGGACATCGGCACCCGGTTGCTCCTGGAGAACCTCGGAAAGATTGCGGTCGATCCGCTGAGCGACGTGATCGATCTGGGTTGTGGCAGCGGCATTCTCGCGGCGGCGATCGCGCGGAAGTTCCCGGACGTGCACGTGATCGCAACGGATCAGTCCTCGGCAGCCGTCGCTTCGGCTCTGGCGACCGCGTCCGCAAATGGCGTCGGCGATCGAGTGAGCGGCCTGCGCGACGACGCCGTGAGTTCGTTGCCCAGTGCGAGCGCGGATCTGGTTCTGTTGAACCCGCCGTTCCACGTCGGCGCGGCGGTCCACACCGGCGGAGCACTCAAGATGTTCGAAGCTGCCGGCCGTGTCCTGCGTCCCGGTGGCGAGTTGTGGACTGTTCACAACGCGCATCTGGGGTATCGCGAACCGTTGAAAGCCGCGGTGGGTCCGAGCGAGGCGATGGCGAAGAACGCGAAGTTCATCGTGATGAAGTCGGTCAAACCGTCCTAGTATCGAAAAGGGACGAGTGTCGAAGAGTGTTGATCTTCCGGAAATGCGCCGGGAACTACAACCGAAGCTTCGACGTTGTAAATTACGAGTGCTTTACTTTTAGTCAGGTACACGGACCGTGTCGGAAACTCGGATCCGTCCGGCGAACCCGCGACGCACCCGTCGTAGGCCACCACGATGAAGGGATGATCACGGTGCGCACCACCAGCAACCCGGTGTTCCGCAATCTGCCCAAGCAAGAGGGCAACGGATACGCCTCGTTCGGATCTGCGACGGCGGGCGCCTCGCAGGCAACCCAGCAGTTCGGTCAGCCGCAGTACGCTCCGGCCGAGCCGTACCAGACCGGTCCCACCTCGCGGGCCATGACGATCGACGACGTCGTCACCAAGACGGGCATCACGCTCGGTGTGCTGACGATCTCGGCACTGGTGTCGTACTTCCTGGTCAACAACAACGCCGACCTCGCAGCCCCGCTGGTCATCGGCGGCGGTCTCGTCGGCCTCGTTCTGGTTCTGGTCGCTACGTTCGGCCGCAAGATGGACAACCCGGCAATCGTGTTGGCGTACGCCGTCGCCGAGGGTCTGTTCCTCGGTGCGCTGTCGTTCATGTTCACTGATATTCAATTCGGTGGCGTCGGCGGATCCGCACTGATCGCGCAAGCAGTCCTCGGAACGTTCGGCGTGTTCTTCGGCATGCTGGTCGTCTACAAGACCGGTGCGATCCGGGTGACACCGCGTCTGACGCGAATGATCATCGGCGCATTGATCGGCGTTGTCGTTCTGGCCCTCGGTAACCTCGTCGCGAGCTTCTTCGTCGACGGCGGGCTGGGATTGCGTGACGGCGGAACGCTCGCCATCATCTTCAGCCTCGTCTGCATCGGCATCGCAGCCTTCAGCTTCCTGCTCGACTTCGACGCCGCTGATCAGCTGATCCGCGCACAGGCGCCCGAGAAGGCAGCCTGGGGCGTCGCATTCGGCCTCACCGTCACCTTGGTCTGGCTGTACGTCGAGATCCTGCGTCTGCTGAGCTACTTCAACAACGACTAGTTCTCGAGTCGATCCGTAACACGAAGAAGGGCCCCGCGCGGGGCCCTTCTTTTGTCGTCTGTGGGCGGTTACGGTGCTTGGATGCCTAGCAACTGCTTGGTTTGGAACGAAGGGGAGCGAATGTCGACAAACACCTCTGAACCCATCCTGGTCGCGGATGCCGGAGCAGTGCGAACGCTGACCTTCAATAATCCGAGTCGCCTGAACGCATTTGATGCAGCCGGTTTTCGAGCGTTCACCAAAGCGCTCGACGACGCGGCGTCGGGCGAAGCCGTGGCCGTGGTGATCGTCGAGGGCGCAGGCAAGGCATTTTCCAGTGGCGTCGACCTACGCGCACTCGCCGAACCAGGCGCAGACAACGCCGACTTCGGCCACGCATTCGCGCCGCTGATCGTCGCGCTGGTGGAGTTCCCGAAGCCATTGATCGCCGCGGTACACGGCGCTGCCGTCGGCATCGGCCTGACCATGCTGCTTTACTGCGACGTCGTCTACGTTGCCGAGGACGCACGTCTGCGGGCACCGTTCACTTCGCTGGGTACCGCTCCCGAAGCTGCCAGTAGTTGGTTGCTGCCCAAGGTGATCGGAACGCAGCGAGCCGCCGAGCTGATCCTGTCGGCCCGGTGGCTCAGCGGCGTCGAAGCGGCCGACTACGGACTGGCGAACGTGGCCGTACCGGCCGAAGAGGTTCACATCCGTGCTCGGGAGAGCGCCGAGCAGATTGCCGCCAACGTCGGACTGGCAGTTCTTGCCGCCAAACGACTGCTCCGTCACGGATGGGCGGACGAAGCTCGCGCTGCCGTGCAGCGTGAGGACGACGCTGCGCGAGAGTTGATTCGCGAGTTGGGGAGTTTTGCTCGGAAGTTCACGACTACCTGAAACCCGACCACACGAAAGCGGGGGGCCCGCTTTCGACGTGCTCAGGGGATCAGCTGAGGCGCTCGATCACCATTGCCATGCCCTGTCCGCCGCCGACACACATGGTCTCGACGCCGAAGGTCTTGTCCTGCTCCTGCAGGTTGTTGATCAGGGTGTTGGTGATACGGGCACCGGTCATACCGAAGGGGTGACCCAGCGCGATCGCGCCACCGGAGATGTTGAGCTTGTCCTCTTCGATGCCCAGTTCGCGAGCGGATCCGAGGACCTGCACTGCGAATGCCTCGTTGATCTCGAACAGGTCGATGTCGGAGATCGACTTGCCGGCGATCTTCAGGGCGTTCTTGACGGCCTGGATCGGGCCGAGGCCCATGATCTCGGGGGACAGGCCCGAGACGCCGGTGGAGACGATGCGAGCGAGCGGGGTCAGGCCGAGTGCCTTTGCCTTGGTGTCGGACATGATCACCAGTGCGGCTGCGCCGTCGTTGAGCGGGCAGGCATTGCCGGCGGTGACGGTGCCATCGGGGCGGAAGACGGGCTTGAGGCCGCTGATGCCCTCGTAGGTGGTGCCGGCGCGGGGGCCGTCGTCCTTGGAGACGACGGTGCCGTCGGCGAGCGTGACGGGCGTGATCTCACGCTCGAAGAAGCCGCGCGCGATGGCTTCCTCGGCGCGGTTCTGGCTGCGAACTGCCCAGCGGTCTTGGTCTTCGCGGGTGATGCCGGTGGCCGAAGCGACGTTCTCGGCGGTCTGGCCCATGCCCAGGTACACGTCGGGGATCAGGCCCTCTTCGCGAGGATCGGTCCAGGCGACTCCACCTTCGGCGAGCTTGGCGCTACGGGCCTGCGCTGCGTCGAAGAGCGGATTCTTGGTGTTGGGGAGGCCGTCGGCGTTGCCGGTGATGAAGCTGGAGACGGACTCGACGCCGGCGGAGATGAAGACGTCGCCCTCGCCTGCGCGGATGGCGTGCAGCGCCATGCGGGTGGTCTGCAGCGAGGAGGAACAGTAACGGTTGACCGTGACACCGGGGAGGAAGTCGTAGCCGAGCTGGACGGCGACGACGCGGGCGATGTTGAAGCCCGACTGACCGGCGGGCTGGCCGCAACCGAGCATGAGGTCGTCGATCTCGGTGGGGTCGAGCTCGGGGATCTTTGCCAACGCGGCGGCAACCATCTGAGTTGCGAGGTCATCCGGGCGGATGTCCTTGAGCGAACCCTTCATTGCGCGGCCGATGGGCGACCGTACTGCTGAGACGATTACTGCCTCGGGCATGAAAACTCCTTTTGTGTACTGCTCGAGGGCGGCTTGAAACGCCGTCGAGCAGGGCAAGTTGAATGCAGCTTCGACTTACAATTTACGTTGCCGCTCCCAGATGGTGGTCACGCAGTCTCACTCAGTTGACGTCGGGGCGCTGACCTGCAGGTTTGGTGCGTCTCGCGAAGGCTTTCCACTGGGTTGCCGCCGCCGTCAGTCGGGCCGCGACGGTGCGGGCTTGCGCCGCCTCCGAGACGTGGGGGAGTTCGGGTAGCGGGCCACCCTGCCATTCACCCAGAGCCGACGCGAGAACCGGGACGATCTGCTTCGCCGCGAGTTCGTATCCGGCCGCGGACGGATGGAAACGGTCGGCCGAGAACATCGTGTCGGGCGAGGCCAGGAATTCCTTGGCCAGCAGGTCGGCCAGTGGAACGGGATGACCCCCGGCGTTTCTGGTCGCGGCCGCCTGGGCGAGTGCGAGGCGATGGCCCCATTCGCGCACCACGGAGCGCAGAGGTTGCGGGATCGCCGTGACCACCCCCAGATCCGGGCAGGTGCCGACAACAACGACGGCGCCGCTCTCGCGTAAGCGTCGAACCGCGTCGCCGAGGCGTTTAGCCGACGCGTGAATCGCGTTCTTGGCGGTGACGTCGTTGGCGCCGATCAGGATCACCGCAGCGTCCGGGGGAGGACCGGCGACGAACATGGCGTCGACCTGCCCACTCAACCCGCGGGAGGTGGCGCCCCCGATGGCCTTGGTGCTCAAACGGATTCGCTTCCCGGTTTCACTCGCAAGCAGCTTCGCGACCTGAACACCCGGAACTTCCGAGGCCGTCAGCGCGCCCACGCCGGCCGCAGACGAATCGCCGAAGATCATCAAGTGGAGATCGAAGGGCACGGCCCGCCACCAGAGTTCCGGGTTGTCGGCGCCGGGCGCGTACACCCCGTCCGCCTCGGGTGGCTTGGCGATATTGCGACCGATCACCCCGCGGGCCGCCCCCGCCTGCGACATCAGATAGTTGTAGCCCAACCAGGAGAGCGTGCCTGCACTCGATCCGGCCACCACCGTGGCCACCGACGCTTTCAGTCCGGTTCGACTCACACTTGCCAATCTAGCCGGATTGCACCACCTTCGCCCGACGTCCGCGCGCACCGTTTTCTTTCATCTGGGAACATGGACGAATGCGCATCGCGGAACACGTCGTCGACCTCATCGGCAACACCCCACTCGTCAAGCTCACGTCCGTCACGGGCGAAAACTTCGGCACGGTGGCAGCCAAGGTCGAATACCTCAACCCTGGCGGTAGCTCCAAGGACCGCATCGCCGTCAAGATGATCGACGCAGCCGAGGCTTCGGGTGAACTGAAGCCGGGCGGCACCATCGTCGAGCCGACCTCGGGCAACACCGGAATCGGCTTGGCGCTCGTGGCGCAAAAGCGTGGATACAAGTGCGTTTTCGTCTGCCCAGACAAGGTCAGCGAAGACAAGCGCAACGTCCTGCGCGCCTACGGCGCCGAGGTGGTCGTGTGCCCCACGGCCGTCGCGCCGGACAACCCGAACAGCTACTACAGCGTCTCCGACCGTCTCACCCGTGAGATCCCCGGCGCCTGGAAGCCCAACCAGTACTCCAACCCGGGCGGACCGGAGAGCCACTACGAGACCACCGGCCCCGAGATCTGGGCCGACACCGACGGCAAGATCACGCACTTCGTCGCGGGCGTCGGCACCGGCGGCACCATCACCGGCACCGGCCGCTACCTCAAGGAAGTTTCGGGCGGCAAGGTCAAGGTCATCGGCGCAGACCCCGAGGGCTCCGTCTACTCCGGCGGCACCGGTCGTCCGTATCTGGTCGAAGGCGTCGGCGAAGACTTCTGGCCGTCGGCATACGACCCGTCCATCCCGGACGAGATCATCGCCGTCTCGGATGCCGATTCCTTCGAGATGACGCGTCGCCTCGCCCGCGAGGAGGGACTGCTGGTCGGCGGTTCCTGCGGTATGGCCGTCGTCGCTGCCCTCGAAGTAGCCAAGCGTGAGGGCCCCGACGCCCTGATCGTCGTTCTCCTCCCGGACGGTGGCCGCGGCTACCTGTCCAAGATCTTCAACGATCAGTGGATGGCGTCGTACGGATTCCTGCGCACCCCACTCGACGGCAAGACCAACGTCCCCACCGTCGGCGACGTTCTGCGTGGCAAGTCGGGCGAGCTGCCGGACCTCGTTCACACCCACCCGTCGGAGACCCTGCGCGATGCGATCGAGATCCTGCGCGAGTACGGCGTGTCCCAGATGCCCGTCGTGGGTGCGGAACCGCCGGTCATGGCGGGCGAGGTCGCCGGAAGTGTGTCCGAGCGGGATCTGCTGAGCGCGGTCTTCGAAGGCCGTGCGCACCTTGCGGATTCCGTCGAGAAGCACATGAGCAAGCCGTTCCCGCTCATCGGTTCCGGCGAGCCGGTCTCGGCTGCCACGAAGGCGCTCGGTGACACCGACGCACTCATGGTCGTCGACGACGGCAAGCCGGTCGGTGTCATCACGCGCCACGATCTCCTGGGTTTCCTGAGTTCGGATTCCTGAGTTCGGATTCCTGCGCCGGCACCGGCGCCATTAGGCTGGGGACCATGAGTGAGCAACGCAGCAAGGCCGACAACATCAGCTGGCAGGGTTTCTCCACGAAAGCGGTGCATGCGGGTTACGAACCCGATCCGCTGACCGGTGCGGTCAACGTGCCGATCTACGCGAGTTCCACCTTCGCCCAGGACGGCGTCGGTGGAATGCGCAGTGGCTTCGAGTACGCGCGAACGGGTAACCCCACCCGTCGCCCACTCGAGGCGAACCTCGCCGCGCTCGAATCCGGAACCTACGGCCGAGCGTTCAGTTCGGGAATGGCGGCCACCGACTGCCTGCTCCGTTCGGTACTTCGACCCGGCGATCACCTGGTCATCCCCGACGACGCGTACGGCGGAACCTTCCGTCTCATCGACAAGGTGTTCACGCAGTGGGGGATCGAGTACACCCCGGCTCCGGTGTCCGACGTCGATGCGGTGCGCGCGGCGATGAAGTCCAACACCAAGCTGGTCTGGGTCGAGACGCCCACGAACCCGCTGCTCAATATCGGTGACATCGAGCTCCTTGCCGAGGTCGCCCACGAGGGCAACGCAAAGATCGTGGTGGACAACACCTTCGCCTCGCCGTACCTGCAGCAGCCGCTGCAGCTCGGTGCCGACATCGCGCTGCACTCCACGACCAAGTACATCGGCGGACACTCCGACGTGGTCGGTGGCGCTCTCGTCTGCAACGACGAAGAACTGGACACCGCGTTTGCCTTCCTGCAGAACGGATCCGGCGGCGTTCCCGGCCCGTTCGACGCGTTCCTGACGTTGCGCGGAATCAAGACACTGGCGCTGCGCATGGAGCGTCACAGCGACAACGCGGAGAAGGTCGTCGAATTGCTCGACGGTCACCCCGCGGTTGCCAGCGTCATCTATCCGGGACTGGCTTCGCATCCGTCGCACAAGGTCGCGGCCAAGCAGATGCGACGCTTCGGCGGCATGATCTCCGTCCGCCTCAAGGGCGGCAAGGCGGCGGCTCTCGACCTGTGCTCGCGCACCGAGATCTTCACGCTGGCAGAATCTCTCGGCGGAGTCGAATCCCTCATCGAATTCCCCGGTGCGATGACCCACGCCTCGACGGCCGGTTCCGCTCTCGAGGTTCCCGACGATCTGGTTCGCCTGTCGGTCGGCATCGAAGACGCCTCCGATCTGGTCGGCGACATCGAGCAAGCGCTGTCCTGATCTTCGCTCTACAGTAATTCGACTTCGAATCTGCAGTGCGCCTTCACACCTCACGAGGGTGTGGAGGCGCACTTTCTGGAGGCATGCGTGAATCTCGAACAGATAAAGGCTGCACAGCAACTGCTCGCCCCGGTCATGCGACGCACCCCGGTCGTAGCCTCGCGAGTGTTGTCCGAAACCACCGGCTTCGCCGTGAGCTTGAAATGTGAAAATCTGCAGCGCACCGGCTCTTTCAAACCGCGCGGTGCGTACAATCGCATTGCCAATCTTTCCGCAGAGGAACGGGCAGCGGGCGTGGTGGCGGCCAGTGCCGGTAACCATGCGCAGGGAGTTGCCTGGTCTGCAACAGAATTGGGAATCAAGTCGACCGTCTTCATGCCGACGGGTGCGCCGCTGCCGAAGTTGGTGGCCACCAAGGCATATGGAGCTCAGGTCCACCTGCACGGTTCGACTGTCGACGAAGCGCTCGTGGCCGCTCGCGAATTCGCGGACCGAACCGGAGCAGTTCTGGTCCACCCCTTCGACCACGAGGACGTCGTGGCGGGGCAGGGGACTGTGGGGCTCGAAATCCTCGAGCAACTGCCTGAGGTCGGCACGATCCTCGTCCCCACCGGCGGCGGCGGGTTGATCGCCGGAGTGGCCGCAGCAGTCAAAGCTGTACGCCCGCAGGTCCGCATCGTCGGAGTGCAGGCCGAGACCGCGGCTGCCTGGCCGGCGTCGTTGGCAGCCGGGAAGCCGACCGCCTTGGCGTCGATGTCCACGATGGCAGACGGTATCGCCGTTGGCTGCCCGGGCGAGGTTCCGTTCGCCGAAGTTGCCGCCCATGTCGACGCCGTGGTGACGGTCAGCGAGGAAGCGCTGTCCAAAGCGCTCCTGCTGTGCCTCGAACGCGCCAAGCTCATCGTCGAACCGGCCGGCGTCGCGGCCGTCGCGGCCTTGATGACCTGTACTCCGGAGGAGCTGGGACTGACAGGGCCGGTGTGCGCCGTGCTTTCCGGCGGCAACATCGATCCGCTACTTCTCACGCACGTCATCTCGCACGGTCTGCGAGCGGCCGGACGGTTCCTCGGCGTTCACATCACCATCGACGATCGGCCGGGCGCACTGGTCTCGTTGCTCGAAGTGGTTCGAGCGAACGGCGCCAGCGTGGTCGATGTCATCCATTCCCGTACCGGTGGCGAACTTGCACTCGACGAAGTGGAAGTCTTCCTCACCGTCGAGACGCGTGGTCCGGACAACAAGGCGGAACTTCTGACGGCCTTCGACCGCGCCGGTTACGCAGTACGACTGCAGAACTGAGGCGAGTTACTCGTCAGGCCAGCCGCCCAGAACCGTCACGCGATACTCCTGGTCGACCAGCCTGGCGGGTACGTCGAGTTGATGTAGCCAGTCGATGGCCGAACCGCCCATGCCGACCGCAACCCGACTGAATGCGGCGGCCTGGGCGCAGGAAGATGCAATCACCGACACCGTGCGCCACATCGGCGTCGCCGTCGATTCGCGGTGCAGTGGCTTGACGGTGCTGGCCGTGGCGATCCCGCAGTCGGAAGGAAGTGCTACCTGGCAGGTCGGGTCGCCGGGCAGGTCTTGCACCTGAATCTGCCAGCCGTCTTCCGGCGCCGGGCCGGCAACCGCGATGTCCCCGCCGAGGCCGACCAGCACGCCACACCCGAGAAGAGTCGCAGTGGACGCGGCACAGTGGTCCGCTGAACTGGCGCGGGCCGTCGCGGACAGATCGAGAACGACGTCGTCCGGGCTGTACACGCGGTTGTTCTCGACGCGAATCTTCCACCAGGAGTGAGGGTCTGCCGACCCGGCCGTCGGCGTGAGTTTGCCGTCGGTCAGTCGTGCGACAGCCAACGCGTCTTCGAGGAAGTGCGCGAACATCGGGGTCACGGCGACGCCGTCGACGTTGCTCGCGGCGCTGACATAGGTACGAATCTCGGAGTCGGCACGATCTCGATTGGTGGCGGCGTCGGCAGCGGTGAGGTACCCGCGAACCAGGCTGGCCGCGGAGGGAAGGACTTCAGGGTCGGTGACGACGACCCGGGCCTGAACCCCCCACGTGAGCCACTCGGAGGCCGAGCGCGGAGTACTCACGAACCGTTGGAGACGGCGTCCGGGGTTCCGAATCCGGCGACCACGACGGGCCGCTTCGCTACGGGATTCTTGGTGTGAGAAGCCGACGTGTCCGGCGCGAGTGCCGTGGCAGTGGGAGAAGAAACGAGTGAAAGTCCGCCGCTTGCGAGTGCTCCCGCCACAGCCGTGGCTGCGAGGGCGAGGCGAACGGGTCGATACACCGTAGTGCGTCCCCGGGCGGGTCGTGGCCGATCGTCGCTCATGGACTCAGCTTGCACGCCGAACCTGAGAAAAGCCTTGGCGTCTGTAGTCATTTGCGTAACGCCCGCCGAGATAAATGAGACATTGGTTACAGGAGTCGCGAGACTGAGCCGTGTCGAATGCATGTTCGAAAGAGTAGATGTTCGCACCGACAAGTTTCGGGTACGACCACGTACATGGATTTTCAGAGGTTTATCGGAGGTTCGGATGGCAGTCGGTGTCCTGGCGATCGCTGTGTCGATCGGCACCGCACTGGGCGTGATGAGTGGAACTCTCGGAGCGCCCGCACAAGTCGAGAAGAACGAGTCTTCGAATGCTGCAGTCTCACTTGCAGCCTGGAACGGACCGGCACGAACTCAGGACACACCTGAGGGAATCGTGCCTTCCGTACCCTCCAACTTTCCGGGAGCGACATTGGCGCCCGTGGGAGCGGTGGCAGTGTTCGCGCCGTGGATCAAAAAGGCCGGTGCTCTGTGCTCGGAGATCACGCCCGCGGTGATCGCCTCGCTGTACTCGGTCGAGAACGGATTCAAGTACGGACCCGATACCGACATCTCACCGGAAGGTGGGCGCGGGCCTGGCCGCTTCACCACCGCAGCGTGGACGGCATACGGCAAGGACGGTGACGGCGACGGAAAGATGGACATCCTGGGCGTTGCCGATCCGGTGATGACAACCGGATACCGGTTGTGCGATCTCGTGAAGCAAGCGCAGTCCTGGCAGAAGTCCGGTGAGGTCGAGGGCGATACCGTCGACCTCGCGCTCGCTGCCTACGACGTCGGGCCGGACGCAGTTCGCGAAGCGGGCGGCGTTCCGGCAGACAAGTCGGGCGAGGTTCCTGCGGAGCAGGCGGTCGCCGCTCCGTTCGTCGCCCAGATCAAATCGTTGCAGGACTCGTTCGCCCTGATGCTTGCGCCCTTCGACTACAACAACCTCGCCGCAGCGGTGGGCGGCGTCGTCGAGGCCGGTCTGAAGTTTCTCGGATTGCCGTACGTGTGGGGTGGCGGAAACATCAACGGGCCGTCGATGGGCGGGTTCGACTGCTCGGGGCTGACGTCGTACGCGATCCACGCGGCCACCGGGGTGACTCTGCCCCGGACCTCGGAGACGCAGTGGGGTGTCGGCGTCGAGATCCCGCTGGATCAGGCGCAGCCCGGTGACCTGTTGTTCGGCAACTGGCAGGCAGGCGGCCCCGGCCACGTGGCGATCTACGTCGGCAACGGTCAGATGCTTCACGCACCCACGTTCGGCGACGTGGTGAAGGTCGGCCCGATCTTCGCCGGCATGAAGGCTCGCCGCGTGGTGTGAGTGGGCAGGAAACAGCGAGCGCCGACAGAGCAAGAAACGCCACCCGACCGAGTCGGGTGGCGCTTCTTTTCAGAGCTGGTACAGCCGATCAGCTGTGGTAAGGCTCCGCGCTCAGCAGCGTGACCTTCATGGTGCTGCCGTTGGGCAGGTTGTACTCACGCGTGTCGCCGACCTTGGCTTCGAGCAGCGCGCCGCCCAGAGGTGAGTTCGGCGAGTAGACCTCGAGCTTGGCGTCACGTGCGCCTTCTTCGCGGGTAGCGATCAGGAACGTCTCGGTGTCACTCTCGTCGCCGTCGTAGTAGACCTTGACTACGGATCCGGGCAGTGCGACACCGGACTGAGTGGGGGCCTCGCCGACCTTTGCGCTGTTCAGCAGCTCCTGGAGCTGGCGAATGCGGGCTTCCTGCTGACCCTGCTCTTCGCGGGCAGCGTGGTAGCCGCCGTTCTCTTTCAGGTCACCCTCTTCGCGACGCTCGTTGATCTCGGCGGCGATGACCGGGCGATTGGCGATGAGCTGGTCGAGTTCGTTCTTGAGCCTGTCATGTGATTCCTGGGTAAGCCAGGTCACCTGGGTCTCGGTCATCTCGATCACTCCCTAGTAGTCGGAGCCGGGGGCTCCCTCGACGATCGCTGCAACAGCAGCGAACAACGACGCGGAAGCACCACCAGGGATGCAACCTTGCCGTCAAACCTTGCGTCAATGCAGCAATACACGGTTCCACCCGGAACCGTGTATCGGGCAATTCTATCACGCATGACTACCCGCCCTGTCCGGCGTCAAACGTCCGGCAGGGTGGGTGCGTCCCGAGGTCAGCTCTTGGTCAGGTACTCCGGAACGTCGAAGCTGCAGCCGTAGACGTCGGCCATGCCTGGCGGCTGGGACGTCTTGACCTCGGTGTTGAACTCGAGGGTCTGATGTTCCGACGACGGGACGTAGACCTCACGTCGACCGGTTTCGGAGCCGTCCTTCGAGCGTGCGCGCACGATGCACATCGCTTCACGCGACGAGTCGTCGCGTGTGACGGTGAAACGGATCTTCACCGTGGAGTCGTTGGCGATGTCGAACGAGATGGTCTCGGTCTCGATTTCCTTGACCGCAAATTTTCCGTACGCGTAGTACGCGATTCCGCCGCCTACGACGATGACGAGAGCGGTCAGAGCCCACACCATCCACTTGCGGGGACTGCCCGTGCGAGTTGTGCTCGGGTACCGATCTTGGGGAAGCGGTTTGCTCATCACTCTGCTCTCGAAGACTCGAGTTCGCGTGTCGTGCAGCAACTGACTGTGTCCCGCCGGATTACCGAAGGGGTCACGGCTGCGCCAGGAACTCTCGGGTGGAACTATAGAGGACGTATCCCGTCGCGCCGTCGGTAGGTTTGTCGGCAGTCGGTACGTTTGACGGCAACGGCCCGGAGTAATCCGAGCGGTGCACAGCGTGTGATTCGAAGACTGCCGGTGACGGCTACAGGTGAACTGCCGGCAACGGCTACAGGTGAAGTTGAGGTGAACGAACACGTGAGCGGATTCCGGCTCATGGCCGTCCATGCCCATCCCGACGACGAGTCGAGCAAGGGTGCGGCCACCACCGCCCGTTATGCAGCCGAAGGCCACGAAGTGATGGTCCTGACGCTCACCGGGGGTGAGCGTGGCGACATTCTCAACCCGGCCATGGACGTTCCCGGTGTCCGCGATCGAATCAGCGAAGTTCGCCAGGAGGAGATGGCCGAGGCCGCTCGCATCCTGGGCGTGAAGCAGCGCTGGCTCGGTTTCGTCGATTCCGGGCTTCCCGAGGGCGACCCTCTTCCGCCGCTGCCCGAAGGGTGCTTCGCCCTCGTTCCGCTCGAAGAGTCGACGCGCGCTCTGGTCAAGGTGATTCGCGAGTTCCGTCCCCACGTCGTCACGACGTACGACGAGAACGGCGGATACCCGCACCCGGATCACATCCGGTGCCACGAGGTGACGATGGCAGCCTACGAAGCCGCCGCCGATCCCGAGTACTTCCCCGAGGACGGTCAGCCGTGGGAAATCAAGAAGGTCTACTACTCGCACGGATTCATCCGTAAGCGCCTCGAACTCTTCCAGGAGGAGTACGAGCGTCGCGGTGAGCCGTTCCCGATGGCGGACTGGCTCAAGAAGTGGAAGACCGAACGCGGCGACATGATGGTCCGGGTGACCACTCAGGTCACGTGCGGCGACTACTTTCCCCAGCGTGACGATGCTCTGCGCGCACACGCGACGCAGATCGATCCCAACGGTTCGTTCTTCGCTGTGCCGCTCGACATTCAGCAGAAGATCTGGCCCACCGAGGAATTCGAGCTCGCCAAGACGCGGGTCACCACGTCCATTCCGGAAACCGACCTGTTCGCAGGTCTCGAAGAGGACGCTCAGAAGTGAATGCTCTGTCCGCCGAGGTAGTTCTCGGCACCACACAATTTCTTGCTCAGACCCCGAGTAATCCATCCGGCCCGGAGTTCGGAAAGTCGTCTCCGGTCGGCCTGCTGGTGATTCTTGCGCTGCTCATCGGTGTGATCCTCCTGGTTCGGTCGATGAACCGCCAGCTCAAGAAGCTGCCGGAGACGTTCGAACCGGATCATCCCGAACTCGATCAGCAGGCAGACGAAGGCACCGACCGGGGAGCTATCACTGCTCCGAGCCCGGCGGACCCCAACGTCTCTACCGAGAAGAAGCCCAAGCAAGAATCCTGAGACGAACGAGGTAGCGGCGATGGACCCACGGATGCGGAACAACCTGGGTGGGTCCTCGAGCCCTTACCTGCGTCAGCACGCCGACAATCCGGTCCACTGGCAACAGTGGGGCGAAGAAGCGATGGAGTGGGCGCGCGAGCGCAACGTGCCGATCCTCCTCTCGATCGGATACTCGGCGTGCCACTGGTGCCACGTCATGTCGCACGAGTCGTTCGAGAACGACGAGATCGCGGCCGTCATGAACGCGAATTTCGTCTGTGTGAAGGTGGACCGAGAAGAACGTCCCGACATCGACGCCGTCTACATGAATGCGACGGTTGCGATGACCGGCCAGGGCGGCTGGCCCATGACCTGTTTCCTGACTCCCGACGGTTCACCGTTCTACTGCGGCACGTACTACCCGCCGACGCCTCGCGGCGGAATGCCCTCGTTCACACAGCTTCTCGAAGCGATAGTCGACACCTTCACGAATCGGCGCGACGAGGTCGACAACGCGGCACAGTCGATCGTCACGGAACTTCAGCGCGCGTCGGGCGGGATTCCGTACGGGGGAGCACCCATCGACGCCGAGCTGCTGAACGCGGCGGGTCGGTCGATCCTCGGCGACGAGGACATCCCGCGCGGGGGATTCGGTGGGGCACCGAAGTTTCCACCGTCGGCACTACTGGAGGGGCTGCTCCGACAGTACGAGCGAACGGGTTCGGGCGAGATCCTCGGCGGCATCGAGCGCACCGCCGAAGCAATGGCACGTGGCGGTATCTACGACCAGTTGGGTGGCGGTTTCTCGCGCTACTCGGTCGATGCCGAGTGGGTGGTTCCGCACTTCGAGAAGATGCTCTACGACAATGCGCTGCTCCTGCGGTTCTACGCGCACTGGGCGCGGCGAACCGGATCGGACCTCGCCACTCGCGTCACCGAGGAGACCGCAAGGTTCCTGCTCTCCGATCTGCTGACCGAGAACGGTTGCTTCGCTTCGGCTCTCGATGCCGACACCGACGGCGTCGAAGGCCTCACGTACGTATGGACGCCGACGCAGCTGGTCGAGATTCTCGGCGCGGAGGACGGGCAGTGGGCGTCGGAGTTGTTCCGGGTCACCGATACCGGAACCTTCGAAGAGGGTGCGTCGGTACTGCAGTTGCTCCGTGACCCCGACGACTGGTCGCGCTGGCAGACGGTCTCCGACGCTCTACGCGCCGTCCGGGCTCAGCGTCCACAGCCCGGCCGCGACGACAAGGTGGTGACGGCCTGGAACGGGCTGACCGTCACGGCCTTGACGGAAGCGGGACTTGCCCTGGACCGACCCGACTGGATCACCGCGGCGGCCGAGTGCGCAGGCGCTCTTCTCGACCTTCACCTGGTGGACGGTCACTTGGGTCGTGCTTCCCTCGGCGGGGCTGTCGGCGCCCCGACGGGTGTGCTCGAGGATTACGCAATGTTGGCCACCGGCCTCCTGGCTCTATATCAGGCAACGGGATTGGCGCGGTGGCTCGATGCGGCGCAGCAGTTGCTCGACGTCACTGTCGACCACTTCGCTGATCCGGCCGAGCCGGGAAGCTGGTTCGACACGGCCGATTTCGCGGAGTCGCTCGTGACTCGGCCCCGAGACCCGTTGGACGGCGCGACGCCGTCCGGTGCGTCGAGCGTCGCGGAGGCTCTGTTGACCGCAGCGGCGTTGACCGATGCCGAGCGCTCTTCTCGTTACGCCCAGGCCGCGGCGGACGCGCTGGCGAGGGCCACGCTGCCGCTCGAGCGTGCGCCTCGGTCGGCGGGGCACTGGCTCGCGGTGGCGGAAGCGTCGTTGCGTGGTCCGATACAGGTGGCCGTCGTCGGGGAAGGTTCGCTGTTGGCCGATGCCCGCCGGCTTGCGCCGGGTGGTGCAGTGGTTGTCGGGGGTGCCCCGGATTCTTCACCGCTGCTTGCAGATCGACCCCTCGTCGACGGAGGTGAAGCCGCGTACATCTGTCGGGGATTCGTGTGTGATCGGCCGGTGACGACGGTGGTGGAACTGGCGAGTCAGTTGAACACGACGAGCCATACCGCGATGTAGTGGCAGATCGCTGCGACGACCGTCGCGGCGTGGAAGAACTCGTGATGCCCGAACGTCGTGGGCCACGGGTTTGGCCATTTCGTCGCGTACAGAATTGCGCCGACGCTGTAGAAGATTCCGCCGACGAGCAGCAGCACCATCGGCGCCACACCGACCTGGTGCGTCAGTTCACCGACCACGGGAACGATCGCCCAACCGAGGAGCAGGTAGAGCGGGACTCCCACCCATTTCGGGGCGGTGGGCCAGAGCATCTTGAGTGCGACGCCGGCGAGCGCGCCTGCCCACACGATCGCGAGGATGATCTTGCCGGTGTGAGTCGGGAGGCCGAGCATGGCGAACGGTGTGTAGCTGCCGGCGATGAAGAGAAAGATCATCGAATGGTCCGCACGCTTCATCCACGTACGGCCCTTGACCGTCTGCCACTGGATGCGGTGATACGTCGCACTGATGCCGAAGAGGCCGCAGATCGTGACGCTGTAGATCGCGGTTGCCCAAGCCGCTTTGGCGCCGACCTGAGCGCCGGCTACGGAGACGAGAACGACGCCCGCGACGACGGAGACACCGAGCGCCCACAGATGGATCCAACCGCGCATGCGTGGTTTGACCGGAAGCTCGTCGACCCCGAATGCCGTCATGTGCAACCCCTCTCGTTCCGTACTGTTGCGAACCGCGTAACCTACGGTACCGTAGGTTACGCATCAGTAGCATAACCTACCTGCGGGTTTTCGACGCGTACAAAAACCGTGACGGCGCTCGCATGTGGCTGTCACTGCCGGGCGTAGTCTTTGACACCATGGTGATGTCACGGTGAATCTGCGCGGACTGCTGTACAGCATCTACGAGCGACGACTCCTCAGTCATCTCGACGGTCTCGCGCACCCACGGCACGTAGCCGTGATGTGTGACGGAAATCGGCGATGGGCTCGCGAGAACGGCTTCACCGATGTCAGTCACGGGCACCGCATGGGCGCGCTCAAAATTGCCGAATTGCTCGAGTGGTGCGACGCCGCCGGAATCGAGATGGCAACCATCTACCTGCTCTCGACCGAGAACCTGCGCCGCGAGCCGGAAGAGCTCGACACCCTCCTCGAAATCATCACCGACGTCGTCGAAGAGATCTCCGGGCCCGGCAAGAACTGGAGTGTGCAGATCGTCGGTGCTCTCGATCTTCTGCCTCCCGAGCAGTCCAGGCGCTTGCGGGAAGCGGCGGCGGGGACGAGCGGCCGAACCGGGACACATGTCAACGTCGCGATCGGATACGGCGGGCGTCAGGAGATCGCCGACGCCGTCCAATCGCTCCTGCGCGACAAGATCGGTGCGGGTCTGAGCGGAGACGAACTGATCCAGGCCGTCACGGTCGACGGCATCGACGGGCATCTGTACACGTCGGGACAGCCCGATCCGGATCTGGTGATCCGCACCTCCGGCGAGCAGCGGCTCTCCGGATTCCTGTTGTGGCAGAGCGCCTATTCGGAGATCTGGTTCACCGAGGCGTACTGGCCCGAGTTCCGTCGAGTCGACTTTCTTCGAGCCTTGCGCGATTACGCGGCGCGCCACCGCCGGTTCGGCGCCTGAGCCGTCTCAGAGCTTGCGCAGCCGCAGCCGGTTGATCGTGTGGTCGGCGTCCTTGCGCAGCACCAGGGTTGCGCGGGGACGGGTGGGGAGAATGTTCTCCACCAGGTTCGGGTGATTGATCGAGTTCCAGATCTCCTTCGCCGCGATGGTCGCGTCACGGTCGGAGAGGCCGGAGTAGTGGTGAAAGTGGGCGTTCGGATCGGCGAACGACGTGTTGCGTAGCGCGAGGAACCGCTGGATGTACCAGGCTTCGATGTCCTCGATGCGGGCGTCGACGTAGATCGAGAAGTCGAACAGATCGGAGACCATCAGACGCGGGCCGGTCTGCAGGACGTTGAGGCCCTCGATGATGAGGATGTCGGGCTGGCGGATCAGGTGGTACTGGCCCGGGATGATGTCGTACGACGTATGCGAATAGACCGGCGCCGCTACCTCTTCCGCCCCGGACTTGACTTCGGTGACGAAGCGCAACAGCTTGCGGCGATCGTAGCTTTCGGGAAAACCCTTGCGGTGCATGATGCCCCGACGCTGGAGTTCCCTGGTCGGATAGAGGAATCCGTCCGTGGTGACGAGGTCGACGCGCGGATGGTGATCCCAGCGGGCCAGGAGAGCTTGCAGCACACGAGCAGTCGTGGATTTTCCGACCGCGACCGAACCGGCGACGCCGATGACGAAGGGCACCTGACGGTCGGGATGCTTCTCGCCGAGGAAGGTCGCGGTGGCCGCGAACAGTCGTTGGCGTGCCGCTACCTGTAGGTGGATCAGACGTGCGAGGGGGAGATAAACCTCGGCAACTTCTTCGAGATCGATCTGCTCGCCGAGACCACGCAGGCCGTACAACTCGTCCTCGGTCAACACCAGTGGCGTCGACTTACGCAGTGTCCGCCACTGCTTGCGGTCGAACTCGACGTAGGGACTCGATTCGTTGGTGCGCGCCATCAGCCCAGCTCACCGGCACGTAGTGAACCCGGGGCCCGGCGGACGAAACAGCTATGCGAGCAAGCCAGGCGCGTGTGCGCACGATCCGAGTGCATAGTCGGATTGTGCTCGGTGCCACGTCCGGGACTTTCGCCGGGTGGCATTCCGGAGCGAGCGACTAGGCTCGGTCGTTATGGATCCAGACACACTTGTTCGCCAATACCTGCTGCTCGGACTGGGTTTCGACCGTCTCGAAGACGGGTTCGTCGACGCGTTCACCGGTGACCCGGCGCTGCGTAAGCAGATCGAGAGCGCCCCGAAGCCCGATCCGCGTGAACTTGCCCGCACGGCACGTGAATTGCGGGGCGAGTTGGCCGGAAGTGGTCTGAATGCCGAACGCTCCCACTTCGTCGACGTACACCTTCGCGCCCTGGAATGCTCCGGGCGCAAGTTCGCGGGTGAGGACATCGGCTTCGTGGACGAGGTCGAGGCGTACTTCGACGTCCGAATCGAGAAGGGAAACGAGGACGCCTACAGCGACGCTCACCGGTTGATGGGTGAAGTTCTGCCCGGTCCGGGACCGTTGGCCGAGCGGGTGCAGGCCCATCGCAAGGCCGACGAGATCCCCGCGGCGAAACTGAACGAATGCGTCGAGGCAATGTCGAGTGCGCTGCGCGATCTGGTCCGCGGCACGTTCGGGCTTCCCGCGTCGGAAACCGTCGAATACGAAGTGGTGGGGGACAAGCCGTGGTCCGGCTTCAACTACTACCTCGGTGACTACCGCTCCAAGGTTGCGATCAATTCGGATCTGCCGCAGTTCATGGCCAACCTGCCGCGGCTGATCGCGCACGAGTCCTACCCCGGCCATCACACCGAGCATTGCCGTAAGGAAGCCGGTCTGGTCGGTTCGGGCCAGCTCGAGCAGACACTGTTCCTGGTCAACACGCCGCAGTGCATCATGGCCGAAGGCCTCGCGGATTTGGCGCTGGAAGCGATTGTCGGCCCGGACTGGGGTTTGTGGGCGCAGGACATCTACGCCGACCTCGGCTTGTCTTTCGACGGGGAAAAGGCGCAACGGCTCTCCGCCGCGTCGGGGCAACTGCTGAGTGTCCGGCAGGATGCGGCGCTGATGTTGCACGACGAGGGGCGCAGCCTCGACGACGTGGCGCTGTTCCTCGAACGGTGGTCGCTGTCGACGCCGGAACGCGCTCGCCAATCGCTCAAGTTCCTGTCTTCGCCGCTGTGGCGGGCATACACCAGCACGTATGTCGAGGGATACCGGCTGCTCGGGGGCTGGCTGGACGAGGTGCCGGTGGGCGCGGAGCGCACCGAACGCTTCCGCAGGCTGCTCGACGAGCCGCTGGTCCCCAGCTCTCTGCGTGCTGCCTAGTGCCGGGTGGAGACGGCGGGAGCGAACTTCGTAGACTGGACGCATTCGTTTCCGCATCCAGCTTGGAGATTCCTCGATGACCGCTGTGCCCGGCTCCGACGTCAACTCTGCATCACTCGCCGAACTCGACCCCGAAGTCGCCGAGGCGATGGCTGGTGAATTGGCTCGTCAGCGCGACACGCTCGAGATGATCGCGTCGGAGAACTTCGTTCCCCGCTCGGTTCTGCAGGCTCAGGGCAGCGTCCTGACCAACAAGTACGCCGAGGGCTACCCGGGACGTCGTTACTACGGCGGTTGCGAGCACGTCGACGTCATCGAGGATCTGGCGCGCAACCGTGCGAAGGAACTCTTCGGTGCAGAGTTCGCGAACGTTCAGCCGCACTCGGGCGCACAGGCCAACGCTGCTGTTCTGATGGCACTGATGAACCCGGGTGAGAAGCTGCTCGGCCTCGACCTTGCACACGGCGGTCACCTCACGCACGGCATGAAGCTCAACTTCTCCGGCAAGTTGTACGACGTCGCGTCCTACGGCGTCAGCAAGGAAGATCACCGCATCGACATGGACGAGGTGCGCTCGATCGCCCTCGCCGAGAAGCCGAAGGTCATCGTTGCCGGCTGGTCCGCGTACCCGCGTCAGCAGGACTTCGCGGCGTTCCGTGCGATCGCCGACGAGGTCGGCGCGTACCTGTGGGTGGACATGGCTCACTTCGCCGGACTGGTTGCTGCAGGCCTGCACCCGTCGCCCGTCCCGTACGCAGACGTCGTCTCCTCGACTGTCCACAAGACCCTCGGTGGTCCGCGTTCGGGCCTGATCCTGGCGAAGAAAGAGTGGGCCAAGAAGCTCAACTCCGCTGTCTTCCCCGGTCAGCAGGGTGGACCGCTCATGCACGCCATCGCGGCCAAGGCAGTCACCTTCAAGATCGCTGCCGGTGAAGAGTTCAAGGATCGTCAGGCACGCACCCTTTCCGGTGCGCGCATCCTTGCCGAGCGTCTGGGCAACAAGGACGTCGCAGACCAGGGCATCAGCGTCCTGACCGGCGGCACTGACGTCCACCTCGTGCTCGTGGACCTGCGTAACTCGCAGCTCGACGGCCAGCAGGGTGAGGACCTTCTGCACGAAATCGGCATCACGGTCAACCGCAACGCTGTTCCGTTCGATCCCCGCCCGCCGATGACCACCTCCGGTCTGCGTATCGGTACCGCAGCGTTGGCCACTCGCGGATTCGGTGATGCCGAGTTCACCGAGGTCGCCGACATCATCGGTACCGCTCTGGCCGGCAACGCGGATCTGCCGGCGCTGCGTGCGCGCGTCGCCAAGCTCGCTCTCGACCTTCCGCTGTACGACGGTCTCGAGAACTGGGGCCTGCTCAGCAAGAACGTCTAGGAATTCCTTCACCGACGGCCCGGTCCCTTTCGAGGGGCCGGGCCGCTGGTTTTTTTCCAGTCGCGGATTGTGGCATCGGTCACATGACCGATGGTGGCCGAGTTCGGTGCTTCCTAGCCTGAGAGCATCACCCCTCCGGCGAAGGAAACCCCATGACCGAACAGAATCTGCATTGGCTCTCCGCTACCGAGATGGCGGCGTCGGTCGCGTCGAACAGTCTCTCGCCCAACGAGATTGCCGAAGCGATGATCCAGCGCGTCGACGCCGTCAATCCGTCGATCAACGCGATAGTCCAGTTCGATCGCGAGCAGGTGACGCGCGATGCGGCCGAACTCTCACGGCAACAGGAAGCGGGCGAGAAACTCGGCCCGCTGCACGGCGTTCCGTTCACGATCAAAGATCTGACGGCAGTCGACGGGCTGCCGACCACGTTCGGGATGAAGTCGATGGCCGACAACATCGCGACGGGAAATGCCGTCGTCGTGGACAGGCTGCGTGGCGCCGGCGGACTGTTCCTGGGAAAGACGAATACTCCCGAAAGTGGTTACTACGGTGGCACGGACAACCACCTGTACGGGCCGACGCACAACCCGTGGAAGCTCGGCAACAGCGCGGGCGGGTCCAGTGGCGGTGCGTCGGCTGCCGTGGCTGCAGGCCTCGGGCCACTCGCCGAGGGCAGTGACGGTGCGGGATCGGTGCGTATCCCGTCGGCGCTCTGTGGGGTCGTCGGGTTGAAGCCGACCACCGGCGTCATCCCGCAGACCATTCTGGCCGGGCGCTTCTACAACTGGGCGTATCACGGTCCGATCACCCGGACTGTTGCCGACAACGCGCTGATGCTCGACATCATGGCCGGGCCGGACAATGCGGACCCGCTCTCGATCGAGCGTGCCGAGACCTCGTACGTCGAAGCCTCGAAGGGTGACGTGAAGGGCCTTCGCGTGGCGTGGTCGACGAATCTCGGTCTCGGCCATGTTGATCCGGAGGTGCTGGCGGTGTGTCTCGACGCGTTGTCGGCATTCGAGGAATTGGGTGCCCGGATCACCGAGGCGACCCCGCAGTGGGGAAATCCGTCGGCGTCGATGTGGAACGGCATCTGGGTTCCCGGTTTCGCTTCCGAATACGACTTGCTCGACTGGGAGAACCAGCGCGGCGAGGTCGACGACAACCTGATCGAGATCATGCACGAGGCCGAGCGGCTCACCGGTGTCGACGTCGGGCGGGCCGACGCATTCCGCGGCGTCATGTGGGACACGTGGACCGCGTTCATGAACGACTACGACGTGTTGGTCTCGCCGACCTTGGCTTCGGCCACGTTCCCGCTCAGTCAGTTCGCGCCGTCGTGGCTCGAGGGTGCGTCGCTGCGTGAGCAGTTGCTCGATTGGCTCTTCACCTACCCGTACAACATGCTCAACAATCCGGCGATCACCGTGCCCGCTGGATTCACAGCCGACGGTCGACCGGTGGGGCTGCAGATCGCCGCACGTCACCGCCAGGACACACTGGTCCTGCGGGCTGCCGCGAACTTCGAAGCGGCACGTCCGTGGGCGGACAAGAAGCCGGCCGATTCACTGGTCGTGGCCTAGCTCACACGATTGGCTAGATTGGTGTGATGACGTCTGTACTGCCTGATCGCGGCGCTGGACCTGACATGTTCGCGCCGCGATCGCCGGCGGCCGGGGCGTACGGCATTCTCGGCCTGTGCGCCGAAGAACTCCGCGCTCGTGGACTCGCGTACTCGGCTGCGGCGGTCACGTACCGAGACCCGTCGACCGGAAGGCATCGGGCTCTGGCGTGTTCCGGATACGACGCCAGGGTGCTCGAGTTCCTGCTCGAGGACTTCGTCGCCGATCGCAATCTCTTCGGCATCATTCGCGAGGCTTCGGGCGTGCCCGTGTTCTGGCAGGACGTGCCACGATTCGAGCAGGTCGAGATGGTCACCGATGTTCTGCGGCCGTCCGGGTACGCCGAGGGTGCCTCGGTCGCATTGGGGTTCTCCGGCCGTGAGGTGACCGGATTGCTGCACATGAGCTTCGCGGATTCCGGCGTCGTCGATCGCGTACGGGAGGTGGTGGCGGCGTCCAGCGCAGCCTGCTCGCGCGTGGTGGGGGACCAGGTGGCGCTCGATCGTGTCCATTTGAGCCCACGCGAGATCCAAGTACTGCAATTGGTGGCCAGGGGCGCGGGCAATGTCGAGATCGCCGAGGAGTTGTTCGTCAGCCGTCGCACCGTCGCCACCCACCTCGAGAACATCTTCGTCAAGACCGGAACCAATTCGCGGGTTCAGGCGGCGGTGCGCGCCGCGAAGTGGGGTCTGATCGAGTCCTGAGTGACGCCGAATCACACGAGTGGCATTTTGTTACCTGGCGTTCACCAGATGTGCGGCTCGTTCCGTGGCGCGAGTGTCCGATCCGCAGTACCGTCGGCAGTAACGAGTAACCAGAAGTTACTTGTGCGGGAGGTTCTGATCGTGACTGAAACACTCAGTACGAGAGGGCCGGCGCCCGGCCCTTGTTTCAGCTGACACAGCGTCACCTGACACCAGAGCCGTCCGGCCCAGCGAGCTGAGTTTGCGCGGGTGCCGCGCAGACCTAGGAGCCCAACGTGACTGCATCACGCTCCGTCTCTGCCCACTCGGCCCGGGCTGATCTATCAGCCGGGAATCATTCGGGAGATGCACTTCGCACGTACGTCTTGGATACCTCGGTACTACTGTCCGATCCATGGGCTGTCACTCGATTCGCCGAACACCACGTGGTACTCCCACTGGTCGTGATCAGTGAACTCGAAGGCAAACGGCACCACCACGAACTGGGATGGTTCGCCCGAGAATCGCTCCGCATGCTCGACGATCTACGGATCGAATACAGCCGCCTCGACCGTCCGGTGCCGATCGGCACCGAGAACGGGACGCTGCAGGTCGAACTCAATCACACCGACCCTGCGGTCTTGCCAGTCGGATTCCGCACGGACAGTAACGATTCGAGGATTCTGGCGTGTGCGCTGAACCTTGCGGCGGAGGGCAAGGACGTAGTCCTCGTCAGCAAGGACATTCCGCTTCGCGTGAAGGCGGGCGCGGTGGGACTACCTGCCGACGAGTACCACGCTCACGACGTCGTGCCCTCCGGATGGACGGGTATGACCGAGCTGGACGTCGCCTCGACGGACATCGACGAGCTGTTCAACGAGGGTTTCCTGGACCTCGACGAAGCGCGAGATCTGCCGTGTCACACGGGTCTTCGCCTGCTCGGTGGTTCGTCGAGCGCCCTCGGTCGGGTGACTCCCGACAAGCGCATCCAGTTGGTGCGCGGTGAGCGCGAGGCGTTCGGGTTGCACGGCCGCTCCGCCGAGCAGCGCATTGCGCTCGATCTCCTCATGGACGAGAGCATCGGCATCATCTCTCTCGGTGGTAAGGCGGGCACCGGTAAATCGGCCTTGGCTCTGACGGCAGGTTTGGAAGCCGTTCTCGAGCGGCGCACTCAGCGCAAGGTTGTCGTCTTCCGTCCGTTGTATGCCGTTGGCGGACAAGAACTCGGCTACCTTCCCGGTAGTGAGAGCGAGAAGATGGGCCCGTGGGCTCAGGCCGTTTTCGACACTCTCGACGGGTTGGCCTCGCCAGAGGTTCTCGAGGAGGTTCTCGCCCGCGGAATGCTGGAAGTGTTGCCGCTGACGCATATTCGCGGTCGGTCGCTGCACGATTCGTTCGTGATCGTCGATGAAGCGCAGTCGCTCGAACGAAATGTTCTGCTGACAGTGCTTTCTCGTCTGGGAACCGGCTCGCGAGTGGTCCTCACGCACGACGTCGCGCAGCGTGACAACTTGCGAGTGGGCAGGCACGACGGAGTTGCGGCCGTCATCGAGAAGCTCAAGGGGCACCCGCTTTTTGCGCACATCACACTCACGCGCAGTGAGCGTTCGCCGATCGCCGAGTTGGTGACCGACATGCTCGAGGAGTTCGGCCCCACTTCCTGAGAAGTGATCTCCCCGTGCGGACTTCGGTCTGCACGGGGAGATGCCTGGGTTTGAAGTTGTTCAGTTTTGCAGCGGTCCCAGTTCGTTGTCGAGAACTTCCTGCACCACACGCATCGCCGCCAGTCCGGCCGGAGCGCCGCAATACGCGCTCGCGTGGATCACGGTTTCGACGATCTCGGTGCGCGTCAAGCCGTTTCGCAATGCCCCACGTACGTGGCCTTTGAGTTCGTTCTCGGCGCGCAGCGCGATCAGCATCCCCAGATTGATCAGACTGCGACTGCGGCGATCGAGTCCGGGACGCGTCCATACCGAACCCCAGACGTTGGCCGTCACGAAGTTCTGCAGTTCTTCGCTATCCGTTCCCCGGGTGCGCTCGAAGGCGGCGTCGACGAAATCGGCCCCCATGACTTCGGTGCGCACAGCCAATCCGGCGTCGAAGGAGTCAGGCGTGGTGTTTTCGGACATGGCAGGTTCGCTCGCTTTCGGCAGGTGATTTCAGGCCGGAGCAAGCCTACTTCGTGTCCCGGTCCCGACGACTGCGCGGCCGACCGCGGTCACCACGCCCCACGCGACGTCTCGCAGACTGAAGTAGTCCCGCCAGACGCAGACTTTGCCGTCGCGCAGTTCGAAAGTTCCGCATACCCAGAACTCGATGCGCAGCGGTCCGACGGTGAGGATGTCGGTGCGTTCGGTGAGCACCGTGGACTCGTCGCCGACGATGTGGTGCATCTCCGCCTCGAATTTCAGTGAAGGCTTGGTGACCAGACGTAGCGCTCGCACGACGGTCTTCTTGCCTCGCAGGGTGGGGAGCGAGACGTTCTGCCAGACGATGTCGTCTGTCATCAATTCGGCTGCGGCGTCCACGTCGAAATCGGTGAGGGCCGCGAACATTGCGTTCACCGTGGCTGTCGAACTACTCATGGGGTGTCCTTGGCTGATTATTCGGCCGGTGTTGCCCGGATGAAGGTACCGAGATGATCGTGATCGAAGTACTCCAAGGTTAGCGAGTTTCCGTCGAAGGTGGCCTTCGAGACCGTCCCGGCCGGTGCGTTCTCGCCGCTGAGCGGGAACGTGAAGGTGTTTCCGTCCCAGTGGGTCAGAGGGTACGTCGCGGCCGCGGGACCCATGGTCAAGGTCAGCGCACCGTTCTGCTGCGTCACGAGCGCGGGACCCCAGTACGGATTGCCGTAGTCGCCGGTCAATTGGTCTGTCGGTGGCGCGGGAGCGGGGGAGGCCGGCGGCGTCTTCCCGGCAAGTTCGCCCTCAGGGTCGGCTTGTGAGGCAAAGGACGCTTCGTACAGCGGGCGCCACTCGCGGGTGATCTTCCCGAACTGCACCAGATCGGCGAATTCGGCGGTCAAGGTCTCTGCGACGCCGGTGGGCGTGCCGTTGGTCAGAACGACTATGCCGACGTCAGCGGAGGGAATCGTCACGAAATTGGTCCCGGCACCGAGCAGGAAGGCACCGGAGTGGCTGGCGGTCACACGGCCTGCCGCGCTGTCGGAAACATTGAACCCGTAGCCGTAGAAGCCGGAGCGTTCCCCGATTTCCTGCGCATGGCGCGAGACGATTTCCGGGTTGACTGCGGGCACGAGCGCATCCGTCTGAACGACCTGCTGCCCCTGATACCGACCGCCCGACAGCACCATGTCCAACCACTTGGCCATGTCGTTCACCGAGGAGCTGACTCCACCGGCGGGGGATTGGGCGTCGGCGTCCCGAACCGGCCCTACCTTGTACTTTCCGTCTTCGAGGATGTGGCCGACTGTTCGATTTTCTCGGGCTTGGTAATCGGCGAACCGCGAAGACGTCGACGTCATACCGAGCGGACCGTAGATCGTGTTCTGCGACAGCGTTTCCCAATCGGTGCCCGCCGCGGCTGCAACGGCCTCCGCACCGGCAGTGACGCCGAAGTTCGTGTACTCGTATGTGATTCGGAAGGGATTGAGCGGTAGTTGGCGAAGTTTTTCGAGCACCTGGGCCCGGTTGTAGCCCAGGTCCTCCAGCCCGTCGCCGGCGTGGTCCGGTAACCCCGACCGATGCGTGTAGAGATCGGAGATCGTGAGGTGGTCGGTCACCCACGGATCGGCAAGCGCAAACCCCGGCAGTTTCGAGATCACCGGAGTGTCCCAGTCGACGGTCCCGATTCCGACTTCGTGGGCGACCACCGTGGCCCCGACCGATTTCGACACCGATGCCAGTTGGAACACGGTGTCGGCATCGACGGTGGCGCTCTTACCCGACTCGCGAACCCCGAATCCCTTTGCGTACACAGTCTTACCTCCGTGCACCACGGCCACCGCCATGCCGGGAACACCGGAACTTGCCATGAGGTCGTTCGCGAGGTCGTCGAGCTTCCCGACCGCGTCGTCGATTTGCCCGTCCGGGATCGGCACCCCGGCGTCGAGACCCGGGCTGGCGTCGCTGACGACCGGCCCGGGCGCCGAGGTGGTGTCTGAATCGGACGAGCATCCGGCGAGCAGGGCGACCGTCAGTACTACCGGAACCGCCGCTGCCGACAGTCGCGAGCTGTTTCTACTGGTGATGGACACGAGATTCTCCCTAGCAGGGTTGTCGTCGGTACCACTCGGTCAACCCAGTATCGGGGAACGGCGGGCTGATATTGGGACAAATCGGGAAACCTTGTAGCTACTTCGGGGTCTTGGTTGTCAGACTGCCGAGAATGGAGCCTTCCGTGACCGGCTTCCAAGGGAGCAACAACGCGACCAGCAGAGCGGTGATCAATGCTGCTCCGACTGTGAAGTACGACGCGATGGCGAAACCTTCCAGGCATGCGGTCTTCATCGTGTAGATCAGACTGTTCTTCTGCTGCTCGAAGAGCGGACTGATGTCGCGGGAGCGGATCTCGATGACGCTGAGCACGGACTCACGAGCGAAGCCTTTCTCCTGCGCCGACATCACGGCGTCGGGAATGGCGTCGACGATCGGAGCCACCTTGGACGTGTAGTACGAGGCGACGATCGAACCGATGACGGCGACGCCCAGGGTCCCGCCGAGCTCACGCGTCGTGTCGTTGACTGCCGAACCTGCGCCCGCTTCGTCGAGGGGCACCGAGGACATGATGGAGTCGGTCGCCGGTCCCTGGACAATTGCGAGGCCCAGACCCATGAGGACCATCGAGATCACGACGGGTCCGAGGTAGGGCGTCTCGACGGTCGTCCGACCCGCCAGGAACATCCCGCCGCTGAGTACCAGGAGGCCGAACACCATCACTGCAGTCGTGCCGAGTTTCTGTGCCGCCAAGGTGGCGACTGGGGCGCCCACGGCGACAGCTGCAGCGAAAGGCAAAGAGTGGATGCCGAATTCGAGCGGCGAGTACTCCCGAACGCCCTGGAAGTACTGCGTGATCAGGAACAAGAATCCGAACATGCTGAAGTAGCTGACAGCAATAGCCAAGGCGGGGAAAGAAAACCGCCGGATTCGGAAGAGATTCATGTTCAGGATCGGCGCGTCGGTGCGCAGTTCCCACGCTACGAATGCGGCCAACAACACTGTCGCAGAGAGGTATCCCGTGATGCTGAATGTCGAGACCCATCCGCGATGTGGTGCGTCGATGATGGTCCACACCAGAATGACGATGCCCAGTAGCGACAAGATTGTTCCGACGAAATCGAATCGGCCGACGTGGTGCGCCTTCGATTCCGGAACAACCAGCAGCACACCCACGATGACCAACAATGCTGCCGGAACGTTCATCCAGAACACCGAGTGCCAGGAGAAGTGCTCGAGAAGCCAGCCGCCCGCAGTCGGGCCGATGGCAATCGCGAAGCCGGCCATTGCGGTCCAGGCCGCGATGGCGATGGCTCGTTCTCTGGCGTCGGTGAAGATGTTGGTGATCATGGCCAACGTAGCCGGAAAGACAGCTGCGGCAAAGACACCCATGGCGGCTCGCGCCATGATCACCTGTTCGAGGTTGGAAGCCAAGGCGCCGACGAGCGACATCGCACCGACGCCGATCAAGCCGATGATCATCACTCGGCGGCGTCCGAAGCGGTCACCCAGGTGGCCGAAAGTGAGTAGGAACCCGGCGAAGGTCAACGTGTACGCGTCGACGATCCACTGCAGGTCGCTGACGCTGGCGAACAAGTCGACGCTCATCGTCGGCAGTGCGACGTTGACCACTGTGTTGTCCAGCACGACAAGGAGTTCGGCGAGGCAGATGAAGATCAGCGCAGTGAATCGACGGGACTTGGTCATCATGGGCGCCGAGGGCGCCGGTGCAAGTGTGTGAGACATGTTTGTACGCCATCTCTGCTCCTGCGCGGACGGCAGCAGCGGTTGGAAGAAAGAGGGTTGGTCAGCTCGCGGCCGAGACCAGAGCCTTGAGGTGAGCGCCGATGCGATCGAGAGGCGCCGTGGTGTGCTGAGCTTTTGCCATCAGCGTCGCGCCTTCGATTGACGCGATCACGACGGTTGCCCACTGTGCTGCAGTCTCGGACGGCTGTCCCTGCTGCCAGAAGAACGATGTGAGAAGCGATTCCCACGAGGTGAAGGATTCGCCCGCAGCAGTTAATGCCGCCGGCGTCGACGCGCCCTCCACTGCCGCGGCTGCGACCGGACAGGAGGAGGTGAAATCGCTCTCTACCAAGCTGTTTCGAAATATCGTGACAACCGCGTCGATGATCTCCGGTGGGGAAGACTGAGCGATCATCGAACTGATCGCGGCACTGACGCCCCGGCCGAAGTAGGCAACTGCTTCGCCGGCCAGCTGTCCTTTGCCCTCGGGAAAGTAGTGGTACACCGACCCGCGGGGAGCTCCCGAGCGTTCGACGATCTCGGTGAGCGAGGTCGTCGCGATCCCGTGTTCACGGAAGGCATTGATGGCGCCGACCAGCATCAGAGTGCGGGAATCGGAGTCGGCCATCCCGCCATCGTATGCAATCGCAGTGCTGTTCGAATCATCTGGTGCCGCTGATTCTCTTGGTACTCCCCACTTGCGACGCGCTGCGGCGATCGGACAACGCGTCTGCGGGCCGGTCATGGCAACAAGGCGTCTCGAGGTGTGTTCATCACTGCCTCCCAGTATGTCGATCGGTATAGGAACGAATCTGAGACTAGATGTAACCGACAGACACAGTCAAGTGTTGTGTGCAGGTGGTGGGTGTTGATGGAGATTCTTAGTGGCAAAACTGCCCGAACAGTGGTTATATCGTGCGGTATAGAGCTGTTGCTTCGAGCACCAGCTTCGGAGGAGAGGAAACGGCATGCCGGTACCGACGTCAGTTGCACGAAAACGAAGAATCGAAGTCGCAGTCGGGAAGTATTTCGCCAATCCGCTGGTCACCGGATTGAATCGGATCGGTTTGATGCCGTCGTTGATGACCGAGATCGAGACGGTTGGACGCCGAACCGGTCTGACCCGCCGAGTGCCCGTTGCGATCACCTACGACGGTGACGAGGCGTGGGTCATTGCGCAGCATGGCACCGGCACGGGGTGGGGTGCCAATATCTCTGCGACGCCGAAGGTTCGGATCCGTCGCCGCGGCGAGTGGGTGGACGGACAGGCCCAGATCATGCCGGACGACGACGTGCCGGCGCGGGTGAAGACATTTGCGTCGGGGAAGATCAGATCGGCGCTGACGGCCTCTGCCTTTCGCGGATTGCAGACCGACCCGGTCAGTGTTCGCATCAAACTCGCACTCGATTCGTCAACCGATTGAATCAACGGGAGTTGAAATGGCCGGTGCGGAATGACCCGGTGCGTTCTCGTCGTTGACGAATGCAGCGGTGGCGCGATCGCCACCGCACACGACGAAGGAGCAGGGTCATGCGCATCGGAATCATCGGAGCCGGTCAGATCGGTGGCACGCTCACACGTAGGCTCGCTGCGCTCGGTCACGACGTGCGCGTCTCGAACTCGCGGACACCGGACACGCTTGCAGAACTGGAAGCCGAGACGGGTGCGAAGGCAGTCCGCAGCACCGAGGCCGCCGAGGGTGCCGAGCTGGTCATCGTGAGCATTCCGCAGAAGAACGTGGTTGATCTACCGGCGGGGATTCTCAGCGGTGCGGTCGCCGGTGCCCCGGTCATCGAGACCAACAACTACTACCCGCAACAGCGTGACGGTCTGATCGCCGCCATCGAGGACGGACAGACCGAAAGCGGATGGGTGCAGGAACACCTGGGTGTACCGGTGTTCAAGGCGTTCAACGGAATCTGGTGGAAGCATCTCCTCGAGAAGGGGCTTCCCGAAGGTGCAGAGGGGCGCATTGCGCTACCCATCGCCGGCGACGACGACGCGAACAAGCAGGTCGTCTTCGATCTGATCAATCAGTTGGGCTTCGATCCCGTCGATGCGGGAACGATCGACGATTCCTGGCGTCAGCAGCCGGGAACTCCCGTGTACGGCAAGGACTTCGATCGAGAAGCGACGTTGAAGGCATTGGCCGAGGCGAGCCCCGATCGCACCGACGAGTGGCGGGCAACCGCTGCGGTGTGAGTGCAAGGGTGGCGGTTTCCGAAGTGGAAACCGCCACTCTGTTGTTTGTTCAGTCCTTGACCTTCGCCATCGCCAGAACGTCGAGACGCTTGTCGAGTTCTTCCTCGCTCAGCTTGTCCGGGACGAGTCCGCGCTCGATGACGACCTGACGGATCGTCTTCTTCTCTTTGAGCGCCTGCTTCGCGACGGCTGCGGCTTCCTCGTAACCGATTGCCGAGTTGAGGGGCGTCACGATCGACGGCGAAGATTCGGCGAGTGTCTTGAGGTGCTCCTCGTGCGCGACCAGTCCGCTGACGCACTTGTCGGCGAACAGTCGAGAGACGTTGGCCAGCAAGGTGAACGACTCCAGCAGGTTGCGGGCCATGACCGGGATGTAGACGTTGAGTTCGAAAGCTCCGGCGGCGCCACCCCACGCGATGGCGGCGTCGTTTCCGATCACCTGAGCCGCAACCTGAGTGGTTGCCTCGGGCAGGACCGGGTTCACCTTTCCGGGCATGATCGAGCTTCCCGGCTGCAGATCGGGGAGTGCGATCTCGCCGAGTCCGGTCAGCGGACCCGATCCCATCCACCGAATGTCGTTGGCAATCTTCGTCAGTGAGACGGCGATGGTCCGCAGCGCGCCCGATGCCTCGACCAGTCCGTCACGCGCGGCCTGCGCTTCGAAGCTGTTCTTCGCCGGAGTCAGCGCGTCGACACCGGTCGACTTGACCAGTTCGGCAACAACTTTGGGGCCGAATCCATCCGGAGCATTGAGACCGGTGCCGACTGCTGTTCCGCCGATCGGCAGCTCGCCGAGGCGGGGGAGTGTTGCGTTGACGCGCTCGATGCCGGCCTCGATCTGACGTGCGTAGCCGCCGAACTCCTGACCGAGCGTGACCGGCACAGCGTCCATCAGATGGGTGCGTCCGGATTTGACGACGGTCTTCCACTCGGTCGCCTTCGTGGCAAGCGCAGCATGCAGATGTTCCAGTGCCGGAACAAGATCGGTGACCGCTGCTTCGGTAGCTGCGACATGCGTGGCGGTGGGGAAGGTGTCGTTGGAGGACTGCGACATGTTGACGTGATCATTGGGATGTACGTCCACACCGGCGGCCTTCGCGATGGATGCGATGACCTCGTTGGCGTTCATGTTCGAACTGGTTCCCGAGCCGGTCTGGAAGACGTCGATGGGGAACTGATCGTCGTGCTTGCCTTCGGCGATCTCGTTCGCGGCGGCGATGATTGCGTCGGCCTTGCCCGCGTCGAGGAGTCCGAGGTCCTTGTTGACCTGCGCACACGCTGCTTTCAGCAGGCCCATTGCGCGGATCTGGGTGCGCTCGAGCGGGCGCCCGCTGATCGGGAAGTTCTCGACTGCACGCTGGGTCTGTGCTCGCCACAGTGCGTCGATGGGCACCCGAACTTCGCCCATGGTGTCGTGTTCGATTCGGAACTGTTGATCGTTGCTCTCCGTCATGGCTCCACATTGCCACTTTTCGAGAGCGGGTAGGGGACTACGTCCCCCGTGAGCGGTTAAGGAGTGCAGGGACTCCCTAACCACTCACGGGGCGGAGCCCATCAGAACGTCGGGGGAACCGCGCCCTCTTCGCCGTCGAAGTCGACGGAGCTGTACTCGCGCAGCTTCTCGAGACGGTGGTACGCGTCGATCATGCGAACGGTGCCGGACTTGCTACGCATCACGATGGACTGCGTGCTGGCGCCGCCGCCGTAGTAGCGGACGCCGCGCAGGAGGTCACCGTCGGTGACGCCGGTGGCGCAGAAGAAGACGTTCTCGCCCGAGACGAGATCTTCGGTGGACAGGATCCGATCGAGATCGTGACCGGCGTCGATGGCCTTCTGACGCTCTTCGTCGTCGGTGGGGGCCAGCTTGCCCTGCAACGATCCACCCATGCAGCGCATGGCTGCTGCGGCGATGATGCCCTCTGGCGTTCCGCCGATGCCCACGAGCATGTCGGTGCCGGACTCCGGACGCGCTGCGGCGATCGCGCCGGCAACGTCACCGTCGGAGATCAGACGGATACGAGCGCCGGTGTCGCGAACGTCCTGGATCAGCTGGTTGTGACGCGGGCGGTCCAGGATGCAGATCGTGATGTCGGAGACCGACGCCTTCTTGACCTTGGCCACGCGCTTGATGTTCTCGGCGATCGGTGCGCTGATGTCGATGACATCTGCGGCATCCGGCCCGACAGCGATCTTCTCCATGTAGAACACGGCCGACGGATCGAACATCGCGCCGCGCTCGGCAACAGCCAGAACAGAGATCGCGTTGGGCATGCCCTTGGACATCAAGGTGGTGCCGTCGACCGGGTCGACGGCGAAGTCACAGTCGGGGCCGTCGCCGTTTCCGACCTCTTCGCCGTTGAACAGCATCGGCGCTTCGTCCTTCTCGCCTTCACCGATGACGACGATGCCGCGCATCGAGACTGAGGAGACGAGCTGACGCATGGCGTCGACGGCTGCTCCGTCGCCGCCTTCCTTGTCGCCGCGGCCTACCCAGCGGCCGGCAGCCATAGCACCGGCTTCGGTGACTCGGACCAATTCGAGTGCGAGGTTACGGTCCGGGGTCTCACGATGAGTGCTGCTGGCCGTCATGTGCGGTGCCTCCTGGCGCGGTCGCGGTCGACGGGGTGTGTCGACGCAGTGGTTTCTTCAGGCGTCATTGTCCCAGATGGGAGCGGCTACGTGCGCTGTCGGGTCGCCGCAGAGACGTTTTGTCTCGCTCGAGGGGGACCGGGAATCGTATCTACTGCGGAGTACCTGGATACTGGGGGTGTGGCATCGAAGAAACCCCGCATTCTCGAAGACAACAAAGACATGGTCTGGTCTCTCGTACCGTTGGTGCTGTTCTGCATCATCATTGCGGGCATCGCCAGCCAGTGCACGTTCAGTCCTGGCGGCCCGACACAGGGGCCTATCCCGAGCGTCGACGTGGACGCAGCTCTGAACTACGACGCGAAGGAACTCGGATTTCCCATCCGTAATCCCGGTGTTCCGGACGGGTGGACTCCGAACTCCGGCAGTCGCAAGATCATCTCCGGCGACGGCGGCGGAGATTCGAGCACTGTGGGATTCATCACGACCAGTGGTCGCTACATCCAGCTGACACAGAGCAACGCCGAGGAATTCCCGTTGGTGTCACATGTTGCCGGTGGACAGCGATTCGCGACCGGAGTCGAGACCGTCGGTGCCGATACGTGGAACGTCTTCGGCGGCGAAGGTGTCGAGTCGATCTGGGTCACGGACGTCGGGGATGTTCGCCTGTTGCTCACGGGCGCGGCGACGCCGGAAGAGTTCCGGATTCTTGCCGAGAAGGTCGGCGCAGCGCAGCCGATCACGCCATAGGATTTGCGGTCGGAGCGGACGCTACTCGTCCGCTTCGGCCAGAGCCTTTTCGACGCGGGCCCTCGCGCCGGCCAAGTGCTCTTCACAGCGCTTGGCCAACGCTTCGCCTCGCTCCCACAGTGAGAGTGACGCGTCGAGGTCCAGACCGCCCTGTTCGAGAATCTTCACGACGCTCACCAGTTCGTCCCGGGCTGCTTCGTAGCCGAGTTCGTTGATGTCGGTGTCGGTGGCGTTGCTCATTTTTCTCTTCCCATCACTGCGGCGCGAACGGCGCCGTCTGCAAGTCGAACTCGAATCTGGGTACCGGGTGGCGCGTCCTCGACCGAGCGCAGAACCTCCGGATCGCCTTCGGCGACAACACGTTGCACGACTGCGTATCCGCGGGCCAGCGTCGCGGCGGGGCCCAGCGTGGTGAGCCGGGCGCGCAGATGCTCGATCGTTCGGGACTCGGAGTCGATCAACCGAGTCACATCGCGTCGTCCGGCGGCTTGGAGCCTTTCGACCTCCTCGGCGCGACGGTCCACCGCGAGCAGCGGCGATGCCATGACCGGTCGAGTGCGCAACTGTTCGATCAGATGAGACTCACGCTTGACCCAGCTGCGCAGTGCCGCAGCGCTGCGGTCACGCAGATCCGCAACCAGGGCAGCTTCCGCAACCGCGTCGGGTACGACGCGCTTGGCCGCGTCCGTGGGTGTGGCTGCGCGCAGGTCGGCGACGTGGTCACTGAGCGGGCTGTCCGGCTCGTGTCCGATGGCACTGACGATCGGCGTCGTGCAGGCCACGATGGCGCGGCACAGCGCTTCGTCGGAGAACGGCAGGAGATCCTCGACGCTACCGCCGCCGCGAGCGAGGATGATGACGTCGACTACCGGGTTGGCGTCGAGTTCCTTCAGCGCTTCGATGATCTGGGGAACAGCAGTCGGACCCTGAACCGCGGTGTTACGCACTGCGATGGCAACTGCTGGCCAACGACGATGGGCGACTGAGACGACATCCTTCTCGGCCGCACTGGCTCGGCCCGTGATCAGGCCGATCGTGCCGGGCAGAAACGGAAGCGGCCGTTTGAGCCGCGGATCGAACAAGCCCTCGGCGGCGAGCAAGGCGCGCAGTCTCTCGATGCGGGCAAGCAGCTCACCGATACCCACGGCGCGAATCTCGGTGACACGCAACGACACCGTTCCGCGTCCGGTGTAGAACGAGAGCTTGCCGAACATCACGACTCGCGAGCCCTCGGTCAACGGCACCGGGGAGTTGTGCAACAACTGCGGTGAGCACGTGATCGACAGCGACATGTCTGCCGACGGATCACGCAGGACGAGAAAGGCCGTTCGGGTGCCGGGGCGTGCATTGATCTGGGTGATCTGACCTTCGACCCAGATACTGCCGAGCCGATCGATCCAGCCGGCGACCTTGGCGGAAACCGTGCGGACCGGCCACGGCTGCTCAGCGCTACTGGCGCCGGACGATCGCTGCGATGAAGCGGGGGGCGTTGCGGAAGTCACTTTGCCTTGGCTGTGGTGATGCGGTTAGTGAGCATGGTCTGGAACGGTGCCCGGGCGAGCGTCGCATTCTCGTAGTCCAGGACTGCGGTCAGCTCGTCGATGCTGAGCGTCCGGATGCGCGCACGGAGCTGTGCGAGTGTGAGGTTGGGGTAGTCGAGTTCGGTGACGATCTCGGGCTCTTCGGCAGGTCCGTCCGTCGTAGCTGCCGTGGATTCGGACTCGGCGACGGGTGCGGGTTCCTCGATGGGGGCAGTCGGCTCGAGCGAGTAGAGCGCGAAGCGACCGGCGTTGGTCGGGGTGTCAGCGGTGGTCGATCCGGTGGAAGGCGTCGGGTCAGCAGGCGCATCGACGTCTTCGTCGAAGACCGCCCACTCGGGCTGTTCGTCCTCGGAAGACCAGTTGATCAGTGCAAATGCCTGATCGCCCTTGATCGCCAGCGAGGTGATCGACTGCTGCACGCGCATGCTTGTCTGCAGCATCTGGCTCACGGCGGTCATCGGCAGGGCGACGGCGGTGGTGGGCAACTTCTTTGCCTCTTCCATCGCGGTGACGGCGAGTCCCGCGGCAACGCGCGCCACGAACGGTGGTCGGATCATTCCCACAGCTTGCCGCAAAGCTCCGACAATCGGTAGCCGACTTGCCTGTGACGGCTGTACTCGTTTACTTCGGAACCTTCGATCGGAGCCCGAAACCGAGGTGTTCACGTTTGCCGGAGTGTCTCACGTTCGAGGTGCCAGTAGGCTGATCACATGTCTTCGGCTGTTCCTCTCAATCTCGGTATCGCGCACTCGGCTGATTCGCCGTCCACCCGCAAGGGCAGCGCCAAGCGCGTGCTCCTCGCCGAGCCTCGCGGCTACTGCGCCGGCGTCGACCGCGCGGTCGAGACCGTCGAGAAGGCCCTCGAGAAGCACGGCGCACCCATCTACGTGCGTAAGGAGATCGTCCACAATCGCCACGTCGTCGAGACGCTCGAAGATCAGGGCGTGATCTTCGTCGACGAAACCGACGAGGTTCCCGAGGGATCGTTGCTCGTGTTCTCGGCGCACGGTGTGTCGCCGGCCGTCCACGACTCGGCTGCCGAGCGGAACCTGCGCACGATCGACGCGACGTGCCCCCTGGTCACGAAGGTGCACCAGGAAGCGAAGCGATTCGCCCGCGACGATTACGACATTCTGCTCATCGGCCACGAAGGCCACGAGGAGGTCGAGGGCACCGCAGGTGAGGCTCCCGATCACGTCACCATCGTCGACGGCCCGGATTCGGTCGACGCGGTCACGGTTCGTGACGAGTCGAAGGTCATCTGGCTTTCCCAGACCACACTGAGCGTCGACGAGACGATGCAGACCGTCGCGCGCCTGCGTGAGCGCTTCCCCAATCTGCAGGACCCGCCGTCCGACGACATCTGTTACGCCACGCAGAACCGTCAGGTCGCGGTCAAGGCGATGGCTCCCGAGTGTGATCTCGTGATCGTGGTGGGTTCGCGGAACTCGTCCAACTCGGTTCGCCTGGTCGAGGTCGCGCTCGGGGCGGGCGCTGCCGCGTCGTACCTGGTCGACTACGCCCGTGAGGTCGATCTCGCGTGGCTCGAGGGTGTCGAGACCGTCGGCATCACGTCGGGTGCATCGGTACCCGAGGTGCTCGTGCGCGGCGTGATCGAACTTCTTGCCGAGCACGGATACAACGACGTTCAACCCGTCACCACTGCCAACGAGACTCTGGTGTTCGCCCTTCCCCGTGAATTGCGAGCAGCGCGCACGTCCTGAAACAAGAAAATGCGGGGCACCTTCCATCTGGAAGGTGCCCCGCATTTTTTGTGCTACCGGGCGCGTCTGTTCAGGGCTCTTCGCGATCGCGGTACCGAACTCGCGGCGGCGGATACGCGGGAAGATCGACTCCGGGTGGGCGGCGGCGAGGGGGCAGCGGCGGCGATACGTCGTCACCCGAAGCGAAGAAGGGCTCCATCCGCTCCTCACGTCTGGGCGACGAAGTGGGCTCGGGCGCCCGGCGGCGACCGTACGACGGGTAGTCGTCGTCTGCCACGGGCCGACTGTCGGGTTGGGGGCGACGCGTAGGCGGTTGGTGCGTGCGATCGACCCTGGGTGGCTGAGGGCTTCTCCGAGGCGGCAGCGGACGCTCGTCCTGGATCGGCTCGCGCCTGGGGGTGCTTCGGTAGGCGGGCTGCTCGTCCACCTCGGGGGCGCGGCGACGCGGCGGCCCGGGGACGGGCGCGTCCGAGACTCTGCGTCGACGCCCGGTCTCGGGTGCGGGTTGTTCTCGCGTGGCAGCCGCAGAGGAGTCACGAGTGGTGGCCGCCGAGCGGCGGGAGCGGGTCGAGCGCGCGGGCCCGGTGGGGCGCTGATTGAGCAGGAAGTATCGGAAGCCACCGATGATCAGCACGACCACGGTTGCGGCCAACATGATCGGAAAGCGGTTGACCAACGGGTACGCGATGTTGATCGCGATATCGCGCAGCGCGGTGCTGTTGTCCTTGCCGATGAGCGTGTGCCCGATCGGCACCGCAGCGAAGAGCAGCAACGGCGGTTGGGCCATCGCGGTGAAGAGTGCTTTGTTCGAAGCGGCAACCACAGCGAAGAGACAGCCCAGGAAGTAGAACGTCGAGAACACCGCGGTGAGCTCTCCGCCGCCTCCGGTGGCATCGATCAGTACGCCGACGGCGGTCACACCGGCAGCAAGCAGGATCACTCCCCACCAGGGCAGGCCGGGGACGGTCACGATGAGCGATCGCTTGTCCAGCGGTACCCCGGAGCGAGCACGTTGGGTTGCAGACACATAACGACATTAGCGGTTCTTGCGTTGTCGGCCGTGTTTGTGCGGGTCGTGGCTGGCGCATTTATCGACGCGATGGCGCGATGGTTTCGGGTTCTTCGCCAAACGAACCGGACGGATTGTGTGCAGGGTCACCGGACGCTCGTGGGTTGGGGCACACCGACGAAGCCGTCAGCGTGGGAGATCGGCGGTGTCGGTGGGCTGCTCTACCGTCGGATTCATGAAGATTCTGCACACCTCCGATTGGCATATAGGTCGCACCTTTCACGGCGTCGATCTGCTGGCCGATCAGTCGAGTGTGCTCGGTTCCATCGCAGATTCCGTCCGCGAACACGGCGTCGACGTCGTGGTCGTGCCGGGGGACATCTACGACCGCTCGATTCCCAGTTCCGACGCGGTCACCGTGTGCAATCGAGGCTTCGAGGCAATCCGGGCGGCGGGGGCGGTCATCGTCGCGACGTCCGGCAATCACGATTCCGCGGTGCGGCTCGGAGCCGGGGCATCCTTTGCCGCTGCCGGCGGCTTGCACCTGATCACTCGCGTCGGCCAGATCGGTACTCCGGTGATGCTGAGCGATCAGTTCGGTCCTGTCGCCTTTTACGGGATTCCGTACCTCGAGCCGGAGATCACGCGCGTCGAGTTGGACGTGCCCCGGGCTCGTACTCATTCCGACATCCTCGGAGCGGCCATGTCGCGTGTTCGGCGAGATCTCGCCGAACGAACGGCTGCCGACCCCGCGACTCGATCGGTATTGCTCGCCCATGCCTTCGTCGTGGGCGGTGAGGCCTCCGAATCGGAACGCTCCATCTCGGTCGGCGGAGTGGAGACCGTCGCAGTGGGCGAATTCGACGGCGTCGACTATGTCGCCCTCGGACACCTGCATTCTCCGCAGATGCTCTCGGAGAGTGTGCGGTACTCAGGTTCACCGTTGCCGTATTCGTTCGGTGAGCGCAGCCACCGCAAGGCTGCGCTTTTGATCGAACTCGACGCAGCCGGTCTGTCGTCGGTGCAGCGCCTCGATCTTCCGGTGATTCGAGGGCTGAGCCAGGTGACGGGAACTCTCGAGGAACTTCTCACCGAGTCGAAGTACGCCGATTCCGAGCAGTGCTACGTCTCCGCTTTGCTCACCGACCCGGTTCGTCCCGTCGATGCCATGAGGCAGCTCCAGGCACGTTTCCCCTTTGCCGTTCACCTCGAATGGCAAAGGCCGGAAGGACAATCGGATCTCAAGTATCGCGACGCGGTACGGGGTCGAACCGACATGGAGATCGCCCGCGGCTTTGTCTCGGCCGTGCGTAGTGACCCGTCCGAGCGGGAGGTCACGTTGATGGCCGAAGCGCTCAGCGCTGCCGCGCGCGCCGAGGAGTCCACGGTAGAACTGAGTGAAACCGCGTGAGGCTGCACAAACTCGAAGTCAGCTCTTTCGGGCCCTTTGCCGACACTGTCGAGGTCGACTTCGACCGATTGGGTGCAGACGGGCTGTTCCTTCTGCACGGCGACACCGGTGCAGGCAAGACCACGATCCTCGACGCGGTTTCCTTTGCCCTGTACGGGCGGGTTCCGGGTGCGCGCAACGAGGGCAAACGGCTACTGTCCGATCACGCGCCCGCCGGTTCGGTGCCGCGCGTGGAACTCGAAGCGACCATCAGTGGTCGCAGAATCAAACTTGTTCGTAGTCCAGAGTATTCGCGCCCGAAGAAGCGTGGCACCGGTTCGATCACAGAGAATGCAAAGGCCACACTGACGTGGTTGGACGGCCGCGGCGAGAATCTTTCGCGCATCCCTGACATCGGTGACGAGATCAACCGCCTCATGGGCATGAGCGCTGATCAGTTCTTCCAGGTGGTGCTCTTGCCGCAGGGTGAGTTCGCCAAATTCCTGCGTGCCGAGAGTGACGAGCGAGGCAAACTGCTCGAGCGTCTGTTCGACACCAAGCGTTTTGTCTCCGTCGAGGCATGGTTCGACGCCAAGCGAAAGGCAAGTGCGACCGCGCTCGCGGCCAGGGAGCAATCCGTGCGGCTGCTGCTCGCGAAGGTCGAGACAGCTGCGGGACTCGAGGTAGGCGCCGAGGCACACCCACTGGAATGGTCGCGCAAACTCCTCGCCGAGGCTCAGGACACCCGCGATACAAGTCTTGCGGAGCTGGTGACCGCGAAAGATGCAGCAGCCGAGGCTAATCGGGTTCTGTCGGCGGCGCAGCGAACCGCAGATCTGGTCGCTCGCCGTAATCGTGCGACCGCTGAACTCGCAGCATTCAATACGGGCGCCGCCCAAAGAGCTGTGATCGGCGCTGAACTCGAGACCGCCAAGCGCGCACTGCCGGTGGCCGCTGTCGCCGGCGATGTGGACGCTGCCGGCTTGCACCTCGCTGCCGCACTCGAATCGATGACCGCAGCGATGTCGACCTACTCCGCAACGGGCGGTCCGGAGATTTTCGTGCCGGAGGTGTGGCCACCCACCGACGACGAGCGTCAACGCGTCGTAGCTCGGATCCGGACCTGGCGTGACGAGATCGTTCGCCTGGACGCAATGGCGGAGGATGCTCGCAGAGCCGATGCGGCAGAAGCCGAGATCGAGAAACTCGGAGTTCGGCGAGACGCTCTGTCCGAGCGCATCGATGCCATCGCGGTTGAACGCACTCAACTGCCAGAAATGGTGCGCTCGGCCGGCCAACGACTGGAGGATGCGCAACGCGCGCACGCGGCTCTGCCCGGCCTCGAAGCTGCACTGGCCAAAGCATCGGATGCTGCGGCAGCGGCTCATGAATTCGTCTCTCTGCGTGCGCAAGCCGAGAAGATTCGTGTGCAGGTGTTGGATGCGCGCGACGCCCATCAGAGTGCTCGCGGGCGCTGGCTCGACCTCGTGCAGAAGCGTATCGAGGGCATGGCGGCGGAGTTGGCGAGTTCACTCGCGCCCGGTGACCCATGCCAGGTGTGTGGTTCGCGTGAACACCCTGCGCCGGCGCAGTCTGATGTCGTCACGGTCACCGAGCCCGATCTGGAAGCCGCGTCCGCAGCCGAGCGTGCGGCCGAGAAAGCCCTGAGCAAGGTAGTCGACCACCAGGTAACCGTCGACCGTGACATCGACCGGGTGATCGCCCGCGGCGGGGACGGCGACGTCGCAGAACTCGACAGGCTCCGCGCCGCGGCTCGGAACGCCGTTGACGAGGCGGCCCACTCTGCCGGTCAGGTTGGAGGGTTGGCCGACAAGCTCGGGCATCTCAACGAGCGTGACGGCGAGCTGCAACAGGAATCCGCTTCTCTGACGGCCGAATTGGCGGCACTGACCGAGCGTACGACGACTCTGTCGGCCACGGTCGAGCAGATTCGAGCGGCGATCGTCGCTGCGGTGGGAGAAGATTCGACCATCGCTGCTCAGCGCTCGCGGTTCGAAAGGCTTGCCTCCGCTGCCTCGGCGGCGTCTGAGATGCGTGACGACGCCGTTCGTGCGCAGGCGCGATCGGCGGAACTGTCGACCAAACTGGCCGCTGCGGCGGCCGCTGCTGGATTCGATTCGGTCGAGGCTGCGATCGAAGGGGTGAGATCGCCGGCCCGAATCGCAGCGATCGAAACGGAACTCGCCAAAGCACGCGACCTCGAGGTGGCCGCTCGGACGGTCCTCGACGACCCCGAGGTTGTTGCGGTGAGCGAAGTCGAGACAGTCGACGTCGACGGTCCTCGCGAGCGTGCTCTTCAGTGCGCCGAGGTGGTGAACTCGGCTGTTGCAGCTGCTTCCCTGGCCGAGAACCGTGTGTCGGATCTCGAACGGTTCAGCGGACAACTCGAGAAGGCATACGAAGCGGTTGCACCTGAGCGGGAACTGCACGACGAACTCGCGGCGCTTGCCGACGTGATCGCCGGCAAAGGTCAGAACAGTCGCAAGATGTCGCTGCGAGCGTATGTGCTCGCGTCGCGGTTGGAAGAGATCGCCGTGTCGGCATCGGTTCGGCTGCAGCGGATGTCCGGGGGCAGATACGAGTTCGTGCACAGTGACGAGGCAGGTTCTCGGGGTCGCCGCGGCGGTCTGGGGCTCGACATCCGGGACGACTTCACGGGTGTCGTTCGCTCGGCGAAGACGCTCTCGGGCGGTGAATCATTCTTGGCGTCGTTGTCTTTGGCCCTCGGACTTGCCGATGTGGTTGCGGCGGAGTCCGGCGGAATCGTTCTCGACACGATGTTCATCGACGAAGGATTCGGCACTCTCGACGCCGACACCCTCGACTCGGTGATGGCTGTGTTGGACGAGCTTCGCGACGGTGGACGAGTGGTGGGCATCGTCAGTCACGTGGACGAGATGAGGCAGCGAATCCCGAGTCGCCTGCACGTCATTCGCGGACGTGCAGGCTCCTCGGTGAAGGTGATCGCGGGCTGATCAGGCCTTTTTGTTCTCTACCTCTGACTCGGCGTCGTCGTCTTGATCCTCGAGGATGTCCGACGCATCGCCGGCGGGCATCGGCTCGTTGTCGCTTGCGCGTTCGTCGATCTGCTCGCCGATGTACCGGATGACAACTGCTGCCACAGCGGCGACGGGCACTGCGAGGAAGGCGCCGACGATGCCGTACAGCGAGCTACCGGCGGCCACGGCAAGCAGCACGATGACGGCGTGGAGTTTCATCGACTTGCTCTGCAGCACAGGCTGAAGGACGTTTCCTTCGATCTGCTGAACGGCCAGGATGATGATCAACACGATGATGGCGGTGGTGAGACCGTTGGCCACCAGCGCAACCAACACGGCCAGGGCGCCGGCGACAAAGGCACCGACGATCGGGATGAAGCCACCGATGAACGTGAGAATTGCCAGCACCGGTGCCAGCGGGACCCCGAGTATCAGCAGTCCGGCGCCGATGAAGACCGCGTCGATCAGACTCACCAGTGCTTGTGTCCTGATGAATCCGCCGAGCGTGTCCCACATGCGGGTGAGGACCTCTTCGAGATGCCGACCGGCACGGCCGCCGCCGACAGCGTGGAGCCAGGGGATGAACCTCGGTCCGTCCTTGATGAAGAAGAAAGCGAGAATCAGGACCAAACCGAGCGTGACCAACAACGAGCTCGCTGTGCTCACGCCGCTGAAAACGCCTGAAGCGATGGCGGTTCCACTTTCCTGCACCTTGGTGATGACGGCATGGACGGCGTTGTCGATCTGGTCGTCCTTCAGGTTCAGCGGCGGACCCTGGAGCCAGTCCTGAACCTGGTTGATGCCCTCGGTGGTCTTGTTCGCGAGCTCGGGGGCCTGGCTGACCACTGACGGAACGATGCCGGCGATCACACCGGCCAGGATTCCGATCGAGAGCACCAGGGTGATGCCGGCTGCCGCGGCCGGTGGCATCCCGCGCTTGATCATGCCGCGGGTCGGCGGCCACATGACTGTCGCAACAACGATAGCCAGAGCCACCGGCAGGATGATGACCCAGAGCTTTTCGATCAGCCAGCCGAAAATCCAGGCGCCCAGCGAAATCGACGCCAACACCAACGACCATTTTGCGAGCCACATACCCCCTTGCCCGATGATCTCGCCGCGGTCGCGCTTGCGCACCCCTGCGGACGTCCCCTTGTCTTGCTCGCTCACTGATCGTCCTTTCCGTCGGCGCAGGGATCTCCTCGCCGATGTGCGAATCCGGTGATCTAGCTGAGCTGATCGTAACGACTGCATGCGATAACTCGTGTGTTGCGCTGCAATACTGTGTTTTGAAGCATGCTGATCGGACTAACATTTCCGTCATGAGAATCGCAGCAGCAGTCGGGGCAGCAGCAATCGTCGTTCTCGGGCTCACCGCGTGTAGCACCGAGGATCAGGACAACGCGCAGAACAAGATCAGCGAGGCAGTCACGAGCGGGCAACAGGCGCTCGAGACGGCGAAACAGTCAGCGGGCAACGCCATCGATCAGGGCAAGACGGCGCTGTTCGTCGCCACGTTCCGTGGGGCTTACGCACCGTTGGCGGAGAACCGCGACGACGCAGACATCGAGGTGATCTTGACGACCACGTGTACCGAGGTCGCCAACGGCACGGACGAGGCGGAGGTCAAGACCAAGATCACCGACCTGGCCGAGAACAACGGCAACAAGCCCACCGACGAGCAGGCCGGCCACATTTACGAACTCGCGAAGGCCACCTGCCCCTGACCGGATTCAGCAGCAGCGGGCGCCTGGGTTGGCGTCGGTTGCTGCGTGACGGCGGCGCCAGAACTCTCGTTCGCTGATCACCGGTGAGTCGGCGTGGTGGCGTCGGGTGTGCTCGACGTAGCGCTGATAGTCGAGATCACCCATCACCGAGCGAACCCACCACAGCGTTCCGCGGAACGCTGTGGTGAGTTTTGCCGTCATGGTCGCCGTCGTCATGGTCAGTGCCCACCTCCGTGTGCGGCGCCGGGCGCCCGGACTTTCCCGGCTTTGATCAGCTCGTCCCATTCTTTCTGGATTTCCTTCTCCGCGGGCGTCGGAATGAAGCTGGCGGGTCCGAAGATTTTCGACGGTTCTTCCGGGGACTCGGTGGTCGGCAGCCCGCCCGCTCGGATTGCCTTGGCACATACGATGATCCCGGCGATGACCACGACGATCACCAGTGACGCGAAGATGATCGACAACGTGCCCTGGATGAAGGTGTTGCGAATGACGGCATCGATGGCCTCCGGAGTCTTCGCGGAACCGTGCGCCGTCTCGCCGGCAGCCTTCGCGTCCTTGAACACGTTGTGCTGAGCCCAGTACCCGATCGCGGGGTTGTCGGAGAAGATCTTCTGGTACGACGCGGTCATGGTTACGACCAGGTCCCACACCAGCGGCACGCCGGGAATCCAGGCCCATTTGAACAGGCCCTTCTTCATGACGATCGTCATGACCACCGTCAGTGCGATCGCGGCGAGTAGCTGGTTGGCGATGCCGAAGAGCGGGAAGAGTGTGTTGATTCCGCCCAGCGGATCGGTGACACCCATGAGCAGAATCGCGCCCCAGGCAGCGACGACGATCAGCGAGCACAGCCACGCGCCGATGCGCCACGACGGGTCCTTGAACTTCTTCGCCGGACCGCCGAAGTTGCCGAGCGAGTCGGAGAGCATGAATCGAGCGACGCGGGTGCCGGCATCGATCGTGGTGAGGATGAAGAGCGCCTCGAACATGATCGCGAAGTGGTACCAGAACGATTTCAGCGAGTCGCCGCCGAAGACGTCGCTGAGCACTTCGGACATTCCGAACGCGAGCGTCGGGGCGCCGCCGGTTCGCGAGATGATCGATTCTTCGCCGACGGCCTCGGCTGCCTGAGTCAGCACGTCCGGTGTGATGGGGGCAGTGCCGAGGGGCAGATTGTTGACGTATTCGGCTGCGGTTTCCGGTGTTCCACCGGTCAGTGCCGCGGGAGCGTTGAGTGCGAAGTACAGGTGCTGATCGAGGATGCAGGCGGTGACCAGAGCCATGATCGCGACAAACGATTCGGTCAGCATGCCGCCGTACCCGATCATCTTGGTCTGGCTTTCCTTCTCGAGCAGCTTTGGCGTCGTACCGGACGCGATCAGTGCGTGGAAGCCCGAGAGTGCGCCACAGGCAATGGTGATGAACAGGAACGGGAACAGTGAACCGGCAAAGGCCGGGCCTTCGCCGTTGGAGGCGAATGGCGTCACTGCCGGCATGTTCAGAGCGGGTCGTGCGACCAGAATTCCGATGGCCAGCAGCGCGATGGTGCCGACCTTCATGAACGTCGACAGGTAGTCGCGCGGTGCCAGGAGCAGCCAGACTGGCAGCACCGATGCGGCGAATCCGTACGCGATCATCAGCCACGCGATGGTGACCTTCGAGAGTGTGAACCAGTCTGCGCCCCAACCGGTATCGGCAACCCATCCGCCGGAGACGATGGCCAGGAGAAGCAGGACGACGCCGATCAGGGAGACCTCGGAAACCTTGCCCGGCCGCAGATACCGCAGGTACACGCCCATGAACAGCGCGATGGGGATGGTCATCGCGATCGAGAACACTCCCCACGGGGACTCGGCGAGCGCATTGACGACCACAAGTCCGAGCACCGCGATGAGGATGATCATGATGACGAACACGCCGATCAGTGCGGCGACGCCGCCGACAAGGCCGAGTTCTTCGCGGGCCATCTGACCGAGGCTGCGCCCGCGGCGCTTCGACGAGATCCACAGGACCATGAAGTCCTGCACCGCCCCGGCGAACACGACGCCGACGATGATCCAGATCGTTCCCGGAAGATATCCCATCTGCGCGGCCAACACGGGTCCGACCAGGGGGCCGGCACCGGCAATTGCCGCGAAGTGGTGACCGAACAGCACCCGACGGTCGGTCGGCATGTAGTCGGCGCCGTTCTCCATGATCTCGGCGGGAGTGGCGACGTCGTCGCGAGGCTTGACGATCTTGCGTTCGATCAACCGCGCATAGAAGCGGTAGGCGATCAGATAGGTACAGATTGCGGCCAACACGAACCACACAGCGCTGATGTGTTCACCGCGGACGATCGCAATCATGTACCAGGCGCCCGCGCCGACCAGTCCGAGAACAAGGAAGACGACGCGCGCAGTCGTGGAGATGGGTGTTTTGTCGATGACGCCGACAGGTGGCAGGTCAGGATCGGTTTTCAGGTACTCGACATTTGGTTCCGGCGCAGTCGTCAAGCTCATCGTCGAACTCCGTCCACTAGTGCACGTGTGGCCGCCGTCACAGCGGGCCATCTGTCACTGTAGGACCAGAAGGGTGAATCCGCGCGATCTGAAACGCGGGAGTCGACCGACGTCAGAATCGGTGAGCGTCGGCGTCGATCCAATCGGTGAGCCAGCTCTGCGGCGGGGAGTCGAGCAGTTCGCCCGGCATCAGCCAGTCGAACAGGTCGGCATAGGTGCGAGTGGTGAGACCGTCGACGCGGCGGTTGAGCATTCCCGGTTGCAGTTGGTCGAAGGAATCGATGCCCATCGACGCGATCATCTGTTGTGCGCTGGCGACAGTTGCCTTCTGGAAGCGGTAGACGCGCTCGCTCTTGTCGGGGATGTCGAGTGCGCGGGTGCGTGCCGGATCCTGAGTGGCAACGCCGACCGGGCAGCGGTTGGTGTGGCACATCTGGGCCTGAATACAGCCCACTGCGAACATCATTGCGCGGGCCGCCATCGTGAAGTCTGCGCCCTGGATGATGCGTTTGACGATGTCGGAACCGCTCGCCACCTTTCCGGAAGCGCCGACTTTCACGAGAGGGCGCAAACCAGTTCCCACCAGAGCGTTGTGCACCAGCATCAGGCCCTCGGTCAACGGCATGCCCATGTGGTCCTCGAACTCCACCGGACCTGCGCCGGTGCCGCCTTCGGAACCGTCCACGATGATGAAGTCGGGCGTGATGCCGCGTTCGATCATCGCCTTGCAGATTCCGAGGAATTCACGACGCGAGCCGACACACAGTTTCATCCCGACCGGCTTGCCTCCCGACAGTTTTCGCAGGGTCGCGATGAAATCGACCAGTTCGACCGGGGTGCTGAACGCGGTGTGCGCGGGTGGCGAAATCACAGTCTGGCCGACGGGTACCCCGCGGGTTTCGGCGATTTCGGGGGAGACCTTGACTCCGGGAAGCACGCCACCCAACCCGGGTTTCGCACCTTGCGAGAGCTTGATCGAAATGGCCTTCACCTGGTCGGAGCCTGCGCGCTCGGCAAAACGGTCAGGATCGAATCGGCCGTCCTCGGTCCGGCATCCGAAGTATCCCGAAGCGATTTCCCAGATCAGATCGCCGCCGTGTTTGCGGTGATACGGACTGATCGCGCCTTCACCGGTGTCGTGAGCGAAACCGCCTTTGGCGGCGCCGGCGTTGAGGGCCTCGATTGCGTTGGCGGACAACGACCCAAAGCTCATCGCGGAGACGTTCAGGAGAGCGATGTCGTACGGCTTCGTGCAATCGCGTCCGCCGAGGCGAACTCGCGGAACGGTGTCGGGGGCGGTCCGTGCGCGAATCGAATGCGTCATGAACTCGTAGCCGATCGCATTGACGTCGCGCTCGGTCCCGAAGGGCTCTTCCGCCAGTGTTCCCTTTGCCCGCTCGTAAACCAGATCTCGCGTTTCGCGATCGAATGGCATTCCATCGGTGGATGATTCGACGAAGTACTGCTGGATCTCCGGTCGAATCTTCTCGAGGAGGAATCGCGCGTGCCCCAGGACCGGATAGTTACGGAGGATGCTGTGGGACTTCTGAGTGAGGTCGTAGGTGCCCATGGCCGCCAGCGCGAGTGTGACGACAGCGATCACCCACCATCCGGGCGAGGCGACAATTGCGAGCGCGGCGGTGCCGAGACCCACTATCCATATCAAGAGCACGATCAGCATCCGAGTCACCTCGAGAGCGTAGGCGCTCACTGTGACACGGCAGCGGTAAGTCTCCACTAGGTTCTGCGATAGAGAACCGAATCCGACTCTTTGGGGGAATGATGACCGAACCGCAATATCCGACCGACCCGCAGGATCCGAAGGAGCAACAGTATCCGAAGGAGCAGCAGTATCCGGCAGGCCAGCAGTATTCAGCCGGTCAGCAATATTCAGCAGGCCAGGAATATCCGACGGGTCAGCAGTACCCGACCGACCCGCAGTACTCAGCCGGACAGCAGTATCCGACCGGTCAGCAGTACAGCGCAGCCCAGCAGTACAGCGCTGCTCCCACGTACGCGGCGCCTCAGTACGGTCCGCCGAAGTCCAACGCGGGATGGGCCGTCGCGTCGATCATCTTCTTCTGGCCTATCGCGTTCGCCGCGTTCAACCATCTCCACGACATCTACCCGAAGTGGGCGATGGGCGATCACCAGGGCGCGCAGTACGCGTCCGAGCGGGTGAAGAAGCTCGGGCAGATTTCGCTCCTGATAGCCGTCATCTGCTGGGTGCTGTTCATCGCGTTCTACGTGATCTTCCTGGTTGCGATCGTGTCGTCCGTCGATTCGTATACCTACAACTGATCACCTGCCGCGACGTGACGGTGGGGCGAGTACCCGTCACGTCGCCGCGAGGCCGTAGAATCCACAGACCGTGAGCCTTACCCTCGGAATCGTCGGACTGCCCAACGTCGGCAAGTCCACCCTTTTCAATGCACTGACCAACAACGACGTGTTGGCAGCGAACTACCCGTTCGCGACCATCGAACCCAACGTCGGTCTGGTCGAGCTGCCCGATCCGCGGCTGCAGAAGCTCGCCGAGATCTTCGGCTCCGAGCGCATCCTCCCCGCGACCGTGTCGTTCGTCGACATCGCCGGCATCGTCAAGGGAGCGTCCGAGGGCGCCGGCCTGGGTAACAAGTTCCTGGCCAACATCCGTGAAGCGGACGCCATCTGCCAGGTAGTTCGCGTCTTCGCCGACGACGACGTCATCCACGTCGACGGCAAGGTCGACCCGGCCTCGGACATCGAGGTCATCGAGACCGAGCTCGTGATCGCCGACATGCAGACCTTGGAGAAGGCTCTCCCGCGTCTGGACAAGGAAGCTCGCAAGAACAAGGAGCTCAAGCCGGCCCACGACGAGGCGCTCAAGGCTCAGGCCTTCCTCAACGAGGGCACGACGCTCTTCAGCGTCAAGGACAGGCTCGACTTCTCGCTGCTGCGTGAACTGAGCCTGCTCACCACCAAGCCCTTCCTGTACGTCTTCAACGCCGACGAGTCTGTGCTCACCGACGAGGCGAAGATCGCGGACCTGCGCGCTTCCGTCGCTCCGGCCGACGCCGTGTTCCTCGACGCGAAGGTCGAGCAGGAACTCCTCGAGCTGGACGAGGAAGACCGCCAGGAAATGCTCGACTCGATCGGTCAGACCGAGCCGGGCCTGCACGCTCTCGCGCGCACCGGCTTCCACACCCTCGGACTGCAGACCTACCTGACGGCTGGTCCGAAGGAAGCTCGCGCCTGGACGATCCACAAGGGTGACACCGCGCCCCAGGCTGCCGGCGTCATTCACACCGACTTCGAGCGCGGCTTCATCAAGGCTGAAATCGTGTCCTTCGACGACCTCGTCGAGGCCGGTTCCATGGCCGCGGCCAAGGCTGCCGGCAAGGTCCGCATGGAGGGCAAGGAATACGTCATGGCCGACGGCGATGTGGTGGAGTTCCGCTTCAACGTCTAAATCCGCGGTACTGCTGCAGGGCAATTGTGCAGCCGCAGGGAGAACTGTCCTCGCGGCTGCACAATTGCCCTCCGGCGTCTCACCCGAGCTTTCAGGCGAAGGCGATCTAGTGCTTCATTGGTCTGAGGTGCTGCTTTGGTGGCGTGGCCCCTGTGGCAGCGATACGAGGCCGCTCTGTTCCTCACACACGGAGCAGGTTTCTGTTCCTAAACTTTCTCTTCGCGAGCGTCAACGAAGCGGCGCCCGTGAGAATGTCGACTACTTCCGAGGCATCGACTCCTCCGCGCGTGAGTTCGCAGCTCTCACAGTCGAATTCGTGGGGAGCGAAAGAGGCGAAAGCTCCGCGTAGTCAGTCCTTTCGCGCCATCTACACAGGCTCGGGCTGACGGGGTCTGTCAGCCAGCGTACTTCTGAGCTCCGAGCGGGCGCTTGGGCTCTTCGCACTCGCAGGCTCCGAGTCGCGAAAGCGCTGCCGGGAGCATTCACTTCCATCGCGCAGCGCCCGCAGCGGACGTGGCTAGAATCGTTGACGCGCTGGGGACTGACTTTCGCGGGGTATCTAGTTCGTTCCAGGGGTCCAGATAGTTGGAACGCAGGGCACAAGGTCTGGGAGATCATGCGGTTCGGCTTTGCTGCTAGCTCCCACCTCGTTGCCTGCTGCGACATTGCGAAGCCATGCGAATGTACGCAGAGCCAGGACGTGAGAGCAGTGATTCTTAGCCATCGTCATCCTCGGGCGCTGCGAGACAGAAGTCGTCGTTTATCTTGATGACCAGTGCCACGGTCAGTCGTAGCGCGGTGATGTAAGTCCTGAAGTGTGCATCGTCGCCATCCATACCGGCTTGTGCCCCGTGAAGGTACTTGTTTCGCAGCTGAGGTCCGTTGCTGAAGTCCACCCCGTTGAGGAAGTAGTTGAAGTACTTCCCTTCCGCATCTGTCAGCAACGAGGAGGAGCGCGTTGTCCAGCCCTTCGTCACCATGTCGTCTGCCGTCGCCCGCCCGGCATCTGAGAGGTGATAGTAGCTAGCTGCTTGAGTGGCGAACAGTGCTTTGAGGATGAGGTACTGCTCCGAGTTCGCGAGCTGAACTCGCGCTCCAGTATCTTCAAGAACTCCCAGTTTGATCAGGTGGTCGACGGTTGGCTTCTGGTAGTCCTCGAAGTCGTCGTACGCAATCTGGTTCTCCAGAAGAAGCGTTGCTGCGTTGTCCGCGTTCAGGGACTCATTGATGTAGTGGAGCCTCGATTGGTCGGAGAACAGGTGGTGGAGGATGCCAGCAATTTCCTCACTTTCGGATGAGCAGACGTACTTACCGTCGAGGAGGCTTGGTATCTCCTTGTATTTGACCTGCTCAGATCCCATGGCGAGCAGATCGCGGTCGAGTTCGCCGTCTCTGGCGAACAGGGTGAATTGATTTGCGACGCTTTCCATCTCGGCGAAAAGGTGCCTCACCTTCTGGAGGTATGACGACCCCCTGTCTGACGGGGTGAACGAGAAGTTTGAGGCGCCGAATTCCTTAACGAGGTACTCCTCGAAGAACCAAGAGATGACCTGCTCCAGGTCGATGTCCTTCGACTCTAGGAAGCAGTGGTAGAGGCGCGTCTGGAGCAGGGTGCTCATGTCGATGGCTCGAAAGGCTGCGCCGATCTTGTACTCGTTCTTTCCTGTGGCCCCCATGAACCGTTCCATGACGCCTAAATACGCCGGGTAGGACGGAAGGAGCAGCAGCGCTTGAAGGTCAGCGAACTCGAAGAGGTGCAGAAAGTTGTTGAGGATACCGGGGTTGTCGCTGCTTTCTTCCAGCCACCGACCGCTGTATATGTACCGGCAGACCAACTCCTCCGAGGTGTCCAATTCGAACACAACTGGATCATCTTGGGTTTCGGAGATGCCCACCTCACATCCAGTCTTGAAGCCCTGGTTCTCGTTGAAGAAGTTCGCGCTTATCTCGTCGGAGCGTCGCTTCGCACGCAGCTTGAGCTTGGCGTCGATTCCGGACAGAGAACACTCCTTGGCAGTCGCAATCAGCCCAACGTAGTTGGGGTTAGCGTCCTCGCTGTCGACGTAGCCCTCCAGCAGTTCGCGAGCGTCGACTTGAGTGAAGCTCGGTGGAAGATGTATCTCTCCTTTCACATCGTCCTGCAGGTACTTTCGAACCAAATGCTCAGCACCACGAGAGGAAGCACGCAACTCATCCCGTATCTCGGCGTCATAGGCCTGCACAAGCTTCTTGCTCGCGAGCAATTCCCCTAGGTGCACACCTGCCGCGGAGAGCGCGGGAAGGACCGTCGCGCTGTCGCAACGTTCGAAGGCCTTGTTCCGGCCGAGCAAGTGCAGAAGATCCCCGTGATAGTCGTGGCCGACACCAGCCACTGTGGCTGCGAAGTTCGTGTTGTCGACCGACGAAAAGTACCGCGCCACCGCACTGTGGATCTGAGGAATCAGTGCCTTAGCTTGGTTGCGCTGTTCCTCGGAGTAGGCGTTCGGCAAGAAACCATGTTCGAGATACTGCTGAACGTTGTGGAGCTCAAGCATGTCCTCAGTGCTCGTGGGGACACTCTTAGGGTCGAACCCCTCAGCAAGCTCTGCGACGCGCGGGACGTGCCAACCTGCTGCCATGTCATGTACGCCATAGAACCGAACCCGACGCGCGGTTGCGTCCACTTCGCTCACCTGCTGACCTCACTTCACCTCGCGCAGCCCGAACAACGTCATTATGACGGGTTGGTGCGACAGAACAGGGCCTGCGAAGGCTGGCCCGACCAGACCGCTCGGGTTGCGTGCACTTCCCGCAACAACGGTGCACTTCCCGCAACAACAAAGACTTCTCCGTGTGCGCCGACGTCGAACTGATCACCCCTGGAGTGCCTCATGAGCCGCGTCCACGTGATTCGTCGCCGGCAGATGCCTATGTGTGCCGGAACGTACTGGCGTTCCGATTCAATATTTAAGGACACTGGTCAGCGGCCTATTCATCGTCCGTCCGCAGCAGTACCCGCAGAGTCCGGAACAAGTCATCCGCGGTTCCGCGGTTCCGCGGGTTCTGCGGCTCTGCGGGGTTTGCCGTCGGCGTCGGGAGAGGCTGAGGTGCACGTTCACACCAGGAACAACCACGCCGTTTGATTAATCGGGGCGATGATCGCCCCCGCATGCTCCGAGAGAATCTCGAGCAGTCCGGCCGTCGCGGGATCTCCCAGCGTCTTTCACGAGGACGGTGTGGTCGCCGCCGGTCCACCACCGTGACTTCGCCTGGTGCCAGGCCAGTGACGGTCTCCAGGTGCCTGAGGGCACAGGCGGCAGACGGACGCTTTAGCCGTCAGACTCGGGCATCTCGCTGAGCGTCCGACGGGTGACGAACCGCCGCGCTCTCCCCGACAACGGGTCGGTGAATTCGAGTTCCCTCGCGAGCAATTGGAGTGGGAGAGAATGATCGTCCGGCGCGTCGGGAAGTAGGTCGGGGTATCGCCGGTCGCCCAGGATCCCGGCGCCGAGAGCTGCCAAATGCACCCGCAACTGGTGCATCCGTCCGGACCGCGGACGCAGAACCGTATGCAGCACTGTACGTCCGGAGGCGCTCACGCCCATCCCTCGCGCCTCGATCATGGTCTCGGAGTTGGGTTCACGGCTGTCGTCGACGACGACTCGCAACTCGCCGCGTCGAGCTTCGATGTGGTTGCGGTAAACGAGAGGGACGTCGAGCGCTGGTGAATCCTGGCCCCGCCGGGTGGGTCGCGCCGACACCGCCTCGTAGACCTTCGTGACCTGACGCTTCTCGAACAGTGACTGATACGCGCCGCGCGTCGCGGGGCGGGCCGAGAACATCACCACCCCTGCGGTGCCGCGGTCGAGTCGATGGATCGGGGTCAGATCTGGGTTGTCGAGACGAACCCGCAGGCGGATGAGCGCCGACTCACGCAGGTATCGCCCGCTCGGAGTGGTCGGGAGAAAATGTGGCTTGTCAATGACGACGAGATCGTCGTCGGTGTGCAGGATCTCCTCGTGGAACGGCACCGGGTCCTCCGCCGGCAACTCGCGGTAGTACCAGACGAACCGGTGCGCACTGAGTTCTGTGCTCCGGCAGAGCGACTGGCCGTCGATACCCACGAACTCGCCGTCGTCGAACCGCCGATACAGGTTCTCGGCGTCCAGATGGTCGAACTTGGCCACGACGTACTCGGCGATCGTCGCCCACGGCCCCGAGAGCGGGATGCGTAGGCGCGTCGGGCCAACCCCGTTCTTGACGGGCAGCGGTGGGGACATGGACACGCGGGTCATCATCCCATCGACTACTGGTCAGCGGTGATTCGGTGTGGCCTCGACGGGGACGTCCCCGCGGGGACGCGGAAACCGAACTCACAGCGGTGGTCGGTGTAGATCGTCTACTCGAAAATCAGTAGCGCGGACGAGATGCGGGCCCGTATGGTTCGGCAGAGAAAGATCGCAGTCGAAAAGCACTGCGGGCCATACCTTCTGTAGCTCAATTGGTGAGAGCACCCGACTGTGACTCGGGCGACGGCGGATCGTAACCGCCCAGAGGGACCAGCTCAGATACGGTTGAGGTCGGGCCTCTAGGCGCAGAGGCCGGCGGCCCTTTGCCTGCACAGTTGTCGAACGAGCCTGAGCCGGTATTCCCTGAATCGCCGGACAGCATTCCAGTCGCCGGCCATTTCCGCGTCGGCAAGTAGGTATTCGCAGTTGTCCAACTGATCCTTCAAAGACATCATCAGAATTCACCTCCGATCACCCGAGCAAGTACCTGTCCAGGATGCGGCCGACGGGACCCCGGGGACATCGGCCGTAGTACCTGTTCAGGTACCTGCTTCGGTGCGCGGTGGAGGCTACTTCTTGACCGCAGGTGCAGGTAGTGGCATGCCTCGCTCGGCCAGAACGGCTCGGAGACGATCGGGGTAGTCGGTGATGATCCCGTCGACACCGAGGTCGATCAGGGCGTGCATGGTGGCGGGATCATCGACGGTCCACGGGATGACCTTCATGCCACGCGCATGTGCGCTCGCGATCATGTCGGCTGTCGGATAGAGGGTGAAACCGGGATCCCCGACCTTTCCGCCCTGCGGAGTTCCTTGGACGGGGGAGTAGGCGGAGGCACCAAAGGTTGCTACCGCCGCGATGCCGTCGCCACCGAAATCATCGATGTCCAGACCGCCGAGCCACGGTGACGCTCCGTCCTTGCCTACCTGGAGAAAGTCGCCGTTTGTGAGCGCAACGACGGGGACACTCGGCGCGAGTTGACGGGTGAGCATGAGCGAGCCCCAGTCGAAGCTCTGAATGGTGACGCTGTCCAACAATCCGGCTGCCCGGATCGTATCGAGGACTACAGAGACGAACTGCTCACGCGGGGCGGTCTCGTGAGGCGCTCCCGCTTCCACCTTGGTCTCGATGTTGAGCTTGATTCCGGGTGCGTTGTACGACTTCACCAGGGCAAGCACTTCTTCGAGCGTCTGCATTTTCGCTCCCGGAACATTCTGCTGTTCAGGGTATCCGGCAAGGGGGAGAGTGCCGCAGTCCATGGTCTTGATCTGCTGCAGGCTCAGCGTGTTGACGAATTTGCCGACGTACGGGAACTCCGGGTCACCCGCAGTTGCGGGCTCGGTGTCGAGGCATTTCTTGTTCGAGATCTTACGATCGTGCGTGACGACAGCGATCCCGTCCTCGGTGATCTGGGTATCGAGTTCCAGTGTGCTGACGCCCATTTCGAGGGCATTCGCGAACGCGGCCAGGCTGCTTTCCGTGTACAGGCCGAGCCCGCCGCGGTGGGCTTGGACGTCGAACGTCGAAACCGGCTGGGGTGCTGAACTACCGAACGAACCGGACCAGTCGAGACTGCCGGTTGGCGATGCGCCGGCCGGGGCCGCCAGGGCGGTGAGGGGGAGTGCGACGGTCACGGCGGCACACGACAATATTCTGCTCAGTTGCATGAAAGGAACGTAGAGGCGTCGAATGGCTCGCCGGGGTTCGTTAGGTAAACTAACGGTAAAGGTCAGGCCGCGTGAATGCGCTGCCCGACGCCGCTCGCGTGGACCTTCATCCACGACGCCAGAAGCTCACACCCGGTCAGTCCGCTCTCGTCGAGAGGTTCGATCGCGTAGCTGATGTGTCTACCGCCGCGAGGGTTCTTGAGCTGAAATCGGTTCAGGTTCAACTTCGTCGGCAGGTAACCAAGTACTTCGAGGAACGCGGTGCGAATACGTCGTAGATCGGTACGCCACTGTTTCGGACTGAAACGAGTCTTCTGCGCATTCTGGAAAGCATTGCTACGAAGTAGTTCCCAAACCTTTCCTGCCCACACGCGTGCCTGCGAGAAGGACATCCAGCGCGTCAAGTCTGCGATGTCGCGAATGTAGCTGTCGTCGCTGGCATTACAGATCATGTCCTGCGGGTGCCCGATCCACTTGACCGGAATCCACGGCTGGATCTCGGGTCCGTCGCCGGCAACTCCGTGTCCCTCACAACCTTCGATCACGCCTGCCGGTTGTTGAGGATCGGAGATCAGTCCGACTCCGATGATGTTGGCGCGGTTCAGCGTCGGAAGAGCCGAGCGGATCACGGTGCATCCCTGTGAGTATCCGATCAGCATGACCGGGCCGTCTGTCTGTGCGATTTCGGCGGTGAGGGCCTTCACACCCATCGCGGTGCTGTGCCGAAAGCTCAGGCCACCGTCGGCGACCGGACCGTACGATGCGGGATAAGCGACCCAGCGAGAATCGAATCGACTGTCGAGTTCGTCGGTGACGGCACTGAGGAGTCCGCGCACACGGGTGCCGTCGTCGCCGACGTGGGATTCGCCGGTGCCGCCAACTGCAAGAACGGTTACCTCAGCCATGCCAGCGATGATCCATGTCGATTCTGAGAGGTCGGCATCCAAACCCTGAGAAGAGACTGGCAATCCGTTGTGCTGCGAAATCGTTATGGAACGAGCACCATTTACCCATGACGACGCCGAATCGTTCATCCAGGCGAAAAGTGTCCGTTGTCGGTGCGGGAAGCGTCGGCACCGCAATTGCGTATGCGTGCCTGATACGCGGATCGGCCGACGCGCTCGCCCTCTACGACACCAACAGCGCAAAGGTCCGGGCCGAAGTTCTCGATCTCAACCACGGCACCCAGTTCACACCGCCGTGCACTGTCGACGGAGGCGATGACATCTCGGTCACCGCGGGATCCGACTTGGTCGTCGTCACCGCGGGCGCCAAACAGCATCCCGGTCAGTCGCGGCTCGAACTTGCCGCGGTGAACGTCAAGATCGCGCAGACACTGACCGAACAACTGTTGGCGGTGTCACCGGACGCGGTCCTTCTCTTCGTCACCAACCCGGTCGACGTGGCGACCTACGCAGCGATCCAGGCTGCGGGACCGTCGTACCGCGGCCGAATTTTCGGATCTGGGACCGTGCTGGACACGGCCCGATTGCGATTCCTGCTGGCTACCGAACTCGGAGTCGCGGTGGAGAACGTTCATGCCTTCATCGTGGGCGAGCACGGGGATTCCGAGATTCCGCTCTGGTCGAGCGCAACCATCGGCGGAGTGCCGGCAACCTCGTTCGTGGGACCGTCGGGTGGCGTCCTCGGCCCCGACCTACGCGCGAAAGTAGCGAAGTCTGTAGTCGAGAGTGCTTACGAGATCATCGAGGGTAAGGGTGCGACCAACCTCGCCATCGGATTGTCGAGCGCATTCATCGCGGAAGTCGTGTTGCGGGACGAACAACGGGTTCTGCCGGTGTCGACTTTGCAGAGCGGCGTCCACGGACTCGAGCACGTTTGCCTGTCCCTTCCCACGATGGTTGGTCGTGCTGGTGCCGGCCGAGTCCTCGAAGTACCGCTATCGGAAAGAGAGGCTTCGGGGCTCCGATCTTCTGCCCGGACATTGCGAGAGGTGCAGGAATCTCTGGGATTGTGAATATCTGTTCTCCTCGATATCCGACATATAGGATCAACAAATGATCAGCTTCCTGATTCGCGCCGCGATCTTCCTGGGTTCTGCCGCTGTCGGGCTTCTAGTTGCGTCGTTGATTCTTTCGGGCTTCTCGGCGCCCACATCCGGATTCATCGTTGCGGTCGTGATCTTTGCGATTGCGCAGTCGGTCCTGGCGCCGTTCATCGCCACGGTGGCAAAGCGCCATGCACCGGCATTTCTCGGCGGAATCGGATTGGTGTCGACATTTGTCGCGCTGTTGGTGGCGTCGCTCTTCTCCAATCTGTCGATCTCCGGTGTCTCGACGTGGATTCTGGGAACCGTCGTCGTGTGGCTGGTAACCGCCGTTGCGACGTTGGTTCTTCCGTTGTTGTTCGTGCGTAAGAAAGTTCAGGAGAAGAAGGCACAGTGACGCGCCCGAACATCGGTATGGACTACGCAGTCCTGGACTGCCCGGATCCGGCTGCATTGGCCAACTTCTACGTCCAGGTCCTCGAGTGGAAAAGTGTTCGCGACGAGGATGATTGGCACGTGATCGAAGGGCCCGGCGGGGGCGGCTCGCATTTCAGCTCGCTCCGGATTTTGTTCCGGTGGACTGGCCGACCTCCGGTGTCGGGATCCATCTGGATCTGTTCGTGGATTCTCTTGAACCCGCCGAGGCTTGGGTGATCAGCCTGGGTGCGCAGCGGGTGACCGACATTCCGGAACATCAGACTTTCCGCGTGTACCGCGACCCGGTCGGTCACTTTTTCTGCCTGTGCCTGCGGGACTGAGTGTCGACTCGCTCCGATCTCGTCGACCGTGGATAATTCCGAACACTTGTCACGCCCGAGAATTGGAGATCGACGATGGCTTCGCAGAATTCCGACGAATTCCTGGTAGAACGTACGACGATCGTCAAGGCAGAAGCACCGGTCGTCTTCGCGTTGATCAACGATTTCCATCAGTGGACTCAGTGGTCGCCGTGGGAAGGTCTCGACCCGGCGATGCAGCGTACGTACGCGGGTCCTGACGCGGGCGTCGGGGCTTCGTACGCCTGGGCGGGAAACAAGAAGGCGGGCTCCGGTTCGATGGTGATCACCGAATCCGTCCCGAATGAACGAGTAGTTTTGGACCTGGCCTTCCTCAAGCCGTTCAAGGCGCAGAACGTCACCACGTTTCTCATCTCGCCGAATTCCGGTGAAGTTCAGGTGACGTGGAAGATGACCGGAAAGAAGAATCTGTTCTTCAAGATCTTCGGTTTCATCTTCAGCATGGACAAGCTTGTCGGAAAGGATTTCGAGAAGGGCCTGTCCCAGCTGAAAGCTGCTGCAGAAAAGAGCTGACAAGCCGGTGGTACCGTCTCCCGGTGTTACGGATGACGCCCACCGATGCCCAAACCTTCTGGATTTCGGAGAAGATCCCGAACGATCAGCTGCTGCTCTACTGTTTCGACGGGCAGAGCCAGCACATGGACGAGCTACGACGCTCGGTGGTGGAAAGAGCGTCGCTCATTCCGGATCTCAATGTTCGGATTCGTGAATCACCGTGGCACCTCGACTATCCGGTGTGGGAGCCCATGCCGGTCGACGCCTCCTTGGTGAGAGTGCATGAGCTGCCCGAAAACTCGTGGCTCTCGTGCATTCACGGAATCGAGAAACTACTCGAGAACCACGTCGACCCGCGCGAGTCCCCGTGGACGCTGCACCTGTTTCACGGCGTCACCGGCGTGCCGCGCTGCAGTGGCCCGGCGCTGATCGCAGTTCTGCAGGTCGCTCATTCTCTGGCGGACGGCAAACGCGCGTCGGCGATTGCTCGCCAACTGTTCTCGCCGCAACCGCCCGCGAAGCAGAAGACGGACGTGCGGCGTAGCGGATCAGCCGAGATTCTGGGCCGCGCCGCCCTGCGCCTTCCGGGCCAACTTGTTTCGCTGTTCCGCGACGGCCGGGCGGGGCACCGCGCGCAGTTACAGCTGCAGGCGGACACCGAATCGGGAGTTGTTGCGCCGCAGGCGGCGAGCCGTCCGAAGGTGCGCTCGAACATCCCTCCCGGACCGCACCGACTGGTGCGCATGGTCGTGCGGGACAGCGCAGATTTCCGTGGCGACGGCGTATCCGTCACAGTCGGAGCGATGACAGCCATCTCGGTAGCGATGGCGAACTACCTCACCGAGCGAGACGGCTCGGTACCGCCCGAATTGGGAGCTGAGGTGACCATCGCCAAGGCAGGTACACCCACGGCGCGCAATCACTTCCGCAATGCAGGTGTCGGGCTGTTCCCGGAAGTCGATGATCTTCGTGAGCGAGCCCAATTGATCAGGGAGTCGATGGACGAGCGTCGCGCACGTGCGTCCCATCCATCCAGCGCAGCGTCGGATCTCGCGCTGAACGCGGTTCCCGGCCCGCTGGTCCGTTGGGGCGTGCAGCAATACGATTTCACGGCAGTACCCGACGAGGTCACTGGAAACACCGTGGTGTCGAGTGTCGCGCGCGGTGACGCGGATCTGGTGCTCGGAGGCGGCGTCGTTCGGTTCACAGCGGGCTTCCCGAGTTTGTCGCCGGTCATGTCGTTGACCCACGGCGTACACGGGATCGGGGACACTGTGACGATCAGCATCACCAGCAGTCCGGCCTCGATTCCGGACATCGATGTGTACGAGCAGATGATGCACGACGCGATCGACGAGGTGCGCGAAGCGCTGTCGTGACGGCCTGATGTACTGGCTGCATGGGATTCACGCGCGCCGAACTGGAATCGTTCCGAGACGCCGAGATCGAGGATCTGATCGGGCCGGATTGCCGGCTGTTGTTCGTCGGTATCAATCCGGGACTGTGGACGGCGGCGACCGGCGCGCATTTCGCCAGACCGGGTAATCGGTTCTATCCGGCACTGCTGCGGGCAGGCATAATCGAGCATGCGATCGATCCTTCCGCGGGTATGTCGGACGCTGACACACAGCATCTGATCGATCGGGGAGTGGGCATCACCAATTTGGCGGTGCGGGCAACTGCGCGCGCCGATGAATTGACGTCGGAGGAACTCGCAACTGGCGGAGTTCGGGTCCGAAACATCGTGCGCGCAACCAATCCAGTAGTCGTTGCCTTCGCCGGGATCACCGCCTATCGAACAGCTTTCGGTGACAAGAAGGCGAAGGCCGGGCGTCAGGACCGTGATTTCGAGGGGGCAAAACTGTGGATCGTGCCCAATCCCAGTGGTCTCAACGCACACGAGACGGTGGACACCTTGGCAGCGAAATATCGTTCCGCCGCATCCGAAGCCGGAATTCTCTGAGAGAAGTCGCAGTTCCGTTCGGCCAGAACAAGGTACAAGTTAAAGTGCTTGTATGTCTGTTCTATACAACGTCTTTGTAGTGATTCACCTACTCGGCATGGCTGCCCTGGTCGGTAGCTACTTCACCGTCCTCAAGGCTCCTTCGATCACCGAGGTCATGGTGTGGGGTGCCAGGATGCAGTTCGTGTCCGGCCTGATCATCGTCGGGTTGGGCGAAGGCGCCCTGGACAAGAACTACATTCACGCGAAGATCGCTGTGAAGCTGGTGCTTTCGCTGGTCATCGTGGCGCTTGCCGAGATCACCCGGGCGAAGCAGAAGAAGGGCCAGCCCAATCCGAATCTGGTACACGTCGTCGGCGGGTTGTCGATCGTGACCGTCTTCGTGGCCGCGCTCTGGACCTGACAAAGACACAAAAGAGCCCCGGCGATCGAAACTCGCCGGGGCTCTTTGCTGTTGACGTGTCTACAGGCCTGGACGCTTACCGATCGTCAGGGTCACTTCACCGGTATGGGCGAAGAAGTCGTTGCCCTTGTCGTCGACGACGATGAACGCGGGGAAGTCCTCGACGTCGATCTTCCAGACGGCTTCCATCCCCAGTTCGGCGTACTCGAGGATGTCGACCTTCTTGATGCAGTCGAGTGCCAGGCGTGCTGCCGGTCCACCGATGGATCCGAGGTAGAAACCGCCGTGGGTGTTGCAGGCGTCGGTGACCTGCTTGGAGCGGTTTCCCTTGGCGAGCATGATCATCGAGCCACCGGCGGCCTGGAACTGCTCGACGTACGAGTCCATACGGCCGGCCGTGGTCGGGCCGAACGAACCCGACGCCATGCCGTCGGGCGTCTTGGCGGGGCCGGCGTAGTACACCGGGTGATCCTTGAGGTACTGCGGCATCTCTTCGCCTGCGTCGAGACGCTCTTTGATCTTGGCGTGCGCGATGTCGCGTGCCACGACGAGCGGACCGGTCAAGGAGAGACGAGTCTTCACCGGGTGCTTGGAGAGCTCGGCCAGGATCTCCGACATCGGCTTGGTCAGATCGATCTTGACCGCAGCGCCCTTGCCGGTACCCGAAATGCCATCCGTCTCTTCGTCGAGCTGAGCGTCCGTGACCTCGGGCAGGAAACGGCCCGGGTTGAATTCGAGCTGTTCCAGGAACACGCCCTCCGGGGTGATCTTGGCCTTCGCCTGTCGATCTGCCGAGCAGGACACCGCAATGGCGACGGGCAACGACGCGCCGTGGCGGGGGAGTCGGACGACGCGGACGTCGTGGCAGAAGTACTTGCCGCCGAACTGTGCTCCGATGCCGATCTTCTGTGTCAGCTCGAAAACCTTCTTCTCGAGCTCGTGATCGCGGAAGCCGCGACCCGTGATGGCGCCTTCGGTGGGCAATTCGTCGAGATAGTGCGCCGACGCGTACTTCGCCGTCTTCATCGCGAACTCGGCCGAGGTACCGCCGACGACGATTGCAAGGTGGTAGGGCGGGCAGGCTGCGGTGCCGAGTGAGCGGATCTTCGCCTCGAGGAACTGCATCATCGAGTCGGGATTGAGGATCGCTTTGGTTTCCTGGTACAGGTAGGACTTGTTGGCGCTTCCGCCGCCCTTGGCCATGAAGAGGAACTTGTACGAGTTCTCATGTCCGGCAGCAGTATCGGCGTACAGCTCGATCTGCGCGGGCAAGTTGTTGCCGGTGTTCTTCTCGTCCCACATCGTGATGGGGGCGTTCTGCGAGTAGCGCAGGTTCAGACGCGTGTAGGCGTCGTAGACACCGCGGGCAATGGACTTCTCGTCGTCGCCGGGGGTGAGCACATGCTGTCCACGCTTGCCCATGACAATGGCGGTTCCGGTGTCCTGGCACATCGGCAGAACGCCGGCAGCGGCGATATTGGCGTTCTTGAGCAGATCGAGCGCGACGAACTTGTCGTTGTTCGACGCTTCGGGATCGTCGAGGATGCTCGCGAGCTGCGTCAGGTGATCCGTGCGCAGGTAATGAGAGATGTCGTGCAGCGCCGTTTCGGTCAGCAAGCGCATCGCTTCCGGCTCGACCTGCAGGAAGGTGCGGCCGTCCGGTCCCTCGACTGTCGACACCCCTTCGGTGGTGAGCAATCGGTACTCGGTGGTGTCATCACCGATCGGCAACAGGTCCTCATAGAGGAAGTCGGCCATCATCTCTCCTGAACAAGGGTGCGTGCGAAGGTCGCATTCAGGTTATCGTTGGGGGTTTCCTTCTCCGAATCGGGGCGGGTGTGAGCTGGAATTATCCGGATGCCACTGGCTCGATCAAGATACTTCGACCAGTTCGGAGAGCTCGACGCCGCGAAATTCGGCAAGTATTTCGGCCTGCTCGGCCACTGCTGCGCGGGCCGATCGAGACCACGTTCCCCACGGGGTGATCGCGACCTTCAGCTTCTTTCCGGATGCTCGTGGTCGCCACAATCCGGTGATCGTGCCACCGACCACCACTGTGCCCGGTCGCCCGAGGGTCGGCCACACCGTCTTCTGGGCGGTCGGATCGGGAACCAGGGTCTCCCGATCCTTGAGCTGTACATACGGATCGAAAGGCCCGAGCAAGCGCGTACTCGAATCGGTGGGGGAGCCGAACAAGTCTTCGCGGTCCTGTTCGAGAATCCACCGCTTCTCGCCGTTCACCTCGATCTCCTCGGCATCGACTGGCCAGTGGGCTTTGACATCCCTGACCGGAGCATCGAGAAACGAAGCGACGTGAGCAGGAGTCGCGGGGCCGTAGAACCGCAGATAACCCCGGATCACGTGGAAGTGGGAATCTGCGTCTGCACCCGTGGCGCTGAATGGGCGTCGGCGCCAACCCGGAATGCGTTCGAGCACTGGGGGAGATGTGTCCGGCTGTAGCTCGAGGCCTGCCTGGAGTGCCGCGAGCCGGAACGGCATCTCGTACAGATGAGTGGCATTGCACGGGCGGCAGAATCTCAGATAGGGCTCGGTGACCCGCGTGGTCAATTGCGCGGACATCTCGCCCTTGACGGTTGGTTTCGAGACGATGTCCCGCATCGCAGCAGCAACTGTTTGCAGGGCAGTCAGCGTCGGGATGCCGGCGGCCTTCAGGGGCCGATTCGCGTCGTAAATGCGCTTGGCTGCATCGGCTTCGCTGAACGGCGACGTGGCGGCGGCGACGGCAGGCAGGTCGCCCCGACGGTAATAGTGGGGGGCTCCGCGCAACGTCCAGGCAAGAGCGAGCTCAGTGGCGTCGACGCGGACGCCGCGGATCCGCAGGGCCCAGGCGGCTCCGTCAGGTCCGGTGTTCTGAATCCCGAGATCGAGAATGCTGCAATCGCTGTGATCGGCGTCACCGACAACCGCTCGGTCGAGTTGATGGCGGTGCCACCGGAAATTAGCTACCTGCGTGAGTGAGGTTGCGCTAGACATGATTTCAGTTTACTGGTGGGTAACCGCAGGATTTAGGGCGGTTGATCAATGCGGCGACAGAATTGGTCAAATTCGACCGATTGGCCGGAATTTTTTCAGTAGCAGACCTTATTAGTCGAAATAATGACCCCATTGTCGGAATCCTTTGCCAACTGGTCGTTCGTATGATTACTGTTACCCACGTCACGGATACATTACAGATGTGATGCAGCTGTCACAGCACTGTCGGGTGCTTTTGGCAGCTGACCTCTGACCTCTCAAGGAGATTCACATGGGTTCGATGGAATCGATTCTCGCCGCTGCCCTCGGTGGCTTGGGCTCGTTGTTTGCTGCTGACGGTCTTCTCGAAACTTTCATGGGTTCGGTTGAGACCAACCTCGGTAGCTTCGGCGGCTAAAAGTCTGGCCTCTCAGGGGTCTGCAGTCATCTGCTTCAGCTTGGCGTACAAAGCGCCCACCAACATAGGAGTTCACATGGGTTCGCTCGACATCATCAAGATTCTGACCACGGGTTCGAGTGCGATTGGCACCGAGATCGTCAACCTGTTGACTTCGCTCAGCGGAGGAACCCCTCCGGCCTGATCGGAGGGCTATAGGTTCCGAAAGGCTCACGCACTCGGTGCGTGAGCCTTTCCGTGTCGACCGGATCGAGTTTTTCCGATCACGTCGGGTTTGCCTGTTTCAGGCGGTACCGTTCGAAAGGTTCCGCTGCGGAAGAGAGTGACCCGGATGATCGAGACTCGTGCGTTACGAACGGTTTTCCGTGTCTTCGTGGCGTTGGCCACGTCAGTGTGTGGGTTCCAGCTCCTCACAGCACCGGGTCACGCTCAGTCGGCGGACAGCAGGCTGGTCGACATCTCGGTGTACTCACCGTCGATGGGGCGCGACATTCCGTTGCAGGTCTTGCGGCCGGCTGATACTTCGACGCCTGCTCCGACGCTCTACCTACTCAACGGAGTAGACGGAGGGAAAGACGACGCGACGTGGTCGGTGCGGACCGACGCACCGAAGTTCTTCGCGGACAAGCACGTCAACGTGGTCACCCCTCTCGGTGGAGCATTCAGCTATTACACCGATTGGGAGCGGCCGGACCCCGGCCTCGCGAAATCTGGCAACAACAACGGGGTCAACATGTGGACCACGTTCCTGACGGAAGAACTACCGCCAGTCATTGATTCGACATTCGGGACGACCGGCGAGAACGCACTGGCAGGCCTGTCGATGGCAGGCACGTCGGTACTGGATCTGGCTATGGCGGCGCCCGCGCTGTACAACAGTGTCGGGTCCTTCAGCGGGTGCGCGATGACGAGTCCGGGCATCGGGCAGGACTTCGTGAAACTCGTGGTCGCCGTCGGTGGGGGTGACGCGGAAAACATGTGGGGTCCGTACGATGGTCCGGGTTGGCCGGCTCACGATCCGGTTGTCAACGCGGACAAGCTACCTCGAATCCCGATGTACATCACAACCGCAACCGGACTTCCGGGTCCGTACGACACACTTGCCGATCCGCGGATCGGCAACGACGTCACAGATTTGGCGTTGCAGCTTGTTCTCGGTGGCGGAATCGAGGCGGCAACTCACTACTGCACCACCCAGCTTGCGGACAAGACGAACGCATTGGGTATGAACAACATTCGCTACAACTTCAAGCCGGCAGGAACGCATTCATGGGGATACTGGGAAGACGACTTACACGACTCGTGGCCGATGATCGCCGCGTCGCTCGGCCTGTGAGTTCCCGTCGAGCGAGCCTTCGAAGCGTTGTTCTCGTCGGCGCGCTCGCCCTGACTTCACTTCTTGCGCTGCCGTCGACCGCACTCGCCGACGAGACTCCGCAGATAACGAGTGTCACCGAACTGTCTTCGCGCTTGGTGCTTCTCGACGTCGCGAGTCCCGCCATGGGGCGCACCATGGTGGTGAAAGTGCTGCTTCCTGCCGACCGCTCGGAACCGCGCGGGACGCTGTATCTCCTGGACGGCAATTCCGGGCAGATCGAAGAGAACAACTGGTTGGCCCCGGCTAACGGCGATATCGTCCCGTTCTTTGCCGACAAGAATGTGAACGTCGTACTCCCCATCGGTGGAACCGGCACCATGTACACCGATTGGCAGGAAGACCACCCGAAATTCGGTCGTCTGAAGTGGGAGACATTCCTGACGAAAGAGCTTCCCCCACTGATCGACACGAGGTTCGCCACCAACGGGCACAACGCAATCGGCGGGATCTCGATGGGTGCAGAAGCCGCGCTGATCCTGGCCCAACGCTCGGCCGGGTTGTACGACGCGGTCGCGGGCTACAGCGGCTGCTACACAACTGTCGGGGGATTCGGCAAGGCGTTGACCGATCTTGTGGTGATCAACGGAAATGCCCGTTCGGAGCAGATGTGGGGTCCGGCCGGCAGTGAGGCTTGGCAAGAGCACGACATCTTCGCCAATGCCGACAAGCTGCGCGGCACCAAGGTGTATCTCGCCTCGGGATCGGGACTACCAGGTCCGCACGAAACTCTCGATACTCCTGCCCTGGGCCGGGTATTGGTCGTTGGCGGGGTCATGGAACTGGGATCGAACCTGTGCACCGACCAGATCACGCAGGTGTTGCGCGATCGCGGAGTCGATGTCACCCGCAGCGCTCAACCGGTGGGGACGCACGGTTGGCCGTACTGGCGCGACGAACTCGTTCGTTCCTGGCCGATGCTCGACTCTGCGTTGTCGGCTTGAGTAATTCCTTGCGATGAGTTTCCGCTTCGGGCCGGGTCTATAACCCTGTACACCTGTTTCGTAACCTCGTCGACAAGGACAGAACATGCCTTCCATCACTCCCTGTTTGTGGTTCGACAACCAAGCAGAAGAAGCAGCGAACTTCTACATCTCGGTGTTCGGTTCCGGGCAGATCCTGGGAATCGAAAGGTACGTCGAGGGATCGCCTTCCGGAATGCCGGCGGGATCGGTGATGACCGTCAGCTTCGAGCTCGACGGTCAGCGATTCACCGGATTGAACGGCGGGCCGATGTTCACGTTCTCGGAAGCAGTGTCTTTCGAGATTCCGTGCGTCGATCAGGCTGAGGTCGATCATTACTGGTCCAGGCTGACCGAGGGTGGGGAAGAGGGCCCGTGCGGATGGGCCAAGGACAAGTTCGGATTGTCCTGGCAGGTAGTCCCGAATCGCCTTCTCGAACTGATGAAGGATCCGGATCGGGCCAAGGCGCAACGCGCCACGGACGCGATGATGAAGATGAAGAAGATCGATATCGCGGAGCTCGAACGGGCCGCAGACGCGTCCTGAACACGATCTGGCCGATGGGCGACAGCCTTCGTTGGCTGATGCTAGCCTTCCCTAATTCTCGCTGAGCGTTGGAGGAGTGCTGGTAACCATGCGAATCAAAGTCTCTCGAATGAAGATTGCAGTCACCGCCTTGGCGGCCTCGCTCGCCGTCGCCGGACTTGCCGGTTGCAGTAGCGACAGTGCTGACGCACCGGCAGAGGCGGGCGCAACCATTTCGACGATGTTCGGCGACGTCGAAGTCCCGGCCGACCCGCAGCGCGTCGTGGCGCTTGGTTGGTCGGATGCCGAGACGGCACTCGCTCTGGGCACTCAACCAGTGGGCGTCGCGGACTGGATGGCGTTCGGCGGCAAGGGCGTCGGACCGTGGATTGCGGACGAGTTCACCACGGACCCGAAGATCCTCGGAACGATGGACTTGAGCGTCGAAGACGTCATCGCGCTCGAACCGGACCTCATTCTGTGGACGCGAAGCGACAACACGCAGGCCACCTACGACAAGCTCAGTGCCATCGCACCGACGGTCGGGCCGCCGCCGGGTCTCGCCACGGCCTACGGGACGACGGTCGAGCAGCAGACCGAACTCGTCGCAAAGGCACTCGGCAAAGAATCGGAAGGCAAGGCGCTACTCGACGGCCTCGACGCCAAGTTCGAGGCCGCGATTGCCGCCAATCCGAACTTCGCGGGCAAGACCGCGGCGGTCGGCGCCTACAGTTCCGACGGCTACGGCGCCTACGTACCCGGCGACGCACGCGCAGACTTCATGACCCGCCTCGGCTTCACGATCCCGACGGCGATCACCGAAAAAGCCACCGGAAACTTCTACATCCCGGTCGCCAACGAGAACCTGAACTTGTTCGACGCGGATCTCACGGTTCTGTTTCCGATCTTCCTCGACAGCAGTGCGTTTGCGAACGATCCGCTGCTGCGCGCAATCCCGTCGGCCCAGGAGGGACATCTGTTGATCCTCGATGACCCGGCACTCGTCAATGCGTTCTCGAGTGGCTCGGTACCGGGGTTGACCTACGCGATCGACAACGCCGTTCCGAAGTTTGCGAGCACGCTCGGCGCCTGATCAGAGGTGCTTCGGGACCTGCCCGTCACTGTGAGCGTGTTCGCAAACAGTGGCGGGCAGTTCTCGTGCGTCAGTACACTGGAAAAAGTGAACTTTCAGCTAACGAGCGGCGGCCCAGTGGAGATCGGTCCAGTGGAGATCGAAGCGACCGCTCCTCGTTTTCCGCGGATGCATGCATACGTGGATATCGCTGTTGTGATCGTGGTGCTGGTGGGAACCAATCTGATCGCGCATTTCACCACCGCCTGGGCAAGCATCGCGACGGTACCCATCTCTGCTCTCGTCCTGTTGGCGCTCACCAAGCGCCGGGGAATGGGGTGGGCGGAATTGGGGCTGTCCCCTCGTGACCTGCGGCGAGGTTCGAAGTACGCGCTTGCTGCCGTCGGCCTGGTCCTGACGGTTGTCGCCGTCGGCGCGTTGCTTCCGCTCACACGCCCTTTCTTCATGGCGGATCGCTACGCCACAATTTCCGGCGCGATCATCGCGTCGATGATCGTGATCCCGCTGCAGACCGTCATTCCCGAAGAGTTGGCTTTCCGTGGCGTCCTGCACGGCACGTTGAACCGGGTCAGTGGATTCCGCGGCGTCGCCGCTGCCGGTTCTCTGATGTTCGGACTGTGGCACATCGCGTCGTCGATGGGTTTGACCAGCGGTAACGAAGGGCTGTCCGGCTTTCTCGGTACCGGAGTCGTCGGCCAGGTCGCCGGCATCCTCGGAGCCGTTCTCGCCACCGCTGCGGCCGGTCTCGTATTCACCTGGCTTCGTCATCGCAGCGGCAGCCTCATTGCGCCGATTGCTCTGCATTGGTCGTTGAACGGTGCCGGTGCGCTGGCTGCGGCTCTTGTTTGGCATGCAACTCTTGCTTGATCCCAATATCTGACAAAAAGGACAGCATTCGCCGCGCGACGCCGGGTAGTTTTGTGCTTTGCTCAGTAAGTGACGCACCTTCATCGAGGCCATGTCTTCCACATCTCCGGTCGTCCGACGGTAGAGGATGCGGCGCAGTCGCTCGTCTCGATCCCCGACGGCGTCTTGGCGATCGACGATGCCGGAACGATCGTCTACTGCGGAGAATTCGGATCACTCCCGAGCGGTCTCGAAGGCGCTGAAACCCACGACCACCGACCGGGTTTCCTGCTGCCCGGATTCGTCGATGCACACATTCATTTCCCGCAGACCTACGCCGGCGACGCCTACGGCGGCGGCCAACTCCTCGAGTGGCTCGACCTGTGCGTCTTTCCCTCCGAATCGAGATTCGCTGATCCGGAATTCGCCCAGCACGCTGCCGAGGCCTTCTGCGCTCGCCGAATCGCCACGGGAACCACGGCCGCGATGGTGTTCGGATCGGCCTTCCCGCACGCGCAGGACGCCCTGTTCTCGGAAACTCTGGAACGCGGCCTTCGAGTGGTCAGCGGACGCGGGATTCAGACCACCGGCCCGGCCTCCGCCGCTGCACTGATCACCTCGGAAGAGGACGCGATCAGACTCACCCGCGAGGAGATCGACAAGTGGCACGCGGCCGACACCGGCGACGTGAACACTGCGCTCATTCACGTCGCAGTGGTTCCCCGCTTCTCTCTCGCGGTGACAACACGGACGCTGAAGGACTTGGGGGAGTTGTACGACTCCGTCCGTGACCGGGGCGTCTACTTCCACAGTCATCTCAACGAGAACAATCGGCCCGGAACCGGCGAGGTGGCGACCACACTCGCCGAGTACGAGGTCGAGACCTATCTCGACACGTACGACGGCAAGTTCCTCCCCGGCTCACAGGTCGGCGGAAAGAGCTTCCTGGGTCCACGCGCGATACTCGCGCACTCGGTGCACTGCCAGGACTCCGAACTCGCACGAATGGCCGAGACCGGAACCTCGATCGCACATTGCCCTACTTCCCAGCAGTTTCTCGGCTCCGGCACCATGCCGTGGAAACGAACCGTTGCGTCAGGGGTCAACATCGCGATCGGATCGGACTTCGGTGGCGGCGACGAGTGCCTGCTCACCCGAGTCCTCGGCGACGCCTTCAAGGTTCACATCTCCGAAGCCGGCGACGACGGAGTGTCGATGCACCCTGCCGAACTGCTGTTCACCGGAACACTCGCCGGTGCTCGCGCGCTGGACATGGAGAACCGGATCGGCAACTTCGACGAGGGCAAAGAGGCCGACTTCCTGGTGATCGATCCGTCCGGGTGGCCGCCGCTCGCCGGGCTCGTCAGCTACGGAACGCGTTCGGATGATCCGATACTCGCCCGCGACCAGACGCTCTTCGGGCTCCTGATGGCGATGCGCGAGCCCGCGATTGCGCACGTGTACGTGCAAGGGCGCCGGATATCGGGCTGACGTGTCCGCAACTGCCATCACCGGGTACCACCGAACGAGTTCGGGATTCCGGGCGTGGGTCGAGCGTGCGGCCGAGACCGCCGGTCGATTCGACGGCTACCTGAGCTGTGGCATCAGTGATCAACCGGAACCGGTGTCGCACGGCGTGTCCGTCACTTTCGACAGTGCCGACGATCTTCATCGTTGGCTGGAGTCGACTGATCGCCGCGATCTCGAAAGATCAGCTGCTGCAACGGGAATTATGGCGCAGACGAGTGATCTCGTTCTGATCGACGGCGTGCTGCCGCCGCCCGGTATCGGTGTGTACGACCACGCCGTCGTCGTGGGTAAGGAGAACGAGTTTCTGCGAACGCAACGACACCTCATCGATCTCAGTTCGCGATTCTCCGGCTACGAGTCGGTGATGTTGTTGCGGTCGGTCACCGACTCCACCGAGTGGAAGTCCGTCCTTCGGTTTCGGACAGAGCAGCAGTTGGCGGTGTGGATGGCGTCGCCCGAGAGGGCCGCAGCACTACCGAAACTGCGGGCCGAGTTGGCCGAGGACTTCACCGAGACCACGCGGTCGACACCGTTCGGCACCATTCTGCGTACGGAGAACGGGCAGACTCGCGCGACGCCGAATTGGAAGACGGCGATGATCATCCTGCTCGTCCTCTATCCGACGGTGATGACGCTGTCGAGGTTTCTCGGGCCGTTGCTCGACGGGATCGGAGCGCCGCCGTGGCTGTCGATGTGGTTGAGCCAGATAGTCAGCGTCGGCGCCATGACGTGGTTCCTGATGCCGACGGTCACGAGATGGTTCCGTCATTGGCTGGACCCGGTCGACGGCGCCGTTCCCCGCACCAACTGGCGCGGCGTCGCGGCGGTAATTGCGGTGTACGCAGTGACTCTGACGCTCTTCGCGTCGGTGAAGTGGCTGCAGTTCTGGGACTACTTCGACTGAATCCGGCCTCGGCGGAAGTAGGTGAGTGGCCCGAAGAAGTTGACGAAGATGATCGCCGCCCACTTCTTCTTGCTTCCGTTGACCGTATTGGCAGGGCGTCGCGCCAGGTCTGTCCACGCGGCGATCGCCAACAGGGACTGAATCGTTGCGAGCACGGCGACGACGCGGCGTTGCGCGGGTGACAGCTCACTCCAGGACTTCTTCTTTGTGAGGTTCATGAACTCCACTGTGCCCTCGAACGTCCAATCGGTGTCGAGAGCCGGTTGTTATCGGTGCCGGGAGTTCCTCAAATCAGTGTGAATAGCGTCACCATGATGACCGATAGGTACGGTCCCGCGGGCCGTCGGGCCGGTCGTTTTCGGCGTAAAGATCTCGCTAACTCGAACTGTGGCTGAATGTTTGCGCCCGCACTAAGCTCGCGTGGCTACATTGCCGCGGGGGATTTGGCCAATCTGCTGGTACGCCCTCTATCGGGAGCAACACCCATCCTGTTAAGTAAGGCTTGCCAATCTTGTGGTCGCCCTACAGGTTTGATGCTGTGCGGTAGCTGCTATCGGGAACGATGTTCGGAATACGTCAATAAATCGTCCTTAGGTGACAGTTTGATCACTGCCGGTGGGTGTTACCTGTGTGTATGTCCGCGCCCCGAAGGGGTCGAAATGTAACGTCCCGGACACATTTGGTGTCGCGGAAGTAACGGAAGGCCTCTACTCTTATCGCCAGCAGCCACTCACGTGGCGGCAATCCTCTGGACCGTATCTTCGACAGGAGCACATCGCATGAGCAGCGCAGAATTCTCGGATGCCTTCACCTTCCTCAACGACTTCTTCAGCAACGCGTCTGATCTCTTCAGCGCTCTGAGCTTCTTCACCTCGCTCAGCTGATAGCTTCCGGCCGCTAGGCCGACAACAGTGGCCCCCCCGAAGGCGATGCCTTCGGGGGCCACTGTTGTCTGTCAGGCGTCCAATTTGGTGACAATGTGAGCATTGTTGACCAAGTGCATGGCGGGGTTGATGTGACTGTGGTGGAATGCGAGCGAAAGAAGATAGCTTGCCTGCCCGCCACTTCGAGCGGGACACGCCGATGATCGGAGCTTTGTGCACGTCTCGCGAAGAAACCTCTTCAAGTACGCAGCGGCTGGATCGGCGGCTGCCGGACTCGCTGCATTGAGCGGTACGACGTCGGTGGCCAATGCCGGTTCGCTCGGGACCCTGCTCGATTACGCCGCCGGTGTGCCGTCCGCTCAGGCAATCAAGGCCGCCGGGTATGCGGGCGCCATTCGATACGTCTCGGACAGGCGCCCGGGCGCCGATTGGATGGTCGGCAAGCCCGTACTGGCGCGGGAAACCGACGCGTTGACCGCGGCCGGACTTCAAGTCGTTTCTTGCTATCAATTCGGCAAGGGCGGAACGGCGGACTGGCGCGGGGCCCGCGAAGCGGGCAAGCGTCATGCTGCCCGTGGCCTCGAACTACATGCGGCGGCTGGTGGGCCGTCCGGTCGCCCGATCTACGCGTCGATCGACGACAACCCGACCAGTACTGAAATCACTACGCTGATCGCGCCGTACCTCGAGGGGTGGGCCTCGGTTGTCGGCAACGGAGCGCTCGGCGTCTACGGAAACACTCGCGTGATCGACGCAATGATCAGTGCCGGCGTCGGAACCTGGTTCTGGCAGCACAACTGGGGCTCGCCCGCAGGGTATGTGCACCCGCGGGCAAACCTGCATCAGTTCGAGATCGACAAGCGCAAGGTCGACGGCGTCGGCGTGGATCTGAACTCGATCCTCACTCGGGACTACGGGCAGTGGTCGTTGGCCGGTGCGGTCGGTCCGGCCCAGCCGGTCGGATCCTCGTTGCCGACAGGATCTATCGCACCATAGCGCCGAATTTGGCGAGCCAGGCCTTGGCGTCATCGGGGAGGGTGCCCGCCGCTTCCGCGGCGAGGCACCATGCTTTTGCCATCGACAGGAAGTTCATCGGGTTGTAGGCGTCTTCTTCGCGAGACCACAGTCCGTTGCCGGCGTAGTGCAGGATCGTGATGTTGGCGGCTCCGTGCTTGGATCCGTCACCCGGATCCTCCATCGGGTTGTCGATCTCGCACACGATCCATCCGCGCTGCTCGTCGATCACGAACCAGTTGGCCGGGAATTCGGTCATGCGGTGCCCCGGGAACTCCGTCATCGTGCGAGTGACCCACTTGCGTACGGCCTCTCGGCCATTGAGGGTGCCGAAAGCGTGTTCCACGTAGACGACGTCCTCGGTGAACATGTCCGCGAAGGCGTTCCAATCGCCGGAACGAGTGCACTCGACAACGGTGTTCTGGTAACCCGCGAAGGCGTCTTCGAGTTCGGTGCGTGTCCAGGTCATGAAAGGCTCCTCGGGTAGTCGTCGCCTCAAATTAGAACACGTTGCAGAATTGATTGTCGGCGATTCGATGGAGAAGAGTTCTGCGGTACCGTCGTTGGCGGGTCGGGGACCCGTTATGTGAGAGGGCACCACGTGGATATCATCATCAATTTCATCTACACACTTCTGTCGAAGTTGCAGACGGGCAGCATCGAAGGCTCTTCGGAGAAGTGAGTCCTCCGCCGGGTTGATTCCCTTACGAGACTTTCTGTTTGGGAATCAACCCGGCGAACACCATCGTCACGACGGCGGCGGCGATGGAGATCAGGAACGTGGCACGAAACGCCTCGAACGAGGGGATCACTGCGGTGCCGACGGTGATGGTCATTCCGGCCAGGACGACGCTCACGATCGCGGCAGACGTCGACGTGCCGATCGATCGCATCAGTGAGTTCAGTCCGTTCGCGGCTGCAGATTCCGTGATGGGGACTGCGCCCATGATCAAGGCCGGCATGGCCGAGTACGAGAGCCCGACGCCCGCTCCGATGAACATTCCGGCCACGGCGACCTGCCAGACGCTCGACACCGTGAAATATGCGAAGGCGTAACCCAATCCGATGACGAGGGCGCCGAGCATCAACGTGATTCGCGGGCCGCGCCACGCCGAAATTCGAGCGGAGACGGGCGAGAGCGCCATCATGACGAGTCCGCCGGGGGCCAGTGCGAGCCCCGCTGCAACCATGGACAGTCCGAGTCCGTAACCGGTGGACGTCGGTGCCATGAGCAGTTGGGGGAGCGTCAGGGAATTGCCGTACATGGCAAAACCGACGGCGATCGACGCGAAGTTGGTGAAGAGAACTTGCGGCCGGGCCGATACGCGGAGGTCCACCAGCGGTGCGTTGCGTCGAAGTTCCCACCATCCCCACACCAGGAAGCTGAGCGCGGAAACCGCAAGGAGCCCCAGGGTTTTCGCGTCGCCCCATCCCCAGGTTCCGCCCTTGGTGATGGGGAGTAACAGGGTGATCAGACCAACGGTGAGGCCGAGCGCACCGACGAAGTCGAAACGTCCCGGGCGTCGTACGGTCGATTCGGGAATGACGAACGCAACCAGTGCGATGCAGATCAGCCCGAACGCTGCCGATGTGACGAAGAGGAAGTGCCAGTTGGCATTCTGGGCGATCACCGCGGCGATCGGCAGTCCGATCGCACCGCCGACGCCGAGGGTGGCGCTCATGACCGCCATCGCGCCGGCCACTTTCTTCGGTGGAAGAACGTCACGAATGATGGCTATGCCCAATGGAATTGCCCCGACCGATGCTCCTTGAAGTGCACGGCCGACAACGAGCACGATCAGTGAAGGTGCGATCGCGCAGATGGCCGAGCCCAGAACGACCATCGCGAGACTGACCAGCAGCATTCGTTTCTTGCCGAACATGTCGCCGAGGCGCCCGCTGATCGGCGTGATCACCGCGGCGGCGAGGAGTGTTGCGGTGACCGCCCACGAGGTGTCGGCGGGAGTGGAGTTCAACAGGTGTGGCAATTGCGGAATGATGGGGACTACCAGCGTCTGCATCAAGGCGACGACGATTCCGCACAGTCCTAGAACGGTGAGCACTGGACCCGAGGATGCGTAGTTCGTGTCGGGGATTTTCTCGTCGACATTGGACGACCCTGCGTGAACGGACATGCGGCTCCCGCCATGGCGTGTTCTGATTGGTGCGTTCGCCCCAGTGTGCACGCTACACATCGTGTGTAGTCTGCACAATATGAGGATGGACCGGGACCCTGATCTGGTGAATATCGAGTACGAGTTGACTCTGCTCTCGCGTTACCACGCGCTCGCACAACGGGCCGAACTTCATCTGGACCGGTCGGCGTATCTACTGCTCGGTCGACTGGAATTGCAACATCCCATGAGCCTCAAGGAACTCTCCTGCGCTTTCTCGCTCGACATCTCCACCATCAACCGGCAGATCGGCGCGCTGAGGCGTCAGGGCTTGGTGGAGCGAGTGGAGGATCCGGACGGAGGGCTCGCGCGAAAGGTCCGGCCGACGGCGCAGGGGCTGTCGAAACTTCGTGCTGATCGCGAACATTCGACAGCCGGTGTCGAAAAGGTCCTCCGCGAGTGGACGCCGGAGCAGCGTCTCGCGCTCGGTGACCTATTGCGGCAATTCAATACCTCGGTCGAAGCGCTGCAAGGCCGCGAATGGCCGCGACCGAATCAGGTCTGAGAGTGCGAGACGGATCGTAGTGAGCGGTCCGGATCGCTCGAATCCGATTCCGGCGCAATGACAACAAGTTTCGGGTGTTCTTCGGGGGCTGCATGATTTCCACGCCAGGAGAGCAGTGACCAACGTGAGAGACCGGACAGCGCGGACCCGAGACTGGCGAACGAGCCCGAACTCAGGACCGACGCCGTAGACCCGATGCTTCCGATCGAAAGAAAAGAGCCGACGCTACCGATCGACAGGATCGAGTACGCCGATCCGATCGAGAGAATGGACCCCTCGGATCGGATGGACAGTATCGATCGCGTCGACTTGTGTGACCGTATCGACTGGTCTGGGCCGGATTTCTTCTCTGGACGACCGTGCGTGATGTCCACTCGTAGATGTCCCATCTATCGGGTCTATCACGGTGATCGGAGATGCAAAAGGGACCCACCGAAATTCGGTGGGTCCCTTTCACAAGACTTCGTTCAAGCTACCGCGAACATGCCCACGGTCGGAAGGAAGCTGCAGGTGATGCGATCTGCGCCTTCCGGCTGGGTGGTCAGCGAACCGCTGATCACCGAGAGAACGCGTCCGGGGCCGGTATCGGCGATAGCCGACAGAGTGGCTGGGCCGTCCGGGTTGATGCGTGCGGCGTTGGTCAAGTTCTGGGTGGCGCTGCGCTGGTTGTCGATGTTGACCCAGGTGACGGTCATCGGCACCGGCTGGTCGTCGACGGCGGGAGCCGTACCGAGAGCGGTGAAGACGAATCCGGCCTGACCGGCAGCGGGACCGGGAGGAGGCAGGTGAGCCGGGCCGGGAACGGCAAGTGCGGTTCCGACCGAATCGGCGGTGGCCGAGATGCAGCCCTTGCCAAGCGTCGGGTAGAGGAACTGCGCGATGACGGGGGCGTTCTCGTCCGGGATCGCCGGTCCGCCGCCGCCGCTGCCGTCGAGGAAGGTGATGACCTTCTCGAGGGTGGCCTTGATCTCGGGCGGAATGCCGGGGGAGTTCAGGATCGCGCGAGCCTGGTCGAGCAACGCTTGCTGCGGTCCGCCTGCAACATCGGCCGGACCTGCGGCGGCGCCGATGATGGCGGGCGCAAACGATGCGAGGAACTCGATCGGCACACTTTCGGGTGCGGGCGGTGCTGCCGGATCGGCCATTGCCTGTGCCGGCAATGCCAGTCCTGCTACTGCGGCAATAGCGACGGCGGTGAACGCCTTTCGCATACCTCGGGTTCGAAGCACTGTTTCCCCATCCTTAGTCATACCGCGCGGGCGCCTAGGCGAGCTCCGCGTTTGACGGCTCGAGGGGTCACTCTATGTACAGAGCCCCCGGGTTGTACAGCTGTTCAGTTGCTGAGCAGCTACGCACCGGGGGGAGTCTATGGCATGACCGGCCTCGATCGTGATTTACGGCGACCATACCTGTGACTGAAGTGATCTATGTGAAAGTTGATGCAACTGTTACGTCAGATTGCGAGGTTTGTTCACTCGAAGATCAGTCGAAACGGACCGAATCGTCGACGAGTACGTCAATTCGACGGGCAAGGTCGAAGTCCAGTTCCGTGAGACCGCCCGCCGAGTGTGTCGAAAGCGTGTACGTGACCTTTCGCCAGCGAACGTCGATGTCGGGATGATGATCCGCGGCCTCGGCGACTGCCGCGATGCGTTGAAGAAGCGCGATGGCGTCCGGGAATGTCGCGGAGTCGACCGTGCGAGTGATCGACCCTGGCGACAGTTGCCAGGCGGGCAGTTCGTCGAGAGCGTTTTGGATCGCGGAGTCGGACAACAAAGTGGCCATACTCCATCATGGTGCGATGAGTGATGCACCTGCAAGGGATCGGGAAGTTGTCGCCGGTGCGATCTTCCGCGAGGGAAGGCTGCTCCTCGCGCAGCGGACGAGTCCGCCGGCTTTGGCCGGTCGTTGGGAGCTGCCGGGCGGGAAGGTCGAAGAATTCGAATCGCCACAGAACGCGTTGGCGCGGGAGCTGCTCGAGGAACTGGCGGTCGAGGTGAGATGCGGCGCCAGAATCGGCGTCGACGTGCCACTGTCGCCTGGGTTGGTCCTGCGGGCCTACCGGGCGGAGTTGGTGTCGGGAGAACCGGTCGCGCTCGACCATGCTCAATTGACATGGGTCGACGCCGAAGAACTGTTGTCGATGGATCTGGTGGACAACGATCGAGCCTGGATCCCCGAGTTACTCGCGGAATTGAGCGCGCTTACGCCGCACGAGCCTTCTTGAGACCCGCTTTCAGTTCCTTCTTGGATGCGCCCTCGTTCTCGAGCTTCTTCATCCGCATGATGACGACGGGACACTTGATGCACCGCGTCTTCTTGCGGCAGCACTTCTTCTTCGGTTTGAGCTGCGAGACCTTGCTTGCCTTGACTTTTCCCATGTGACGCTGCGGCTTTCCTGTTTCACTACGGCGGAGAGCCCGCTCTTGGAACGAGGTTAGCGTACCCTTAAATGACCTGTTTCTCCAGGTCGTAATCCTACGCGCATCGGCGTGGTGCAGATCACTATTCGCTGGTGGGGGCGGTGATAGAGGCCGCACAATGCAGGAGTATCAGCCCGGAGCGAGTAGTATTTACTAGGCCGCGGTGCCTTCTCAGGCGATTCGTGCCCTGATTCGGATCACACACTCGTGCAGCGGCCACCAGAAGAGCCGTGCGACTTGACTTTCGCGTGGCCGAATCAACTCAGCCAGGAGAGCCATCGCGTGACCATCACCAGCTTCCGTAACGTTGCCATCGTCGCACACGTCGACCACGGCAAGACCACCCTCGTCGACGCCATGCTTCGTCAGTCCGGCGCGTTCGAGGAGCGCGCCGAGCTGGTCGATCGCGTTATGGACTCCGGCGACCTCGAACGCGAGAAGGGCATCACCATTCTCGCGAAGAACACCGCAGTACATAAGGTCAACGAAGACGGTTCCATCACCGTCATCAACGTCATCGACACCCCCGGCCACGCCGACTTCGGTGGCGAGGTCGAGCGCGGCCTGTCCATGGTCGACGGCGTCGTCCTGCTCGTCGATGCTTCCGAGGGACCCCTGCCGCAGACGCGTTTCGTGCTGCGCAAGGCACTCGCCGCTTCGCTGCCCGTCATCCTGGTCGTCAACAAGACGGACCGCCCCGACGCCCGCATCGAAGAGGTTGTCACCGAGGCTCAGGACCTGCTCCTCGACCTCGCATCGGACCTGTCCGACGAGGCCGCCGAAGCCGCTGAGCTCGCACTCGAACTTCCCGTCCTCTACGCGTCCGGTCGCGAAGGCAAGGCATCGACCGTGCAGCCCGAGAACGGCAAGGCTCCCGACGCCGAGGACCTCACCGCACTCTTCCAGGTGCTGATGGAGTACGTCCCCGCGCCGAAGGGCTCGGTCGACGCACCGCTGCAGGCTCACGTCACCAACCTCGACGCATCCGCATTCCTCGGTCGCCTCGCACTCGTTCGCATCCACAACGGCGAGCTGCGCAAGGGCCAGACCGTGTCCTGGTGCCGCGAGGTCGACGGCGAGCCCGTCGTCACGAAGACCAAGATCACCGAACTCCTCACGACCATCGGTGTCGAGCGCGTTCCCGGTGAGGTCGCCGTCGCCGGTGACATCTGCGCCGTCGCAGGATTCCCGGACATCATGATCGGCGACACCCTCGCCGATCTGGAGAACCCGGTCGCACTGCCCCGCATCACCGTCGACCAGCCGGCAATCTCGGTCACGATCGGCACCAACACGTCACCGCTCGTCGGTCGCGTCAAGGGTCACAAGCTGACTGCACGCATGGTCAAGTCCCGCCTGGACCAGGAGCTCGTCGGTAACGTCTCGCTCAAGGTCCTCGACATCGGTCGCCCCGATGCGTGGGAGGTCCAGGGTCGTGGAGAGCTCGCACTCGCCATCCTCGTCGAACAGATGCGTCGTGAGGGCTTCGAACTCACCGTCGGTAAGCCGCAGGTTGTCACGCAGCTCGTCGACGGCAAGGTTCACGAGCCTTTCGAAGAGCTGACCATCGACAGCCCCGAGGAGTACCTCGGCGCCATCACGCAGCTCCTGGCCAACCGCAAGGGCAAGATGGTCCAGATGTCGAACCACGGCGCAGGCTGGGTTCGCATGGAGTTCATCGTTCCTTCGCGTGGCCTCATCGGCTTCCGCACGGACTTCCTCACGGAAACCCGCGGAACCGGTATCGCCAACGCCGTGTTCGACGGATACGGCCCGTGGGCCGGCGAGATCCGTGCGCGCCACACCGGCTCGCTCGTCTCGGACCGCTCCGGCACGGTGACGCCGTTCGCCATGATCCAGTTGGCCGACCGCGGAACCTTCTTCGTCGAGCCCGGCGCAGACACCTACGAGGGACACGTCGTCGGTATCAACCCGCGTCAGGAAGACCTCGACATCAACGTCACCCGCGAGAAGAAGCTGACCAACATGCGTCAGTCGTCCGCAGACGTGATGGAGACCCTCGCAAAGCCGATCAAGCTCGAACTCGAAGCAGCGATGGAGTTCTGCTCCAGCGACGAGTGCGTCGAGGTCACCCCGGAGGACGTTCGCGTCCGCAAGGTGCACCTCAACGCAACCGAGCGCGCTCGCGAGCGTTCACGTAGTAAGGCACGCGACAAGGCTGCTCTGTAGTCTTTCGTCGGTTACAACCTGACAGGCGGATGTGCCTTTCAGCCGAGTTTTCGGCGGAAAGGTACATTCGCCTTCATGGTTTCCAGGCAAAGTTCTGCCTGGAAATCGAGTGCGAAGGGGCGACGCGGCCCCGTACGGAAGGAATTGTCTGTGGCCTCAGGACGTCGCTACCTGGCGTTGGCAGTGGCAGTGACGGCGTTGTCACTGACTGCATGTACAGCCGATCCGCCGCCTCCGGTCGAGAGCACCGAAACCGTCAAGCCCACACCGACTCCGGTCGTTCCGGCGATGAAGCAGGTCACTGTGGCAATCGACGAGGTGGGAGGCGGATTCAACCCGCACCTGCTCGCGGATCAGTCGCCGGTCAACTCCGCAGTCGGCAACCTCGTACTGCCCAGTGCGTTTCGCCCGATCAATTCGCCCACACAACCTGGCGCGACGGAGTGGGCGATCGACGATTCTTTCCTCGTTTCCGCTGAAGTGACGTCGGAGGCCCCGTTCACGATTCGCTACCAACTGCGCAACGAAGCCCAATGGTCGGACGGCGCTCCCATTGCGGCAGAAGACTTTCGCTACCTGTGGCAGCAGATGATCTCGGTTCCCGGTGTGGTCAATCCCGCGGGCTATCAGATGATCGACGACGTGAACTCGTCCGGCGGCGGCAAAACGGTCAACGTCGTGATGCGTGCGCCGTATCCGGCATGGCGAGAGTTGTTCACCGATATTCTTCCGTCCCACCTGATCAAGGACACTCCCGGCGGTTTCAGCACCGGCCTGAGTGAGGGGATTCCGGTGTCGGGAGCCCACTTTCACGTGCGCTCGGTCGACCGCGGCCGGGACGAAATCGTGCTCGAACGCAACGACCGATTCTGGGGCAAGCCTTCAGACCCGGATCAGATAGTTCTGCGACGCGGAGGAACGGCTGCGCAGTTGGCGGATGCGCTGCGTACCGACGATGCCCAAGTGGCGCAGGTTCATTCGGGTAGTGCCACGGATATTCAGCTGTCTGCAATCCCGGGTGTCAGGACGGCATTCTCCTACGTTCCGCGCACTCTCGACATCAACGTGAACGGGCGAAGCAAGAACTTCGCGGATGTTCGGGTGCGTAAAGGTGTTCTGGGACTGCTCGATCCGGACCTGCTCGCCGTGGTGGCGGCAGGGAGTGAATCGGCGTCGGCCCCGGTGAAAGCTCAGATCCTCGCGCCGTCGGATCCGGGATATGCGCCAACCGCGCCGCCGAAACCGACGAGAGAGCAGGCGCTCGGCGAGCTGACCGCAGCCGGTTACTTGACAGCACCGCCCACCGGAATCGTCACTGGCACTGGAACGGTCGGATCGATCGTCCGGGACGGCGCTCAGTTGACGCTGCTGATCGGCGCTCCCGAAAACGACGACATCGCGATCGCCGTGGCAAACACCGCTGCCGACGAATTGCGTGACGTGGGTATCCTGGCGACCGTCGAATCGGTGCCGCCGGAGGAACTCTACGGCGAGGATCTGACTACAGGACGCGTCGACATGATCGTCGGTTGGAGCCGAGCAGGCGCCGACACCGCAACTTCACTGGCCTCCCGGTTCAGTTGCCCGACAGCGCCTTCCACTCCTGCGACAGGTTCGGCGGTACCCACACCGACGCCGTCGCAGTCTCCGGAGCCCGTCCGAACGACAAGCGTCGAGGCTCCGAGCAACCTGTCCGGGCTGTGTGATCCGGCGTTGCAAGGTCGGATCGACGAAGCGCTCAGTGGCATCGGGGATCTCGGGTCGCTGATCGCCGATGCGGAACCCAAGTTGTGGGATCTTGCGGCGGTTTTGCCGATCGTGCAGAGCCGAGCGCTGGTTGCAGTCGGGACCGGAGTCGAGGGCGTGGTCCTCGACGGGCCGGTGCAGGTGGGGATATTCGGAAACGCTACGGACTGGGTGAGGGTGGCAAAGTGACCGCGTCGGCAAAGCGACTTCTGTTGGTGCACGCACATCCGGACGACGAAACGATCACCACCGGTGGCACCATCGCGCGTTACGCGTCCGAAGGCGCCGACGTCACGGTCCTCACCTGCACCTTGGGGGAGGAAGGCGAAGTGATCGGTGACGCGTGGGCCGGGCTCGTGGCTGCCGAGGCCGATCAACTCGGGGGCTACCGGATCGCCGAATTGAGCGCTGCTTTGTCGGCTTTGGGCAGTGCCGCTCCTCGCTTCCTCGCCGGTGCCGGTCGGTATCGCGACTCCGGAATGATCGGCACACCTTCGGCCGCCAATCCCCGTGCCTTTGTCAATGCTCGACTCGACGAGGCAGTCGGCGCGGTGGTCGCCGTCATTCGTGAGATTCGGCCGCACGTCGTGATCACGTACGACCCCAACGGAGGCTACGGGCACCCGGATCACATCCAGGCACACGCGATCACGACAGCGGCCGTGGAAGCTGCAGCAACGACCGCATATCCCGAGGCCGGCGAACCGTGGTCGACTCCGAAGTTCTACTGGACCGTGACCGAGCGCAGCGGACTCGAACGCGGCATCGCGGCGATTTCCGAGTTCCCGGAGAACTGGCGTCTGCCCGAGCCCGGGGAATTGCCGAGCGTCGAGGACACAGACGTGACGACGGCAATCGACGTTCGAGGCGTCATCGATGCGAAGGCGAGGGCATTGAGCGCCCACGCCACTCAGGTGACGGTAGCCCCGAGCCGAGCCGAGTTCGCATTGTCGAACAACGTGGTCCAACCGATCCTGACGGTCGAGCATTTCGTATTGGCCGCCGGCGCGCTCGGTCCGGTGGGTGAGGACGGCCGCGAGCGCGATCTGTTCGGCGGGCTGCACAGCTGACCTGGGCGTCGGCTCACAGGCATTGCGATCGACGCCGTAGTGGTGTGTGATGCGTGTCACCGGATGGGTGGTCCTTTCGGTAACAGCAAAGCCTGGGGGCTGAAGAAATGTACAACTGGGACCTGCAGAACCAGATCGTCGCCTTCGTCGATTCGTTGCGTCCGATGGCTGGTTATTACCACGACTTCTATTACGGGTCGCTCTACGCATTCGCAGATCAGCAGAGTCATTTGCTGACTCTGCTCGGGTTCCCGCCGGTTCCCTGATCAGCTTCGTGCTTTTCGGGCGCGAGCCGGGGTGCTTGTCGGGAGGGACCCCGCGCTCGCGCGATGACGACCGATAGACCACTATCAAAACCATGACGACCGTCGAGAACAACACGGACGCCTCGACAGGAACGTCGCTGTCGTGGCTCGACCCTGTCATCCTCGGCGTCCTGATTTTCGACGGATTTCTGTGCGCGGTGTTGTCCGTCCTGTTCTTGCCGACTCATCTCGGTACGACGGCATTTCCCATCAGCATTCTCGTAGCCGCGACCGCGAACCTCGTATTGGTGATCGCCGCCCGCACGGTTACGACGCCGGGTAGGGCCGCATTGCCGCTCGCCGGTTGGATCGTCGGGTTCTTGGTGTGCATGGTGGGCGGCCCCGGCGGCGACGTACTCGTGCTTTCGTCCCCTCTGACCTTCCTGCTGCCGGTCGGTGCGATCGCTCCGGCCGCCGTTTTCCTCTTCAAGGTGGCGATCAACAGACTCGCCACCCTCAGCTCGCAATAGTTCTCGGCGCGCGCGTAGGAAACTGACCCGTGCATAAGGGACACTCAGCCTGTGGCTGAACATGATTTGGCGGGTGCGACTATCGCCTTGACCGCAGAACGGCGTGTCGAAGAATTTGCGACGCTCCTCGAACGTCGAGGCGCGGAGATCGTGCGGACACCGGTGATCCATGTGCTGCCGTTGGTGGACGATCGAGACCTGAGGACTCAGACGTCCGCTTTGATTGCTGATCCTCCGGAATTGGTCGTGATCAGTACCGGGATCGGCTTCAGGGGTTGGCTCGACGCCGTCGCCTCGTGGGGTTTGACCGAGGAGTTCCTCGGGGCTCTCGCCCACACGCGCATCATCGCCCGCGGCCCCAAGGCGACGGGTGCCATCCGAGGCGCCGGACTGCGCGAGGAATGGTCGCCTTCGGGTGAGTCGTCCGAGGAAGTTCTGGCACATCTCGGAAGCGAGGGAGTGGCAGGCTTGCGCATCGCAGTCCAGTTGCACGGCACCATCACCGAATGGGAGCCGTTGACGGACCTGAGCGCCTCCCTCGCCGACATCGGCGCGGTTGTCACTCCGGTATCGGTCTATCGGTGGATCCGGCCGCCGGATCAGTCGCCGGTCCGCGCGTTGGTCGCTGCAGTTCGTTCCGGTGCGATCGACGCGCTGACCTTCACCAGTGCCCCCGCGGTCTCCTCGATGCTCAGCACGGCAAAAGAAATGGGCGAGCTGGAGCGGTTCGTCGCAGCGATGCGCGGACCGGTACCGACCTACTGCGTCGGACCGGTCACGGCCGCTCCGCTGGAACTCCTCGGTGTTCCGACCATCCAGCCCGAGCGATCGCGTCTCGGTTCGCTGGCGAGGCTCATCATCGACGACCTGCCCACACGTCGCCACCGCCCGGAGTGACGGCTTCGATCAATTCCCACGCGTTCTCGGCGGGGAGATCGATCACCTCGTAGCTTCCGGTGCCGGCGGGCGTCGCGGCGACGACGGTTGCCACTCCCGCGCGTCGTTGGAAGAACGTCTCGCGCACCGTCCATCCGATGACACCTTCGGATTCGAGACTGTGACGCTGGCGATCGAGCGAGCCGTTTCGGGTGATCAACCATCCGGGTAGTACTGCGTGGCCGAGGCCGTTGTATCGGTCGTAGGCGAGGGCGGTGCCACCGATGGCGAGTACGGCGACCCCGAACCACGCGTAGATCGGTACATCGAGTCCAGAAGCCGCGCACGCCACACAGACCAGGAACGCCACCGCGGCGAGGAACAGTGCTCGGGTGTACCGGCGACGCCGCGCGGCCGGGCCGTGCGGTATCAGCGGGGCGGACGCCTGGCGTGAGTCACCGATCACGGTGGCCATCACTCGCTCGGCTTCCCTGCGCGGTCCCTGCGGGAGCAGTAGCGAAGATTCCTTCTTCTCGGCGCTGACCCCGGTCATGATGGCGTCGAGCCGCGCGCCGCGGGCCAATCGCAGCAGGAGCGGTTCCTTGAGCGTCGTGCCGCGGAGGCGGGCGCGGTCGAGTGTGGTTTGCCGAGTCTTCAACAGGCCGTGACTGACATGCAGGATGCGGCCGTTGTCGGTGAGTTTCATGTTGCCGAACGCGATCAGGTACTGGACGCAGGCGAGTGCACTCGACAGCACCAGCAGCACGACGAGTGCGATGACGACCATCAGTGCGATGCCGAGGCTCTCGAGTGAGTCGAAGCTGTCGCTCACTGCCGAGGATTTCGCGACGGCAGTGCCGATGCCGTATTGGAACGAGATGCCGATGATGGCTGCGATGATGGCGATTCCGGTGAACGAAAAGGGGGCGTAGCGAACCCAACTCGGTTCCCAGTGACCGATTTCGGTGTCGACCGGTTCGGTGATGCTTTCGACCGGCGTGCCCGGGGTTTCCAGTCGCCGTGCTTGCTGGGCGCCGGCCAACAGTGCGGCGCGTAGGTCCGGAACCAGGGCGGTCGACAGGGCGTTGAGCTCGAACTTGTTCGAATCGTGGCCGCTCCCGGCGCGCTGGCCGGTACCGATGCGCACGATCGACAGTCCGAGCAACCGGTGCATGACCCCGGCCTCGACGTCGACGGATCGGATGCGGCTACGCGGGACGGAGAGCAGCTTTTTCTGGAAGACCCCGGTGCGCAGTTGAACGTGGACGGGTCCGATTCGGTACGTGGTGGTGAAATACCGCAACAAACCGAAGATGACGAGCAGAGTGACGACGCCGAGTCCCCACCAGTGGTTTCCGGATTGGCTGCCGAGAACTACGGAGACGAGTAGGACCGGGAGCAGTTTGACGACTTCGTTGACGGGGTGGACCAGAAGCATGCGTCGGTCGAGGCGGAGCCAGGGCTGTTCCTCTTCCGCGGCCTCGGCAGCTGCCGTTTCCGCCTCTACCGGGATCTCGATCGCGGTCGGGTCGCCCAACTGTTTCTCGTTCACGTCGCGTCTCCCACGTTGGTACCCGCGATCTCCGTCAGTTGAGCCACCGTGCGGTCGGCGACTTCCTGGTCGAGTGCGGAGATCTTCACGGCCCCGGCCGACGACGCTGTCGTGACCGTGACGGTTGCCAGACCCAACATGCGGTCGATCGGTCCGCGCTCGGTGTCCACGGTCTGCACGCGCGAGATCGGTGCGATGCGTCGCTCCTGGGTGAACCAGCCGGTGCGGGTGTATACCGCGGTGTCACTGATCTCCCATCGGTGGACCCGATACCGCCACGCCGGGACCATCAGAATGTAGGTGGCAGCGAAGAGTACGGTGACTGCGAATACGGTGCCGACCACCCAGGACGGGATTCCGGGTACCAAGACGGCACAGACGATTTCGGCGACGATAACGGGTACCCAGAACAGTGAGGCAGTGATTGCCCACAGCCTCGGGGCTTTGGTGCTGGGTCGCCATAACGGGTCGGCCATGGTCAGCGGTTGCGGCGCAGTCATGGGCACTACTTTGGTCGAGTGAGGGGCGATCTGTCGACATCGGCCCTATCGTGGAGTGTGGCGACCGCGAAGGGAGCACGTGATGACCGAACAAGATGCGACATTCGACCCGGAGGCTCCGGAATCAGATGCGCTCGAACAATCGACACCCGTAGATCCGAACGCCCCTGAAGAACCCGATCTGACCGACATTCCGCTCGACGCGCCAGTGGCTGACGTCGTGGATCAACGAGTCGAGGTTGCGGTCGACGACGACTACCGGCCGTCGTGATCGAGGCGGTGTCGGGGCGGTGAGGCCTCCTACTTCTGGCACCGGGTGGCACTAGTCGTCCCACATGGCGCATGATCGCTAGGTGAACCGAACTGGTGATGACTCCGGCAAACCCACCATGCTTCCGATGCCAGGTATTTCCGCGTCCGCCTCGTCCAGTCCGTCGCCCGGCCCGTCAGCGTCGGCGATGCGGCGAGTTCTCCGTCGTGCACGCGACGGAGCGACCCTGAACGTCGACGAGGCGGCAACGCTGCTGCAGGCACGGGGAACCGATCTGACCGATCTGTGTTCTTCGGCGGCCAAGGTTCGCGATGCCGGTCTGCTGGCAGCGGGTCGGCCGAACACCGTGACGTATTCGCGGAAAGTTTTCATTCCGCTGACCCGTCTGTGCCAGGACAAGTGCCACTACTGCACATTCGTCACGGTGCCAGGGAAGCTGCGTGCCGCTGGGCACGGCATGTTCCTGGAACCGGACGAGGTTTTGGACATTGCCAGGGCAGGCGCCGAATTGGGCTGCAAGGAAGCGTTGTTCACGCTGGGTGATCGCCCCGAGGCTCGCTGGCCGGAAGCAAAGCAGTGGCTGGACGAACGCGGCTACGACTCCACCCTCGACTACGTGCGGGCGATGTCGATCCGGGTACTCGAGGAGACCGGACTGCTCCCGCACCTCAATCCCGGTGTGATGAGCTGGCAGGAACTCTCGCGGCTCAAGCCCGTTGCGCCGTCGATGGGCATGATGCTCGAGACGACCGCAACCCGCCTGTTCACCGACAAGGGCGAATGCCACTACGGCAGCCCGGACAAGGACCCGGCGGTTCGGCTACGCACCCTGACCGACGCAGGCCGACTGAACATCCCCTTCACCACGGGAATTCTTGTGGGCATCGGGGAGAACTTCCTCGAGCGTGCCGAGTCGATCATGGCGATACGCAAGTCGCAGAAGGCGTTCGGCCACATCCAGGAAGTGATCATTCAGAACTTCCTGGCCAAGCCTGATACCGCGATGCGCAATACCCCTGATGCTGGACTCGACGAGTTTCTCGCGGCCATCGCCGTCGCACGCCTGCTGCTCGGGCCGACGATGCGGATCCAGAGTCCGCCGAATCTCGTCTCGAACAGCGAGTGCCTCGCGCTGCTCGGCGCAGGCGTGGACGACTGGGGCGGGGTATCACCGTTGACCCCCGATCACGTCAACCCCGAGCGTCCCTGGCCGAATCTAGAGACCTTGGCCGAGATCAGCGCCGAGGGCGGCTTCACGCTGACCGAACGCACTGCGGCTCAGCCAGCATATGTCCTGGCCGGGGCTCCGTGGATCGATCCGCGCATTGCGGGTCACGTGCAGGCGCTGGCGGATCCCAAGACCGGCCTCGCCCTGCCCGACACCAAGCCGGTGGGCCGGCCGTGGCAGGAACCGGACGAGTCGTGGGAATCGAGCGGACGCGTCGATCTCAATACCGAGATCGACACGGACGGGCGCAACACCGAGACCCGCAGTGACCTGGGCAGTGCGTTCGGCGACTGGGAGACCGTGCGCGAACAGGTCCTCGAACTCAGTGCTCCGATTCGCGTCGACACCGATCTGCTGGCTGCGCTCCGCAGTGCCGAACGCGACCCGGCCGGATGTTCCGACGACGAGTACCTGGCCCTTGCCACGGCGGAGGGCCCGGGCCTGGAAGCCGTTGTGGCACTGGCGGATGCGCTGCGCAAGGATGCCGTCGGCGAGGACGTCACCTACGTGGTGAACCGGAACATCAACTTCACCAACATCTGCTACACGGGCTGCCGATTCTGTGCGTTCGCGCAGCGCAAGGGTGACGCCGACGCGTTCACGCTGTCGGCAGAGCAGGTCGCCGACCGTGCGTGGGAAGCGCACGTCGCCGGCGCAACCGAGGTGTGCATGCAGGGTGGTATCGATCCGGAACTTCCCGTCACCGGTTACGCCGACCTGGTCCGGGCCGTCAAGAAGCGCGTGCCGTCGATGCACGTCCACGCGTTCTCGCCGATGGAGATCGTGAACGGTGCATCGCGCAGTGGTGAGAGCATCAGGGATTGGCTGACGGCCCTTCGTGAGGCGGGCCTGGACACCATTCCCGGTACGGCAGCGGAGATCCTCGACGACGAGGTGCGCTGGATCCTCACCAAGGGCAAACTGCCGACGGCGGAATGGATCGAAGTGGTCACCACGGCGCACGAGGTGGGGCTGCGGTCGAGTTCGACGATGATGTACGGGCATGTCGATCAGCCGCACCATTGGGTCGGGCACCTGAACGTTCTTCGCGGAATCCAGGACCGTACAGGCGGATTCACGGAGTTCGTGCTGCTGCCGTTCGTTCACCAGAGCGCGCCCCTGTACCTGGCGGGCGCTTCCCGGCCAGGGCCGACCAATCGGGACAACCGCGCTGCGCACGCGTTGGCACGCATCATGCTGCACGGCCGCATACCCAATATCCAGACCAGCTGGGTCAAACTTGGCATCACCGGAACGCAGATGATGCTCAACGGCGGCGCCAACGACCTCGGCGGAACGCTGATGGAAGAGACGATCTCGCGGATGGCCGGCTCGGAACACGGTTCCGAGAAGACCGTCGCAGAGCTGCGCGCCATCGCCGAGGGAATCGGACGCCCGGCACGCGAACGAACCACCACACATGCACGACGCGAAGGAGCGATTGCCTGATGGCTGACGTACTGGGGGACCGCAAGGTCGTCGAGGTTCTCGATCGAGCGGTGTGGGGGATCAACCCGGTTCTCGACCTCGCCTACAGCGATCCGCTCGGTATCAAACGTCGGACGTTCGAGCCGACCGATCCCGAGCGAAACGCTGCTGCGATGGTGTTGGACGCGGCCGCTTGGGTCCTCGACGTCGTCAAGTTCCCCGGGACGGCGGCGTGGTCGGTGATGACCGACGAGCAGCGCTCGAAGTGGTGGACGACCCGGTTGGGTGCACTCAACACCGTCGCCGTCGCGTTTCCCGGCATCTTCGGCGTCCTCCTCAATCGGTTGCCGATCCAGGACCTGCTGGCCTTCGCGAATCAGGCCGTTGTGCTCGTTGCGGTTGCCCGTGAACACGGAGTGACCGAACGGGATCAGCAGGTGGACCTCCTGGCGTCGGTGCTGTGCCGGCGTGAGACGAAGTCTCGAGAGCTTCTCACCGGAGAAGACTTCGCCGAGAAATCAGCCGGCGGCGCCGACGAGACCTGGCGCCCGTTCGCGCTCATCGGAATGTTGTGGCGCACGTCCAAGACTTTTCGTGCCATCACGGACGAGTTGCACAAGCGGCCGTCGCGGACAAAACCGTACGAGATCATCGGCAAGATTCCGGTGGTCGGCGTCGTGGCGGATTACCTCGGTGAGCGGGGCGCACTGGTACGCGCGGCCGCTCTGGGGGAGAAGTGGATCGCGATTCGGTCGAGGAACTTCACCGCAGTAGGCTGAAATGTGTTACCCCCGCCTGCTCAGAGTCGGTCGGCAGGGGGATAATAGGCTGTTCCCGCGGTACGTGAGAGTCGTATCGGATTTTCGGCCCCTTGCAACTGCGTGTTGCGGCGGCGATGCACGACAGGAAGGCAGGGAGATCGGCAGTGACCTACACGATTGCTGAACCGTGTGTAGATGTGATGGACAAGGCGTGCATCGAAGAATGCCCTGTCGACTGCATCTACGAGGGTGGACGCATGCTTTACATCCACCCCGACGAGTGTGTCGACTGCGGCGCGTGTGAGCCTGTCTGTCCCGTCGAAGCCATCTTCTACGAAGACGACGTCCCGGACCAGTGGAACGCGTACATCAGCACCAACGTCGATTTCTTCGACGATCTCGGCTCACCGGGTGGAGCGGCCAAGCTCGGCAAGGTCGACTACGACACGCCGTTCATCAAGGCGCTGCCTCCCATGGGTGAGGAATAGAGATCTTGTCTCGTACTCCGGTGGCCGCTGGGCTTCCTGATTTTCCGTGGGATTCGCTCGCCGATGTCACGGCGAAGGCGCACTCTCATCCCGACGGCATCGTGAACCTGTCCGTGGGGACGCCGGTGGATCCGGTGGACCCGGTGATTCAGGAGGCTCTGGCCTCTGTTGCCGAGGTGCCCGGATACCCGACGACTCATGGCACGCTCGCGCTTCGCGAGGCCGTGGCGGAGTCACTGGATCGCCGCTACAACATTCCCGACGTCGATCCGGCAGCGGTGCTGCCGGCCATCGGTACCAAGGAAATGATCGCGTGGCTGCCGAAATTGCTCGGTCTCGGAGCCGGCGATCTGGTGGTCATTCCGGAGTTGGCGTACCCGACGTACGAGGTCGCAGCGAAACTGGCAGGTGCTCGTGTCCTGCGCGCCGACGGCTTGAACAAGCTCGGTCCCGAGTCGGCGGCGATGATCTTCGTGAACTCGCCCTCGAATCCCACCGGCAAGGTGCTCGGCCTCGAGCACTTGCAGAAGGTCGTGGCCTGGGCGCGCGAGCGCGGCGCCATCGTCGTCTCCGACGAGTGCTACCTCGGATTGACGTGGGAAGCCGATGCGCTCTCCATTCTCGATCCTCGTGTCAACGACGGTGATCTGACCGGTTTGCTTGCGGTCCACTCACTTTCGAAGACGTCCAATCTCGCGAGCTATCGCGCCGGGTTCGTCACCGGTGATCCGGCTCTGGTGTCGGAACTGCTCGAGGTGCGCAAGCATGCGGGCATGATCCTGCCGCTACCGATCCAGGCGGCGATGACCGCAGCCTTGGGCGACGACCAACACGAGAACATCCAGCGCGAGCGGTACCGCGAGCGTCGTAGTGTGTTGATCGAAGCTGTTCGAGGCGCCGGATTCACCGTCGACAATTCCGAGGCAGGTCTGTACCTCTGGGCGACGCGCGGCGAGGAATGTCGAGCGACGGTCAGTTGGTTCGCCGATCGTGGGATCCTCGTTGCCCCCGGTGAGTTCTACGGACCGAGCGGGAGCAAGCACGTGCGGATCGCGCTCACTGCAACAGACGAACGAATCGCCGCGGCAGCAAAGCGCCTCTCCGCCTGAATCGTGTGCTTTCCCAGGTGTCAGGTTCCCTGATGTCGGTATCTGTCCGATGTAAGGTCGCGCTGTGACCACCTCAGGGACCGGCGGCTTGGACGCGGTACTGATTGTCGCCGTCGTTGTTGCCTCGATCGCGCTGATGCTCGCGTGGCTGAAGGATCGTCGAATATTCGGAGACCTACCTCTTTCGGCCGTTGTGCTTTGGCTCGTGGTGGCAGTGCCGTCAATTTTGCAGGCGCTGATGCCGGGACTGTTGGACATGTTTCGCCGTGATCCCACGTTGATCCGCGACGGTCAGTGGTGGCGGATTCTGACGTCGGTGTTCGTCCAGGACGGCGGCCTTGCCGGGACGGTTGCCAACCTTCTCACGTTGGCAGTGGTGGCGCCGCCTGCTTTTCGGCTCTGGGGCGCCGCACGCGGTTGGGCACTCTTCCTGCTCGGTCAACTGTTGTTCGGTTTGCTCACCACCGCAGTCTTTCCGTCGACCGGCGCAGGCAACTCCGGTGCCACGCTTGCTCTGGCAGCGGCGGCCACGGGGATCGGTGTTCTGGTGCGCCCGCGAATGCCTGAGATTGTTCTGACGGTCGTGATTGTCGTCGGCGGCGCAACCCTGGTGACGGTCGACGACGCACACGGATTCGCGGTACTTTCCGGGGCGCTCTTGGGGGCTGCGCTGGTGACGCTGTTCCCTCCGCACTCGATGGACGCGCGTCGGGCAGGAGAAAGTTTGCGACCATCCGCGCTGTGAGATGCTGTCGTGGTGCTGCTGAGATCCTTGAACCCCCTTGCTGTTGCCCGCGGTGAAGACCTCGACGACGCCGTGACGATCGGTGACACGGTTCTCTCGCGGAGTGCCATTCTCGGTGCCGCGACCTCGGTCGCGGAGCGAGTGGCGCAGGCCGATCGGGTTGCCGTATTGGCAACTCCCACAGCAAAAACGATTCTCGCCGTCGTCGGGGCGTTGATTGCCGGCGTCACCGTTGTGCCGGTCCCGCCGGACTCGGGGAAGGCTGAGCGAGAGCACATTCTGCGTGACTCCGGTGCCCAGGCGTGGCTCGGCGAAACCGACGACCACTGCGACGGTCTGCCCGTGGTTCCCGTCCGATTGCACGCTCGCTCGTGGCACAGCTATCCCGAACCGGCACCGCAGTCCACAGCATTCGTCCTGTACACGTCCGGAACTACCGGCCCACCGAAGGGCGTTCTGCTCAGTCGCTCAGCCATCGCAGCCGGGATCGACGCGCTCGCCGAGGCCTGGGACTGGACGTGGCGAGACACCCTCGTACACGGGCTTCCGCTCTTCCACGTGCATGGACTGATTCTCGGAATCCTCGGCCCCCTCCGGATCGGCAGCCGGGTGATCCACACCGTCAAGCCGACGCCGGAAAACTACGCAAGGGCCAAAGGCTCCCTCTACTTCGGTGTCCCCACCGTCTGGTCGCGTATCGCCGAAGACGAAGAAGCTGCCCGCGCGTTGTCCGGTGCCCGACTTCTGGTCTCCGGTAGTGCGCCGCTTCCCGTGCCTGTCTTCGAAAAGCTGCGGGAGCGAACAGGATTGACGCCCATCGAGCGTTACGGCATGAGTGAGACGATGCTGACCCTGAGCACGCGTTTCGACGGCGAGCGACGCCCGGGGTGGGTCGGCGTGCCGCTGCGCGGAGTCGAGACTCGTCTTCGTGACGAGAAGGGCAACAATGTGCCGCACGACGGCGAGAGTATCGGCGGCCTACAGGTACGTGGGCCGATGCTTTTCGACGGCTACTTGAACCGTCCGGACGCAACCGCCGAGTCCTGGACGGAGGACGGCTACTTCAAGACCGGTGACGTCGCCGTCATCGACGAGGGTGGGTTCGACCGAATCGTCGGCCGCGAATCCATCGACTTGATCAAATCCGGTGGATTCAGAGTCGGCGCCGGCGAGATCGAGACCGCCATCCTCGGGCACCCTTCGGTGTCCGAAGTTGCGGTGATCGGTGTCCCCGACGCCGATCTGGGGCAACGGATCATCGCCGTCGTAGTCCGTAAGCCCGGGACTCCCGAGGTCACCGAAGCCGAATTGGTCGAGTTGGTCGGGGCGGAGTTGTCGGCGCACAAGCGTCCCCGTGAGGTTCGATTTGCCGAGACTCTGCCACGTAACGCGATGGGCAAGGTTCAGAAGCGTGAACTGCTCTAGGCAGGTCAGTTTGCTGAAAAGTCGCTGTGACGCTTGAAGGTTCGTGAATTCGGCCGGCCTGTCCCGAAATGTGGGCTCGCCGGTTCTCCGACGATTCAGCGCTAGTTGGAATTTCTGTGTTCTTGGCTACACTACCGCCCGGTAGGGACAGTTCCAGTCGCGCGCATACCGTCGGTATGCCTGAGTGCGAGTGGCCTCGGAAGGGCAGATTTCATGGCGGGCGGACGGCATTCGAGTCCTGACAGCGGGCGGTCGATCGGGTTCTACGCAGTGGGTGGGTTGGTTGCCGTCGCGGTAATCGCCACCGGGGTGGTGGTCTTCAAGGCAACACAGTCCGATTCCTGCGAGAGCGTCGACGAGTACTCGCTGGCAGCGGATCCTGCGATCGCGCCGGCAGTCACGGAGATCCTCGCAGAATCGTCGCCGGAGCAGACAGGCTGTTCGCGGATCACGGTTACCTCTGCGCTGCCCGGGGACGTTGCGGGAACCCTGGGTAAGGGCGTGGACGCGCCGGACATGTGGATACCGGATTCGACAGCGTGGGTGGGCAAAGCTGCATTGACGGCCAAGGGGCCGGTCGCTGCCGCCGGCGGTTCGATCGCCACCTCGCCTGTCGTTCTCGCCTCCGGCGGTGGCGAACAGTTTGCCAGTTGGCTCGCGGCGCTACAGGTTCCCGATCTGGCGTTGGGCAATCCGTTGTTCACAGGGGTTGCGTCGGCGCCCATTCTCGGAGCTCTCGCGGAAACCGGGGCCACCTCCGAATCCGTTCGAGCGGCACTCGTACCCCATGCGCAAGCGGAGAGTGTTCGTACCGAAGATCAGCCGGTAGGACAGAAGATGCTCACCGAATTGGTCAGCTCCGGAAAGGTCGGTGTTTCGACCGAGCAACAGGTCGTCGAGTTCACGAAGGCCGAGTCGAAGATTTCCGCGACAGTACCGGCGACGGGAACCATGATCATGGATTACCCCCTGGTGGTCAGTGCTTCGGCACCGGACCGGCACTACGCCGCAGCCAAGAAGAGTGACGCCATCGCCGAGCTGTTGCACAGTGAATCTGCTCAGGAAGTGCTGACGCGCAGCGGGTTCCGTACTTCCGGCGGTGGAGCCGTCGAAGGTGGAGTCGGTGACGTCACGGCACTGACCGTGTCCGAACAGTCGGTGGCCGATCAGACACTGGGCGCTTGGGCTCTGATGGCCAAGCCGATCCGGACACTCGTTGCGATCGACGTGTCTGCGTCGATGGACTACCCGGCGGCAGGCGGCAAGACGCGCATGCAGTTGACCACTGCTGCTGCTCTGGCCGGCAATCAGGTCTTCCCAGACAGCGTCGCTGCCGGTCTCTGGGCGTTTTCCCAAGGTATGAACGGAACCCAGGACTTCCAGGAATTGGTGCCGATCAGGCGCTACGACACGATCGTCGACGGTGTGACTCAACGAAAGTTGATGGCAGATCAGGCGAACCGGCTCACCGAACTCAAACGTGGCGCCACAGGTTTGTACGACACGACGCTGGCCGCATTCCGTAAGGTTCAGGAATCGTACGATCCGCGAGCGGTCAACAGCGTCATCATCTTGACCGACGGCGCAAACGAAGATCCTGACAGCATCAGCCGTGAACAGTTGCTCGATGTTCTTGCACGCGAGCAGGATCCGGCGCGTCCGGTCATCATCGTCACCATCGGCATCACCGATGACGCAGATGCGGCGGCGCTCGCCGATATCTCCCGCGTGACGGGCGGTTCGACGTACATCGCTCGTGACCCCTCGGAGATTTCCGAGGTGTTCGTGAACGCATTGGCTCACCGAGGAACTTAGGCCGCATCCGGACTGGTCCAGGGTGCCGGAAGTGGCGGAGCCTCAGACGAATACCGGTGCCCGGTAGGTGTCGTCGTGGTGAAGGTGTGCCGGTTACCTGGTACAGGTTCGGCAGTCCAGTCCGAGCCCTGTTTCGCGTAATTGCATGCCGCACACAACGCGGCACCGTTGGCTGCGCTGGTGAGGCCACCCCTCGAGTGATCGCGAATGTGGTCGCGGTGGCGAACCGGCGCGTCGCACCACGGAGTACGGCAGCTTCGATCACGGAGTTCGATCAATCGCGCCAACCCCTTCGGGAAGGTTCTCGCCGTGGATTCCATTGCGGTCAGCGCGCCCGTATCGGGGCGTGCGTAGAGCTTTCGGAGCGTTGCCACCGTTTCGGAGTCTTCGCTGGCCTTGGTGATCCATTCGCGTGCAATAGCGGCTGGTACAGGTCCGTACCCGTGGACGTACGCCGGGTCGGAATTTTCGCCCAACAATGACTGGTCGGAGACAACCAGATTCACGGTGACGGGTGTCGGTGTGGCGCGGCCGATTCCGGTAACTCGCTCGACCAGGAGATCAGCCATGATTTGCGCTCGGGTGCGCTTGTCCCCGCCGGCAAGTACGGAATCTGCGTCGCGCCTGAGCGTGGCGTGCACGGCGATACCTTCGGCCACGGGAAGAAACACATTGAGCCAGCACATCGTGTCGGGCGCAGGCCGTGACGTCACTCGTCTGTCTCCCACGGCTTTGCGTGCTCGTCTGGCAATACTATCGGAGTCTATTTCGGCAGTGCGTGCGCGGATTCTTTGTGTCAGTTGGTGGTTGCCGCATCCGTCCAAGATTGCAGCGTCGCAGCAGAACTCGCGATCCAATGTAGCGCGATCCTGGGCGGTGAGACATGAAGTCTCGCGCATGAGGATCGTCGCTTGATGCTCACTGATGGAGCCGTCGACGAGTAGTCGAAGTGTGTGAGGCATCTCGTCGTTCAGTGCGCGGGCCAGGTTCAGATGCTGAGTTCCGAACCAAGCCGACTCTCGCCGTGCGAGGGCAATCTGCGCGTTGATTCCACGGCCTTGGTATGCGCGCGGCACTCCCCGTTCGCCGCGGTCGTTGCGGGTGAACGCGTCGAGATCGGCAGCCAGCAATGCCTGGGCACCAGCGCAACTGGCCTTCAACTCTTCCAATGCGCGCAGAAGATCCACGCGTGCTGCGTTGTCGATGGATCGATCCATGCTGGCGAGTGATGCCCGGAATTGTCCGATGGTCTCTTCGGATATCGCCTGTTTGGATATCGCCTGTTCAGATACTTGCGTCGTCACTTTTACCCCCCGGTAGTGTCGAACATACATTCGATACTAGCCTCGACGGCGAACGGACGCAACGCCTTTCTCCGTTGGCGTCTGAAAGTTCCGACAGTTCGGTTTTCGTGGTTGACTGGTCCTCATGATCGAGCTGAGGGGATTGACCAAGGTTTACGGACCGACGAAAGCGGTGGACGATTTGTCGTTCACGGTCAAGCCGGGCATCGTGACGGGCTTTCTGGGCCCGAACGGTGCTGGTAAGTCGACGACGATGCGGATGATCCTGGGTTTGGATCAGCCGACGTCGGGTGCGGCGTTGATCGAGGGCAAGCCGTATCGGGAGCTCAAGACGCCGTTGCGGACGGTGGGTGCGTTGTTGGATGCGAAGTGGGTGCACCCCAATCGTAGTGCGCGGGCGCATCTGCAGTGGATGGCTGCTTCGAACGGGATCCCGAAGTCCCGGGTCGACGAGGTGCTCGGGTTGGTCGGGTTGTCCGAGGTGGCGGGCAAGAAGGCCGGCGGGTTCTCGTTGGGTATGTCGCAGCGTCTGGGGTTGGCGGGTGCGTTGTTGGGGGATCCGAAGGTGTTGTTGTTCGACGAGCCGGTCAACGGTCTCGATCCGGAGGGCATCGTCTGGATTCGTAAGTTCATGCAGCGGTTGGCGGCCGAGGGCCGCACGGTGCTGGTGTCGAGTCACCTCCTGTCGGAGATGGCGCTCACGGCGGAGCAGTTGGTGGTGATCGGTCGGGGTCGGTTGATTTCGGATTCGACGGTGGCGGAGTTCGTGGATCGTTCGTCGGAGTCGACGGTGCGGGTGCGTAGTCCTCAGCTCGATGCGTTGCGCAGTGTGTTGCTCTCGCAGGGGTTGACGGTGCGTGAGGACGGTTCCGGTGTTGCCCCGGCATTGGTGGTGGTGGATTCGACCACCGATGTGATCGGTGGGTTGGCTGGTTCGCAGGGGATCGTGTTGTACGAGTTGGCTTCTGTGCAGGGGTCGCTCGAGGATGCGTTCATGAAGTTGACCGGGGACGATGTCCAGTACCACGCATCCGGTATCGATCCGGGTGTCGGCGCACACCACGCAAATACACAGCAGGCAAACACGCAGCAGGCTATGGGAGGTGCACTGTAATGGCTGTTCTCAGTGCTGAACGTATCAAGATCACCACGACCAAGTCGCCGCTGTGGTGCACGATCATCATCATCGTGCTCGGGTTGGGACTCGCTACCGTTTTCGGACTGAGCGCCAAGTCGTCGCTCAGCAACCCCAACGGTGCAATGATGCCGACAGTTTCGGGGGCACTCAGTGGAGTGACCGGCTTCGGTGTGTTGGTTCTGATGATCATGGCGGCTCTCGCGATCACCAGCGAATATCGTTTCGGGACCATCCGCACCACCTTCCAGGCGGTTCCGAACCGCGCCTCGGTGCTCATCGCCAAAGCGGGCCTCATCGGTGGGTTCGGAGCGGTGCTGACTCTCGTGTTGTCGTTCGGCGCCTTCGGCCTCACGAAGGCCACATCAGGTGACGCCGGAAGATTCCTGACTCTGTCCGGCGACGAGAACTGGCGGGTCGTCTACGGAACACCGATCTACGCGTTCTTCTGCGTAGTTCTAGCAGTCGGAGTCGGCGCGTTGCTCCGGCAGTCTGCAGGTGCGATCGCGCTTCTGCTGTTGTGGCCCTTGCTGATCGAGAATCTTTTCAACCTGTTCGGAAGTATCGGCGAGAAGATCATGCCGTTCCTGCCGTTCATGAACGCCAACAATTTTCTCGGTTCCGGCGGTAGCGTCGATTTCCACTGGGGACCCTGGGGCAGCCTGATCTACTTCGCCCTCTTCGTGCTCGTCGTATTCGGTCTCAGCATCGTCGTCGTGAACAGGCGGGATGCATAGGCACACGGATCAGACGGGCTGATTCTGCTTACGCCAACGGGCGTTCAGGAAACCCAATGCCGCGATCACGAGGAACAACACGGTGGTCGAGATCAACTGTGCACGGGCATCGGCGTCGAAGAGCATGAGGACGACGAACACACCGAGCATCGCGAGTGTCGCGTAGCTCAGATACGGGAACAGCCACATCCGAACCGTCAGCTTGCCCGACGCTTCGAGTTGTTTTCGCAGTCGCAGATGCGAGACGACGATGAAGATCCAGATGACCAGCAGCGCAGCGCCGACTGCGTTGAGCAGGATGCCGAGCAGGTCGTCGGGGAGCAGCCAGTTGAGCAGGACGCTGACGAAACCGAAGAACACCGACAGCAGAACGGCATTGGTCGGAACTCCGGTGCTCGACAGTTTCGCCATGAAGGCGGGTCCGTCGCCGCGGCGCGAAAGTGAGAACGCCATGCGGGAGGTGCCGTAGATGTTGGCGTTGAAGGCGGAAAGCAACGCCACCACTACGACGAGTTCCATGAACCCGGCAACGCCTGGAATGTTCGCCTTGTTCAGGACGGCCACAAACGGGCCGCTCTCGAGTTCGGGGTCGTTCCAGGGCAGCACCAGAACCATGATCGAGATGGCGCCGATGTAGAAGACGCTGATGCGCCACACGACGCTCCGGACAGCGACGGCGATGGAGCGTTCCGGATTCTCGGATTCGGCTGCGGCGATGGTGACGATCTCGATCCCACCGAAGGCGAATGCCACGACGAGAAGTCCTGCGGCAATGCCGGACAGCCCGTTGGGCATGAAGCCGCCCTGGCCGAACAGATTGCTCGTACCGACCGGGTCGGTATCGGGCAGGAGGCCGAACACCAGCAGGACACCGATGATCAGGAAGCCGATGATGACGGTGACTTTGATTGCGGCGAACCAGAACTCGAACTCACCGAAGTTGCTGACTTTCGCCAGGTTCACCACGGCGAAGAACACCACGAAAACCAGGGCGACAACCCATTGCGGGATCGACGGCACCCAGTCGTTCACGATCGCCGAAGCCCCGGTGATCTCGGCGCCCAGCACCATGATCAGCATGAACCAGTAGAGCCAGCCCATCACGAAGCCGGCCCACTCGCCGATCCCCAGGCGCGCGTAGTGAGAGAAGGAACCGCTGGCCGGGATCGCGGCGCCCATCTCGCCGAGCATGCGCATCACGAACACCACGACGGCGCCCGCAAGGATGTAGGAGATCAGGACGGCCGGCCCGGCCTTGGCGATACCGACGCCGGTTCCGAGGAACAGGCCGGCGCCGATGGCCGAGCCCAGGCCCATCATCGTCAGATGGCGGACCTTGAGACCGTGGCCGAGAGCAGTGGTTGTTCCGTCGGAGACGTCGGTGCTACTCATCAGTCGTTGGCGTGCAAAGCAGCGTTCAGTTCGACGCCGGTGCCCTTCCACGGCACGACCTCGACGGCACCCGAGACCGAGTTACGACGGAAGAGAAGGTTCGACTTGCCGCTCAGTTCCTTGGCCTTGACGACGGTTCCGTCCGGGCCGGTGACCTTGGTGCCGGCGGTGACGTAGAGGCCCGCTTCGAGGACGCAGTCGTCGCCGAGCGAAATGCCGAGGCCGGCGTTTGCACCGAGGAGGCAGCGCTTGCCGAGGGAGATCGTTTCCTTGCCTCCACCGGAGAGGGTGCCCATGATCGAGGCGCCGCCGCCCACATCGGATCCGTCGTCGACGACGACGCCCGCGGAGATGCGGCCTTCGACCATCGAGTTGCCGAGGGTGCCGGCGTTGAAGTTGACGAAGCCCTCGTGCATGACGGTCGTTCCGCTGGCGAGGTGTGCACCGAGTCGGACACGGTCCGCGTCACCGATGCGAACTCCGGACGGCACGACGTAGTCGACCATGCGGGGGAACTTGTCGACGCTGAACACGGTCACGACGCCGCGGATGCGTAGACGCGAGCGAACCTGCTCGAAACCTTCGACGGCGCACGGGCCGAAGTTGGTCCACACGACGTTGCTGAGCAGGCCGAACTGGCCGTCGAGGTTGACACCGTGGGGTGCGACGAGACGGTGCGAGAGGAGATGGAGGCGCAGGTAGACGTCATGTGCGTCGACCGGCGCCTTGGAGAGATCGGCGATGGTGGTGCGCACGACGACCTGCGATACCTCGCGAGCGTCATCAGTGCCTGCCAGCAGTGCAAGATCGGAAGGAATATCTGTTCCCTCGACGTTCTCGGTACCGGTCTTGTCGAATGTTCCCAGCTCCGGTGCCGGGAACCAGGTGTCGAGGACGGTTCCGTCCGCGGTCACGTTGGCGATACCTACTGCTGTTGCTCCCTGTGCGCTCACGGGACTAGAGATTACTGGGTGGTGGGTGCACCGGCCTAGGCTGGTGCGTGTGAGCATCCTCGATCTTGCTTCGGACCCCATCGACTTGACGGCCGCCCTGGTCGACATCCCCAGCGTCTCGCACGACGAATCCGTCATTGCGCAGGCTGTCGAGGATGCGCTGCGTGAGCAGACTTCGGGCTTCGAGATCATCCGCAACGGCAATGCCGTGTTGGCGCGTACGTCGCGTGGTTTGCCCAGTCGGGTCATGCTCGCCGGACATCTGGATACGGTGCCGATCGCGGACAACGTTCCTTCGCGGCGTGACGGCGACATCCTGCACGGCTGCGGGACCGTGGACATGAAGTCGGGCGACGCGGTCTTCCTACACCTTGCGGCCACCATCGAGAACCTGGCCCACGATCTGACCCTCGTCTTCTACGACTGCGAAGAGATCGCCGCAACGTACAACGGCCTGGGACGGATCGAACGCGAGATCCCGCAATGGCTCGCGGCGGACGTCGCAATTCTCGGTGAGCCGACGGCCGGTTTCATCGAGGCCGGGTGTCAGGGCACGATGCGGGTGCGGTTGACGGCTTCGGGAACTCGCGCCCATTCGGCCAGGTCCTGGCTGGGGGACAATGCCATTCACAAGTTCGGCGGAGCGTTGGAGCGGTTGTCGAGTTACCAGCCGCGCTCGGTCGACATCGACGGTTGCGGCTACCGCGAGGGCTTGTCGGCGGTGCGGATCTCCGGTGGCGTCGCCGGAAACGTCGTCCCGGACGAAGCCGAGATGGACGTCAATTTCCGATTCGCGCCCGATCGCAGCGAGGTACAAGCCGAGGCGCACGTGCGCGAAGTGTTCGACGGTCTGGGCCTCGGATTCGAGGTCACCGACTCCTCGCCCGGCGCGCTGCCCGGCTTGGCGAACCCGTCCGCTGCCGCCCTGATCGAGGCGGCCGGTGGTCAGTTCCGTGCGAAGTACGGGTGGACCGACGTGTCCAGGTTCTCGGCGCTCGGCATTCCTGCCGTGAACTACGGACCGGGTGATCCGAACCTCGCGCACAAGCGCGACGAGCACGTTCCGGTGCAGCAGATCACCGACGTCGCGGCCGTGCTGAGGAAGTATCTGTCGGCCTGACCGTTAGCCTTGCCGCATGGCACCAGAGAAGAATTCGGCTTCGAAGAAGCAGAGCTCGTCGATCAAGCACCGCGGGCCGGTTCAGCTTCGACGCAAGCGCAAGGACGAGAAGACCACGACGGATCAGCGCTTGCTCGACAAGCGCGGACCCACGGATTGGGTACACACCGATCCGTGGCGTGTGCTGCGTATCCAGAGCGAATTCATCGAAGGTTTCGGCGCACTCGCCGAGGTCCCGCGTGCGGTGACGGTGTTCGGTTCGGCCCGCACCACGGTCGATCATCCCGAGTACCAATCCGGGCGCGAGCTGGGAACGGCGTTGGCCGAGGCCGGGTACGCCGTCATCACCGGTGGTGGGCCAGGAGTGATGGAAGCTGCCAACCGCGGTTGCAGTGAGGCCGGCGGGTACTCGATCGGCCTCGGCATCGAGTTGCCGTTCGAGCAGGGACTCAACGAGTGGGTGGATCTCGGAATCAACTTCCGGTACTTCTTCGCACGCAAGACGATGTTCGTGAAGTACTCCCAGGCATTCATCTGCCTGCCGGGTGGCTTCGGAACACTCGACGAGCTGTTCGAGGCACTCACCCTGGTGCAGACCCACAAGGTCACGCGCTTCCCGATCGTCCTGTTCGGTACCGAGTACTGGTCCGGACTCGTCGATTGGATCCGCGGCACCCTCGAGCGTGACGGCAAGATTTCCGAAGGTGACGTGAACTTGCTGCACGTCACCGACAGTGTGGAAGAAGCAGTACGAATCGTCCTCAACGCCGACAAGGGCGTCGACGAGGCCGCAGATCTGGGGAAAGAAGAAGAATGGTGACCGATTCCGACAAGAAGTACTCGATCTGCGTCTACTGCGCGTCGGGTCCGGTGGACGAATCGTTCCTGGCATTGGCGTCAGAAGTGGGAACCGCGATCGGTCGACGCGGATGGCAGTTGGTCTCGGGTGGCGGCAACGTGTCGATGATGGGCGCTGTCGCCGAGTCCGCTCGCGCGGCGGGTGCCTGGACCGTCGGCGTCATCCCGAAAGCCTTGGTGCACAAGGAAGTTGCCGACGTCGATGCCGACGAACTGATCGTCACGGACACCATGCGCGAACGCAAGAAGCTGATGGAAGACCACGCCGACGCGTTCATCACGCTGCCCGGCGGAATCGGGACGCTGGAAGAGTTGTTCGAGACGTGGACCGCCGGCTACCTGGGAATGCACGAGAAACCTGTCGTGATGCTCGATCCCGTCGGCCACTTCACCGGCCTGCTCGAGTGGTTGAACAAGCTCGACGGGACCGGCTTCGTCGGGCGTCAGGCGCTGGACTCTCTGCTGGTGAGGACGGACGTCGAGGCCGCGCTCGACGCGTGCGTCAAATCCTGATCAGACGCGTGCGTGAAACCCTGACCTGGGGCATGGCGGGCTTTATTACCGTGCAGTAAGGTGGCCGCAGACTGGGCGGCCGAATGGGCGCCGGATACGTGTTAGGGGAGCCATGAGTTCGGAAGCCCGTTCGACCGTCGGCCTGCTCGATCTGGCGGCAAAACTGCCGTCGATGATCACCGAGGTGCCGATCCTGGCGCGGGGGGCCGCCGGGCTCACCCGTAAGCCTTCGGCCAAGGAATCGATCGGGTTGATCTTCCAGAAGGCCGCGCACGCGCACCCGTCGCGCCCGTTCATCCGGTTCGAGGGCCACGCGACCAGTTACGCGGAAGCCAACGAACTGGTGAACCGCTACGCGGACGTTCTCCGTGGTCGAGGAGTCGACCGCGGAGACGTCGTCGGAGTGCTGGCAAAGAACACTCCCGAAGCGCTGCTGATCGCCTTGGCCGCGGTAAAACTCGGCGCGGCAGCGGGCATGCTGAACTACAACCAGCGCGACGACGTTCTGGCACACAGCCTTACGCTCCTCGACGCGCGGGTCCTGGTGGTCGCCGACGAGTGCGAAGGAGCCCTCGAATCGTTGCCCGCCGGATTTAGCGGACCGAACCAACTTCTCGTCAGCGAACTCGCGGATCTGGCGAAGACGGCTGATCCGTCCAACCCCGCGGTCACCGCCGAGGTGCTGGCAAAGGAGAAGGCGTTCTACATCTTCACCTCGGGCACCACCGGAATGCCCAAGGCCAGCTTGATGACTCACTTCCGTTGGCTGAAGTCGATGTCGGGCCTCGGGTTGATGGGCGTGCGCTTGCGCGGCTCGGACACCCTGTACTGCTGCCTGCCGCTCTACCACAACAACGCGTTGACGGTCTCGCTGTCCTCGGTGCTCGCGTCCGGTGCGACAATCGCGATCGGACGTCAGTTCTCGGCCTCGCGGTTCTGGGACGACATCGCACTGAACAAGGCGACCGCGTTCACCTACATCGGCGAACTGTGCCGCTATCTGCTCAACCAGCCGGTCAAGCCGACCGACAGCGACAATGCTGTTCGGCTGATGGTGGGTAACGGTCTGCGCCCTGAGATCTGGGCCGAATTCACCCAGCGGTTCGGCATACCCCGCGTCGCCGAGTTCTACGGTGCGAGCGAATGCAACATCGCGTTCGTCAACGCACTCAACGTCGACAAGACAGCAGGCATCTGCCCGTTGCCGCACGCCGTCGTGGAGTTCGACGAGGACACCGGAAAAGCGTTGCGTGGAGCCGACGGTCGACTCCGCAAGGTTTCCACGGGTCAGGTCGGACTCCTGCTGTCGAAGGTCACCGACCGGGCGCCTTTCGACGGTTACACCGACGAAGCGGCGAGCAACAGCAAACTGGTACGCGGCGGATTCAAGGACGACGACACCTGGTTCGACACCGGAGACCTGGTGCGCAAGCAGGGATGGGGCCACGTCGCCTTCGTCGACCGCCTCGGCGACACCTTCCGTTGGAAGGGAGAGAACGTCGCCACCACGGAGGTCGAGGGCGCGCTGAGTTCGCACCCGGCCGTCGAGGAAGCAGTTGTCTACGGCGTCGAGATTCCGGGCACCGACGGTCGCGCGGGCATGGCGGCGGTCAAGCTGCGGGACGGTCAAAGCTTGGAGGGAAGTGAAGTCGCGGCACACCTCTACGGCAAGCTCCCCAACTACGCGGTCCCGCTGTTCATCCGCATCGTCGACTCACTCGAACACACCAGCACTTTCAAGTCGCGCAAGGTGGAATTGCGCAACGAGGGCTACGACGTCGGCGCCGACACTCTGCACGTTCTCGAAGGCCGTGAGGGTGGTTACGTGGACTCGTACGACGAATACGTCGGAAAGGTCGCGGCGGGCTCGGTACCCAAGGGCTAGACCGAGTTCCGTCATGCCAGTATGAGTGGCATGTCTTCACTCCCCGGTTCTACCGCGCAGCCAGGTCCGGCGCCCACCCTGTGTGGGCGTCGAGTCGCGGTCGACCGTGCACTGGTGATGGCCATCGTCAACCGCACTCCCGATTCCTTCTACGACCAGGGCGCGACGTTCTCGGATTCGGCAGCGATGGCCGCCGTCGACAGGGCCGTCGACGAGGGCGCCGATCTGGTGGACATCGGGGGAGTGAAAGCTGGGCCCGGCGACCTCGTCGACGCCGACGAAGAGGTCAGGCGAGTCGTTCCGTTCGTCGCCGCGATCAGAGCCAAGTACCCCGAGCTGATCATCAGCGTCGACACCTGGCGGAGCGGCGTCGCGCGGTTGGCACGCGCCGAAGGCGCCGACCTGATCAACGACACGTGGGCGGGTGCGGATCCCGACCTCGTCCTGGTTGCTGCCGAGACTGGTGCCGGGATCGTCTGCTCGCACACGGGTGGCGCGGTTCCGCGCACCCGCCCGCATCGTGTCCGCTACGACGACGTCGTCGCAGATGTGGTCACCGAGGTCGTGTCGGCGGCAGAGCGCGCCCTGGCACTCGGGGTTCCGCGTGACGCGATCCTGATCGATCCCACCCACGATTTCGGTAAGAACACCTTCCACGGGCTCGAGTTGTTGCGGAAAGTGGACGTTCTTGTAAACACCGGGTGGCCAGTGCTGATGGCGCTGAGTAATAAGGACTTCATCGGGGAGACTCTTGGTGTGGAGCTTTCCGAGAGGTTGGAGGGAACATTGGCAGCGACAGCAATGGCCGCGGCGGGCGGCGCCCGGGTGTTCCGTGTTCACGAGGTGGCGTCCACCCGTCGAGTCGTCGACATGGTGGCCGCGATCCAGGGACGCCGTGCCCCGGTACGTACGGTTCGAGGTCTGGCATGAGCATCACCGGTGCGGGCCCGACCCGCGTATGGGCAGACGCCAACAGTTGGGACCATCCGAGTTGGACGGTCGCCGAGCTCGAACGGGCGAAGGGTGGCCGAACCGTCTCGGTGGTGTTGCCCGCACTCAACGAAGAGGACACCGTTGCCGCGGTGGTCGACACCATTCATCCGTTGCTCGGTGGCCTGGTCGACGAGTTGATCGTTCTCGATTCCGGTTCGACCGACAGAACCGCCGAGCGTGCTCGCGCTGCTGGAGCAACGGTGATCAGTCGTGAGAGCGCGGTCCCGTCCATCCCGCCGACTGCGGGCAAAGGTGAGGTGCTCTGGCGTTCGGTCGCCGCAACGACCGGTGATCTGATCGCATTCGTCGACTCCGATCTCATCAATCCCGATCCGGCGTTCGTGCCCAAACTGCTGGGGCCACTGCTCACGGTTGACGGCATCCATCTGGTGAAGGGCTACTACCGCCGTCCGCTGCGCGTGAGCGGCACGGAGGATGCCAACGGCGGCGGGCGAGTCACGGAATTGGTTGCGCGGCCCATGTTGGCCGCGCTGCGGCCGGAACTCACGTCGGTACTGCAACCGCTTGGCGGTGAATACGCGGGCACCCGTGAGCTGCTGTCCGCTGTCCCGTTCGCGCCCGGCTACGGCGTCGAGATCGGTTTGCTGCTCGACACGTACGACACGTTGGGGCTGGCGGCGATCGGTCAGGTCAATCTCGGCGTGCGCAAGCATCGCAACCGGCCGCTCGCCGACCTCGGCGTGATGAGCCGGCAGATCATCGGAACGATGCTCATGCGGTGCGGGATCGAGGATTCGGGTGCCGGGTTGACCCAATTCCTGGTCGACGGCGATTCTTTCGTGCCCGAGACCACCGAGGTTTCGCTACTCGATCGACCCCCGATGAATTCGATAGTGCGCACCGCGGGGGTCTGACCGCTCACACTCGGGTATGGGAGTATCGGTCCATGATGACGATCCTCCTGTACCTGATTGTCATGGCTCTGGTCGGCGCGATGATCTTCCTCGCCGCCAGCGCTGTGTTCGGGCGCTCGGAAGAGCTGCCGCCGCTGCCTCCTGGCACGACGGCGACCGTACTCCCGGCAGAGGACGTCACCGGGGCGGATGTCGACGCGCTGCGTTTTCAGCAGGTGCTGCGTGGCTACAAGGCGAGTGAAGTGGATTGGGCCCTGCATCGCCTCGGGTTGGAAATCGATTCTCTGCGTGCACAACTGGGCCGTGACGAGCGGTCTGAGGTCCTGGTGAAAGCGGATGCTCCGGCCAAGGCAGAAGCATCGCAGGAGGAGCCTGAGACCGTATCCGAATCGAAGGATTCCCAGGGCTGATGGCCGACGGACTGGTTCGGTGCGGCTGGGTGGTCGAGACGCCCGGCGACACGCTCTACCGCGACTATCACGACGAGGAGTGGGGGCGTCCGCTGCACGGGCGCGACGAACTGTTCGAACGACTCGCCCTCGAAGCATTCCAATCGGGACTTTCGTGGATCACGATTCTGCGCAAACGCGAGGCGTTCCGCGAAGCCTTCGACGGGTTCGATCCGGACAAGGTCGCAGCGTACGGAGTTGCGGATGTCGAGAGATTGCTCTCCGATGCCGCGATCGTCCGCAATCGCGCGAAGATCGAGGCGACGATTTCCAACGCCCGAGTGCTCGTGAATTCGCCCGATCTGGACCTCGATTCGTTACTCTGGTCGTTCTCGCCGCCTCGACGCACCAGAAGACTGACATCAATTGCAGAGGTTCCCGCGGTCACTCCCGAGTCGACTGCCATGGCTAAGGAACTCAAGCGGCGCGGGTTCAAGTTTGTGGGTCCTACCACGGCTTATGCGCTCATGCAGGCCACCGGAATGGTCGATGATCACGTGGCTGATTGCTGGGTTCCGGCGCAGGTGTGACGGTCGACTGAACACCCCTAAATGTGACTCAGATTCCCGGTTCCCGCATCCATAGGGAACAATGGAGGGTACGAGCCTCGCTGATTGTTGGCGGGGCGCACCGTTAGTCGAGGCGCAGAGCAATGCAGCGCAGATCTGGAGGGAGCAGAGGATGGCGGCCATGAAGCCCCGGACCGGGGACGGTCCCCTCGAAGCAACCAAAGAGGGACGAGGAATCGTCATGCGGGTTCCACTCGAGGGTGGCGGACGCCTCGTCGTCGAGCTGACCCCGGATGAAGCTGCAGCGCTCGGTGTGGAACTCACGAACGTCACCAGCTAGTCGGGTCCAGGTTGTAGCAGTACGAACAACAGCACGTGATTGCACGCAGGCTCCGTATCCGTTTCGGTACGGGGCCTGAAGTGTGTGCGCACCGCCGGTAGCCGAAAGGACGGATCAATGCTTGCCGCCGTGATCGATCTTCTGTCCTGCCCGCAGTGTGCTGCTGATCTGGAATTGGTGGACGGCGCCGCCGAGTGCGACCGCGGACATCGATTCGATATCGCTCGTCAGGGTTACGTGAGCCTGATCAGTGGCGGTGCCACGAAGTTCACCGGCGACAGTGCCGAGATGATTGCCGCGCGTGCACGATTGCTCGGCGCCGGCCACTTCGGCCCGCTGATGGATGCCGTCACCCGGGCCTGCGCGACGACGGCGGGGTCGGATCCCGCGCGGATCGTCGAAATCGGCGCAGGCACAGGACAATACCTCGCACACGTCGTGGATTCGCTGCCTGATTCTCGGGCGATAGCCTTGGACGTGTCCAAGTTCGCGGCCCGGCGTGCCGCGAAGGTCCACGAAAGAATCGGTTCGATCGTCGCAGACGTCTGGCAACCACTGCCCATTCGCGGCGGAGCGCTCTCTCATGTGCTCTGTGTGTTCGCTCCTCGTAACGGTCCGCAGTCCCATCGAGTTCTCGCCGAAGACGGCGCTCTGGTGGTCCTGACGCCCACCGACAGGCATCTGCGCGAGCTGATCGACATTCTCGCGATGGTCCGGGTCGACGACCGCAAAGTGGAACGTCTCGAATCGTCGATGGCCGGATACTTCGAGCGTGTGAGTAGCGACGAGGTCGAGTTCACGATGTCACTCTCACACCAGGACGTCCTCGACTTGGTGGGGATGGGACCGTCGGCGAGACACCTGACGCCCGCCGATCTGGCTGCCGCCGTGGAGAAGCTGCCGCAGCCGAGTACCGTCACCGCGTCGGCGACGGTCTCGACCTATCGCAAGATCTGACGCGGATCAGCGTCTCGTGACGGCGTCCGCGTAGACCTCGAGCGTCTGCTTGGCGATTTCGGCCCAGGAGAACTCGTCGATCGCACGGATCCTGCCCGCACGACCCATCGCGTCGGCGCCTTCTCGGTCGGCGACAACGGCATTGACGGTGGCCGCGAGCGATTCCTCGAACGCGTTCGGCTCGTAGGCGTTGTAGTGCACGAGTCGACCGGTGACGCCGTCGGCGACCACCTCGGGGATGCCGCCGACGTCGGAAGCGACCACGGCGGTCTCACACGCCATGGCTTCGAGATTGACGATCCCGAGGGGTTCGTACACCGAAGGGCAGACGAATACCGTTGCTGCCGAAAGTATTTCCCTGATCTGCTCGGTCGGGAGCATCTCGCGCACCCAGTAGACATTGCCCCGGTGCCGGGCGAGTTCGGCCACCGCCTTCTCCGTCTCGGCGGCGATCTCCGGCGTATCGGGAGCGCCGGCGCACAGCACGAGCTGAATCTCCGGGTCGAAGTGGTGGGCTGCCGCGACGAGGTGCCCGACGCCCTTCTGCCTCGTGATGCGTCCGACAAAGGCCACGATGGGTTTCGCCGGGTCGACGCCGATCGACGCGAGTGCGGACTGTGCTCCCGGCGCAGATCCCCCGGGATGCCATACCTCGGCGTCGATTCCGTTGCGGACTACGTGAACGCGACTCGGATCGACAGCGGGGTACGCGTCGAGGACGTCGAGTCGCATACCGGAACTGACGGCGATGATCGCGTCTGCGTGCTCGACGGCGTTGCGTTCGGACCACGACGAGATCCGATAGCCGCCGCCTAGCTGTTCGGCCTTCCACGGGCGTCTGGGCTCGAGTGAGTGCGCGGTGAGGATGTGCGGCACGTCGTAGAGAGCCGACGCGAGATGCCCGGCCAGTCCGGTGTACCAGGTGTGGGAGTGGACGATGTCGACACCGGCCGCGGCGTCCGCCATGCGCAGTTCGGTGGAGAGCGTCGTCAGGGCCGGGTTGGATCCGGCGAGAGCGGGGTCGGGAGAGTGGACGATCGCGCCTTCGCGCGGGGCGCCCATGCAGTGCACGTCGACCTCGCACAGCCGTTTCATCTGAGCGACGAGCTCGGTTACGTGTACTCCTGCGCCGCCGTAGATCTCCGGCGGGTATTCCTTGGTCATCATCGCGACTCGCACGCGCTAAACCTAACCGCCCGTGGTCGATCCGGCTACCGATCACGTTATCCCCGACCGTTCGGAGGGGGACACGATCGGACCTCTCGGACTGCTTCGCTAGCGGGAGTTCACCAGTGCGGATAGGTTAGCGGTGTGAGAAGCCAGCCGCATGTGCTTGGAATCGTGCTCGCCGGGGGCGAGGGCAAACGCTTGTATCCGCTGACCGCGGACAGAGCGAAGCCCGCAGTGCCCTTCGGAGGTGCATATCGACTTATCGACTTCGTGTTGAGCAACCTTGTCAACGCGGGATATCTGCGTATTTGTGTGTTGACGCAATACAAGTCACATTCACTCGACCGCCACATTTCGCAGACGTGGCGATTGTCCGGGTTCGCGGGTGAGTACATCACCCCGGTCCCGGCCCAGCAGCGGCTCGGGCCGCGCTGGTACACCGGCAGTGCCGACGCAATCCTGCAGTCGCTCAATCTCGTTTACGACGAGGACCCCGAGTACATCGTGGTTTTCGGTGCCGACCACGTGTACCGGATGGATCCGGAACAGATGGTTCAGCACCACATCGAATCCGGGGCAGGCGTGACGGTCGCGGGTATTCGTGTACCGCGAAGTGAGGCTTTTGCTTTCGGCTGCATCGACAGTGACGAGTCCGGACGCATCACCCAGTTCCTGGAAAAGCCCGCCCATCCTCCCGGGACACCGGACGACCCCAATTCGACATTCGCGTCCATGGGTAACTATGTGTTCACCACCAAGGTACTCGTGGACGCCATCCGCGCTGATTCAGAGAATTCCGATTCCGATCACGACATGGGCGGAGACATCATTCCCGCCTTGGTCGCCGCGGGTGAGGCGTCGGTCTACGACTTCAAGGACAACGTCGTTCCCGGCGCCACCGATCGAGACCGCGGTTACTGGCGTGACGTCGGTACCCTCGACGCCTTCTACGACGCTCACATGGACCTGGTGTCGGTGCACCCGATCTTCAATCTCTACAACCGTCGCTGGCCCATCCGCGGCGCCACCGAGAATCTCGCGCCCGCAAAGTTCGTGAAGGGCGGACTCGCGCAGGAATCGGTGGTCGGTGCTGGGTCGATCCTGTCCGCGGCGACCGTGCGCAATTCGGTACTCAGTTCCAACGTGATGATCGAGGACGGTGCGACCGTCGAGGGCAGCGTGCTGATGCCGGGTGTGCGCATCGGCAAGGGTGCCGTCGTACGGCGAGCGATCCTCGACAAGAACGTCGTCGTCGGTGACGGCGAAATCATCGGCGTCGATCTCGAACGTGACCGCGAACGATTTGCCGTCAGTCAGGGTGGCGTCGTCGCCATCGGTAAGGGCGTCTGGATCTAGAGCTTGCTCGCGCAGAGGAGGCCGTCACCGAGGGGGAGGAGGACCCGAATGAGTCGCTCGTCCTCGGTCACGGCCTTTGCTGCTTCTCGGACCGCCACCGTTGTCGCGTCGCGAGCGGAGCTGTCGGCAACGCGGCCGTCGGCCAGGGCGTTGTGCAGAACGATGACACCGCCGGAGCGCAGCAGGCGGACGCCTTCGCGGACGTAGTGGGGGTGGTCGATCGCGGCGCAGTCGACGAACACCAGGTCGTAGCCGCCGTCGGCGAGCCGGGGAAGTACGTCGAGAGCCCGTCCGTTGATCAGGCGAGTGCGTGCCGGAGCGATTCCGCTTTCGCGGAAGGTCAGCTTGGCCGCCCGCTGGTGTTCGGGTTCACTGTCGATCGTGGTCAGGACGCCGTCGTCGCGCATTCCGTGCAGAAGCCACAGGCTGCTCACGCCGGCTCCGGTACCCACCTCGACGGCCGTCTTCGCGTCGAGCATCCTCGCGAACATCGCGAGCGTCGCACCGACGGCGGGCGTCACCGGATGGGCTCCGAGATCCAGCGCTCGATCTCGCGCCGCGGTCAAAATCTCGTCCTCGGAAACTACGTCCTCGACGTGGCGGAGTATCTGTTCGGCGTGGGTCACGCTCATGAGGTTATCGGGCGGTTCGGATTGTCGCTGCAAGGCGCGCAGTCACCAGGATTCTCAGGAATCCCTCAGGCTCCTCATATGGCGTGCACACCGCGATGAGAAAAGGTGTATACATCGCCGGATCGAAGATCGCACGGCGGTATCGATTTCTACCAAGTTGATCTTTCGCAGCTCGGTGATCGGGAACAAATCACAGCATCGGCTGGTTCTCCCGAATATCGCGCATCACGTGATTCGGACAACGCGGTGATCGAACTACGCGATCCCGAGCAGGAGGATCAACTTATTTACCAGGTCAACGACGAGCCTCGCCCTCGAGAGTCGGAAGTTTTGACGACGGAATCGGCTGTGGATTCCGAGTTGATCGGCACTGCTGTGTTCGATGCAACTGGTGAGAAGTCCTCCATGCCGTCTTGGGACGAACTCGTGCGTCAGCACGGTGACCGGGTGTACCGCCTGGCCTACCGGTTGTCAGGCGATGCCCAGGATGCCGAGGACTTGACGCAGGACACCTTCATCCGGGTGTTCCGCTCGCTCTCCGATTATCAGCCCGGAACTTTCGAGGGCTGGTTGCACCGCATCACCACAAACCTGTTCCTCGACATGGTTCGCCGACGCAATCGCATCCGTATGGAAGCGCTGCCCGAGGACTACGACCGCGTTCCCTCGCCCGGTCCCGACCCCGAGCAGATCTACCACGACGCGCGCCTCGACGCAGGTCTGCAAGCCGCACTGGACTCACTCGCACCTGAATTTCGTGCCGCTGTCGTGCTCTGTGACATCGAAGGTCTGTCGTACGAGGAAATCGGTGCCACACTGGGAGTGAAGCTCGGAACGGTTCGTAGCCGTATCCATCGTGGGCGACAGGCGATTCGTGATCATCTGGCAGCGCAGCGCGCAGCCGAATCCGAACTCGTCGGTTTCTGACGGTCGGGTTCGAGCTACAGAGCGGGACGTGGTCAATCACCTGGAGGGACGAATGACGGAGGCGCGGGCACATCGCCAGTTCGGTTCGACCGAACATCTGGCCAGCGAGGCAATCGCTGCCTACGTCGACGGAGAACTCCGAATGCAGGCCTACTTGCGGGCCTCGCATCACATCTCGATCTGCGCCGAGTGCGCTGCGGCCGTCGATGCTCAGCAACAGGCACGTGGTGCGCTGCGTCGAAGCGGCGAGATGACGATGCCGTTGTCCCTGGTGGGACTTCTCAGCCAGATTCCCTCGTGCAACAGTCCGACTACCGGGCCGAATTCGGAAAACGCCGACAGTTCCGTCGGTAATCAACCCGCCGGCTTCTCCACCATCAGCAAGAGGTTGTCCCGTCGCTGGCGCAAATGACGCCGCGCGCCAGCTTCCCGGCGCGGATCAGTGATACTGGACCATGTGACTGACGGAAAAAGGGGGCACTCCGGAGTGAGTTCGGATTCTTCGGCAAACGGTTCGGTGGACAGACCGGCAGATGCGCCGGTTCTCGACCCCCGTCCGGTCTATCGACCCCAGATCGATCCGGCCTCGCGCCAGGTGTTCGGTCGGCCGAGTGGAGTCGAGGGCTCGTTCACTCCGGTGGCCGCGCGATCGACTCCGTCCTCCGATGTCGTGATCGGGACTCCGGACCCGGTTCTGGCCGAAGCGTTCGGTCGACCCGCAGACGCCACCGAGTCGATCGGTCGCGATCCCGAGGCGACGGCGAACAACACGCCCGACGAAGAACCGCCGCGTGATCCGTGGCGTGATCCTGAATCCGCCGTCTCGCTGGGCAAGCCCGCAGAGTCCGAGGCGCCGGTGCAGTTGCCTCCCGCCCAGAAACTCGACGTGCGTGAGCTGTTGTTCGGTCGCAAGGTCGCCCCCTCGGCGCTGGCCGCGCTTGCGGGCATGGCGCTTGTCATCGCTCTCGTCGGTGGATTGCTTGCCACTGTCATCACTGCCGATCGCAGTTCACTCACCAGCTCACGTGTCACGCTCGTTCAATCCGGCGGTGGGGAACAGCCGGAGTCTCAGGTGGCGAAGGTCGCCGACGCCGTACTGCCATCCGTGGTGTCGATTCAGGTCGCCGTCGGTGACCAGGGCAGCACGGGTTCCGGTGTGGTCATCGACGGCGCCGGATACATCGTCACCAACAACCACGTGATCTCCTCGGCCGTTCCGCCCGCTCAGGACGCGAAGATCCAGGTGATCTTCTCCGACGGAACCAAGACCGACGCCCAGATCGTCGGACGTGATGTCAAGACAGACCTCGCAGTGCTCAAGGTGTCGGCGAACAATCTGACGGTCGCTCAGCTCGGAAAATCCGAGGATGTACAGGTGGGCGACGACGTCGTCGCCGTCGGCTCACCGCTCGGATTGAGCAAGACCGTCACCCGCGGAATCGTCAGTGCACTGAACCGGCCTCTGCGGTTGTCGGGTGAAGGCACCGACACCAACGCCGTCATCGACGCCGTCCAGACCGACGCGGCGATCAACCACGGCAACTCCGGTGGTGCGCTCGTCGACGACGAAGCCCGCGTCATCGGCATCAACACCGCAATGCTCAGTGAGTCCGGCGGTTCGGTCGGGCTCGGCTTCGCGATTCCGATCGACACGGTGACCGAGGTGGCGCAGACCATCATCCGCGACGGCAAGGTTCATCACCCCGACATCGGCGTGAATGCCCGCACCGCGGTCAACGACGCGACCAGTGGTGCGGCAGTGGCCAATGTCCGCGACGGCAGCCCCGCTCAACGTGCGGGGATCGTCGAGGGGGACGTCATCGTCAAGGTCGGTGACCGACCGGTGACAAGCGCCGACGAATTGGTGGTTGCGGTCAACGCGACGACCGTCGACCAACCCGTCAACGTTCAGTTGATCCGCGACGGACGGCAGGTCGACATTTCGGTCACGCCGGTGTCGGACTGATCGGCCCCTGCGATCTTCCTGTGAGGTTGATCCGGACATGCGCGCACCGAGCGAGCACACAGTAGGCTGACCCTGTGTTTGGCAACATCGGTTGGGGCGAGTTCATGATCCTCCTCGTAGCGGCTCTGGTCATCTTGGGACCTGAGCGGCTTCCTGGTGCGGTCTCCTGGGTCACGAAATCCCTGAGGCAGGTGCGCGAATATGCTTCGGGCGCTTCCAATCAGCTCAAGGAGGAACTGGGCACCGATTTCGAGGATCTGCGTAAACCGCTCGCAGATCTGAACAAGCTGCGCGGAATGACGCCGCGCGCTGTGATCACCCAGCACCTCCTCGACGGCGACGACTCCATCTTCACGGGCAACTTCGACAAGAAGCCGCAGAGCGGAGTACAGGAGCCGAAGACGCTGTCGAAGGACAAGCCACTCACCGCCGGCGAACGTCCTCCTGTGGACTTCGACGCCACCTAGATTCGACATACGCAAGGGCGCCTGTCACCGATCGGTGACAGGCGCCCTTCCGTATGAGGGGGTTCTACAGGTTGCGAACCGTGTTGATACCGAGCGACATTCCGGCCAGCCCGCGCTGACGGACGGCCAACTTGTCGGCGATGTCCTTGAGTGCGATGGCTGCGGGTGAATCGGGAGCGCTGAGGACGATCGGCGTCCCGGCGTCGCCTGCCTCGCGGACGGACGGATCCAGCGGGATCTGTCCGAGAAGCGGAACCTTGGCGCCGACGGCCTTCGTGAGGCGATCGGAGACGGTCTGCCCGCCGCCTTCGCCGAAGACGTCCATGCGGGTGCCATCGGGAAGTTCGAGCCAGGACATGTTCTCGACGACGCCGGCGACGCGCTGGCGGGTCTGCAGGGCGATGGCGCCCGCGCGCTCGGCGACCTCGGCAGCAGCCTGCTGCGGTGTGGTGACGACCAGGATCTCGGCGCTCGGGATGAGCTGAGCCACCGAGATGGCGATGTCACCGGTGCCGGGCGGCAGATCGAGCAGCAGCACGTCCAGATCGCCCCAGAACACGTCGGCGAGGAACTGCTGGAGCGCGCGGTGCAGCATCGGTCCGCGCCAGACGACAGGTGTGTTGCCCTGGGTGAACTGCGCGATGGAGATCATCTTCACGTCGTGGGCGACGGGCGGCATGATCATGCGCTCGACCTGAGTGGGCTTGGCGTCGGTGCCGAGCATGCGGGGGATCGAGTGGCCGTAGATATCCGCGTCGAGTACACCCACGGACAGTCCGCGCGCGGCCATTGCTGCCGCGAGATTGACTGTCACGCTGGACTTTCCGACTCCGCCCTTACCGGAGGCCACGGCGTAGACGCGGGTGAGTGAACCGGGCTGGGCGAACGGGATGACGGGCTCGGCGGAATCGCCGCGAAGCGACTTGCGAAGCTCGGTTCGCTGAGCGTCGTCCATGACGTCGAGTTCGACGCGAATCGCGCCGACCCCGGCGACGTCGGCGACGGCCTTGGTGACGCGTTCGGTGATCTCGGTGCGCATCGGGCAGCCGGCGGTCGTGAGATAGATGCCGATGTCGACGCTGTTGTCACTGGAGAGGGAGATCCCCTTGACCATCCCCAGTTCGGTGATGGGTTTGCGGATCTCTGGGTCCAGAACTCGCGCGAGCGCGGAGCGAACGTCGGACTCGGTCAGTACAGACATGACTCCATGGTAAGTCCAGGTAGGTCAGTGGATGCGCGGCAGGTCCGATGCGGCGGGCACGATGCCGGTGGAGTACCCGAGCGACCAGGCAAGAACGTTGGCGACGTAGGCGGCCGAGTTGTTGTAGCGGTGGATCGCGGAGGCAACCTGGGTGACGTCCTGCATGTTGAGTCCGCCGTCGCACAGGTACTTGCCGGTGGTCAGTGCGGAGTCGAAAAGGTTCTGGGGGTCGGCGATTCCGTCACCGTTGCCGTCACCGGCGTATTGGTTCCACGTGGACGGGATGAACTGCATCGGGCCGACTGCGCGGTCGTAGACGGTGTCGCCGTCGAGGGCGCCGCCGTCGGTGTCCATGATGACGGCCTGGCCGGGGAGGCTGCCGTTGAGTGGCAGGCCGATCACGGGCTTGTAGAGGTTGCCGTTCGCGTCGGCGTCCTTGCCGTCGTTGGCGTGGCCGGATTCGACGCGGCCGATACCGGCGAGGAGCGTCCAGTGCATGTTGCAGTTGGGCTTCTCGACGGCGAGGATCCGCTCGGCGTTCTGGTAGGCGGCGACGCTCACGCTCGGGATTCCGAGTGCTCCCTCGGCCATGGACGCGGGGAGCGGGGGAGTGGCCTGCACGGGAGCCAGCGGCGCGGGTTCCGGCGCGGGGGCGGGAGCCGGCTCGGCGATTGCTTCGACGGCGGGCAGAATCTGCGCCTGCGGCTCCTGCGTGGCTTGTGCGGCGGTGTCCACCGTTTCGGCGGAGCTGGTGTTGAAGAACGGGACCTTGGGAGCGGCGCCGGCCGTGTTGGCTGCGGTGACGAGTCCGATAGGGATGAGTCCGGTGAGCGCGATGACCGAATTTCGACGGATGTGCGAATCTGTCTTCTTGCTGTGCCGACCCACTGTGTATGCCTCCTGAACCTCCGCGAGGAGGTTTTCCGTTCAACTGACGGAGTCGAGGCTACCTGATTTGTTGCGTTTCCGTTATTCAACCGTGATCTAGAAGGGCAGTTTGGGGCATATGCACTGTTCTTTCGTGATTTTTCGGTTACAGAGCGGGCATGCCGGGCAGGCCCGGGAAGAACGGCACGAATGCCGGAGCCGGGGCCGGAGCGGGCTCCGGTGCGGGTGCGGGTGCGGGTGCCGGTGCGGGCTCCGGAGAGGGGGCGGCGGGTGGAGAGGATTCCGCGGGAGCCGCGTCGGTGGTGGCGGGTGCCGTGGCGGCCACTGCCATGCCCGGGATCGTGCACGGCAGAAGGATGCCGTCCTGCAAGGCGTCGAGGGCTGCGGGGTCCGGAAGGATCACACACATGTCGTCGGGCCAGCGCCATCCCTCGGCCGTCAGAATCGGCCACACGAGACCCCGTGAGGTGAGGACGGGGAGCGGGATGATCGGACCGGGAGCCGCATTCCGGGCGGCGTTGGGTCCCGGAGCGGGGCTGGTCGGCATGACGCCCGGCGGGATCAGTGCCTGGATCTCGGGTGAGAGTGCAGGCATGTCCGGCAGACCCGGGAAGAGGGGAGTGGTGGTCGGGGTCGGCGTCGTCGACGCTGATTCCTTGTCGCCGGCCGCCGGATCGGTAGCCGCAGCCGCGGCGAGTACGGCCGAAGCGGCGGAGTCTGCCGAGGCGGCGGCGTTGATCGCGGAGCTGCCGGTGTTGATGCCCGAGGTGTACGGCAGCTGACCGGAAGGAATGACACCGTTCTTGTATGCCGTCGACCACATGATCACGTTTGCTGCGTAAGCGGCCGAGTTGTTGTATCGCAGAACAGCTTTGGTCTCCTGGGCGACATCGCGCAGGTTGAGTCCGCCGCTGCAGAGGTACTTCGCTGCCGAGAGCGCCGCATCGAAGACGTTGTTGGGGTCCTTGATTCCGTCCCCGTTGCCGTCGCTGGCATATCCGGCCCAGGTGGCCGGAATGAACTGCATCGGCCCGACGGCGCGGTCGTGAGTGGGGTCGCCGTCGATCGCGCCCTTGTCGGTGTCCCGAATGACTTCGTTGCCTGCCAGCCGTCCGTCGAGGACGGGGCCGAGGATCGGGGTGACTGTCGTACCCACCGAGGTCGTCTTGCCGCCGTTGGCGTGACCGGATTCGATGCGTCCGATGCCGGCCAGAAGATGCCAGGGGATTCCGCATCCCGGTGCCTCGGTCATCATCACCAGCTCCGCGGAGCGGTACGCGTTCAGGACGATCTCGGGGATGCCCAGAGAGGTGAGGACGACGGCCGCAGCGTTAGGCGCTGCCGGGGCGCCGGCGACCGTATCGCTGGGCGGGGCCGATCTTTGCGTTCGGACCGTGCGGGGCGTCGGGAGGAAGTCGACAGAGTCCGGCTGCGCAATCGAGGCGGAGCCCGCCAGTGCGATCGGAACCTGTGACCCTCCGGTCGGTGCGCTTCCGGCAGTGAGGGCCGCTGGACCTGTGACGACGAGCAGTCCCCCCACCAGTGTGGATGCTGCAATCATTCCGCGTACTCGCACGATTCCCCTTTGCTGGCGCTCCCGCTCCGGAGTACCCACCGTGATATCCATATTCCTGTGACTTACGTTACATATCGGTCACGGTGCGTGCAGCAAAACTCAGCGAACGCTCAGCTAGTTGTGACTTTGTTTCGCAGTATTCGAGTCACGGTGCTTCTTCTTCGGGGTCGGTTCGCCGTCGGCAGCAAGGATCGACTTGATCTCCTCGAGCTCCCGTCGCAGGTAGTCGCGGGTGGCAACCTCGCCGACGGCGATACGCAGAGCTGCGAGTTCTCGGGCGAGGAATTCGGTATCCGCCTTGGTTTGCTCGGCGCGTGAGCGGTCCTCCTCGAGCGAGACCCGGTCGCGGTTCTCCTGACGGTTCTGGGCCAGCAGGATCAGCGGCGCCGCGTAGGCGGCCTGGGTGGAGAAGGCCAGGTTGAGCAGGATGAATGGGTACGGGTCCCACTGCAGGGCCACCGCGAACACGTTGATCAGGATCCAGACGATCACGATGATCGTCTGGATTGCGAGATAACGCCCGGTACCGAGGAAGCGGGCGATGCGTTCACTGACGCGCCCGACAGCTTCGACGTCGAAATCGAGATTGAACCGGCGGCTTCCGCGGGGCGTTTCCAGTCGTTGCCGTGCAGTCGTGCTCGACGCCCGTTCGCTCATCGGAGTAGTTCCTCGTCGTCGGAGTAATCCTCACGCCAGTCTTCCGGCAGGAGGTGATCGAGCACGTCGTCGACCGTCACGGCCCCGATCAGGTGGTTCTCGTCGTCCACGACCGGCCCGCATACCAAGTTGTACGTCGCGAAATATCGGGTGACCGACGCCAACGAGTCGTCCGGGGCCAACCGGGGCATGTCGGTGTCGAGTAGTCCGCCTACCAGGCTGGCGGGAGGCTCGCGGAGAAGCTTCTGCAAGTGGACGCAGCCGAGATACCGCCCGGTCGGAGTCGCCGTCGGCGGACGTACGACGAAGACCATGCTCGACAGCGCCGGGGTCACGTCGTAGTTGCGGGCGCGGGCAAGGGCCTCCGCGACCGTCGTCGAGGCCGTCAGTACCACCGGTTCGGGCGTCATCAGACCACCGGCAGTGTCCGGGGAATGCTCGAGCAGGCGTCGAACAGGTTCGGAATCCTGCGGGTCCATCAACTGAAGCAGTGACTCGGCCTCGGTTTCGGGCAGCTCGCCCAACAGGTCGGCGGCGTCGTCGGGATCCATCGCTTCGAGTAGATCGGCGGCGCGTTCGACTTCCAGGTGCATCAGCAGATCGGTCTGGTCGTCCGCCGGCAGTTCCTGCACGACGTCGGCGAGGCGTTCGTCGTCGAGCGCCACGGCCAGTTCGTGGCGGCGCTTCTCCGGCAGTTCGCGCATGGCGTTGGCCACATCGGCGGGTCGCATGCCTTCGTACTGGAGAAGCAGGTGAGCTACGCCCTGGCCGGGGAGTGAGAGATCGCTCTGGGTGAGGCCGGCGACGTGCTGCCAGTCGACGATGTGAATCGCCGCGCGTCGACCGAGGCGTCCGCGATGGCCGCGAACCGCGACCTTGGAGACCACCCAGTCTCGCGTCCGCGTCGATTCGATTCCGAGATCGACGACTATCGTGTCGACGCCGTGAAGCTCCTCGAGTTCCGGGTCGTCCACGCGCACATGCGAATCGAGTACCTGCGCCAGAGCGAGCACTTCGCCCGGGCGCTGGTTGAAGCGCCGCAGACTGACGTTACCGGTGGTGAGGGTGACTGCACTCGGTTCGATTGCTGTCACACGCAACATCGGAACGAAAATGCGTTTGCGCGTGAACATTTCGATCACCAGACCGAGAACGCGGGGTTGCTGGCGTCCGATGCGGACCGTGATGACGACGTCGCGCACACGACCGATCGATTCGCCGTCCGGGCCGAGTACAACCAGGCCGGCAAGCCTGGCTGCAAATACCTTGCCTGCTGCTGCCATGATTGCAAGGCTAATTCGTCCAGCGTCAAAATCTGCAACGGCGCCACCGAAAATCGAGAAGGGCAGTCCGCAATGACTTCACGCAACCGTTCCCGTCGATCGGTATTGGCAGTTCCCGGCAGCAGTCGGAAGATGATCGACAAGGCGAAGGGATTGCCCGCCGACGAGATCTTTCTCGACCTCGAAGATGCGGTGGCGCCGCTGGCGAAGCAGGCGGCCAGGGAGTCGATCGGCGACGCGTTGGCCGAGGACGGGTGGGGCAAACAGGTCAAGGTCGTCCGGGTCAACGACTGGACCACCGAATGGACGTATGCCGACGTCGTGGAGGTGGTGGGCCGCGCCGGAGCGCATCTGGACGCCATTCTGCTGCCCAAGGTTCCCGATGCGAGTCACGTCCAGGCGCTCGATTTGTTGTTGACGCAGGTCGAGAAGGCCAACGGTCTCGAGGTCGGCAAGATCGGGATCGAACCGCAGATCGAGAACGCGATCGGCTTGACCAACATCGACGCGATCGCCACCGCGAGTCCCCGCGTCGAGGCGCTCGTGTTCGGCCCGGCCGACTTCATGGCGAGCTTGAACATGCGAACTCTGGTCGTCGGTGAGCAACCGGACGGCTACGACCGCGGTGACGCGTATCACCACATCCTGATGACCATCTTGATGGCCGCGCGGGCGCACGGCGTCCAGGCCATCGACGGGCCGTACCTGCAGATCCGCGACGTCGAGGCTTTCACTCGGTCGGCTGCGCGAACGGCAGCGCTCGGTTTCGACGGCAAGTGGGTTCTGCACCCCACGCAGATCGAGGCGGCCAACGAGGTGTTCAGTCCGCGCCAATCCGACTACGACCGTGCGGAACTCATCTTGGACGCGTACGCGTTCCACACCTCGGCTGCCGGGGGAGGGCGGGGCGCCGTCATGCTCGGCGACGAGATGATCGACGAGGCGAGTCGCAAGATGGCACTGGTCATTTCGGCCAAGGGCCGCGCCGCGGGGATGACGCGCACCTCGGAATTCACGCCGCCCGAACACGCCTGACGCTCGCATAGCCGAACGAATCAGGTCTGTAAAGGGCACAATAGGGGGTAGATGTACTTGCGTCATCCGCGTGGATGACGTGCCCGAAAAGAGGAGCGCAGCCAGCCATGTCCAATCCGCTCGGTCAATCGTCGAATGGGTCGCGCCGTGGAGCGTTGCCGACACCGCCTTCGGGATGGCCCATCGGGTCGTACCCCACCTACGCCGAGGCGCAGCGCGCAGTCGATTACCTCTCCGATCAGGAATTCCCGGTTCAGGACGTCACGATCGTCGGCGTGAACCTGATGCAGGTCGAGCGAGTTCTCGGTCGGTTGACGTGGGCCAAGGTGATCGGTGGCGGCATCGTCTCCGGTGCTTGGCTCGGTGTCTTCTTCGGCCTGGTGCTCGGAATCGTCACCGGTGGTTTCCTCGCTCCGCTGATCGCGGGCATCGTGGGCGGCATCATCTTCGGTGTCATCTCCACGACGATTCCGTACGCCGCGACGCGTGGGCAGCGGGACTTCGCCTCGACGATGCAGTTGGTCGCCGGACGTTACGACGTACTGTGTGAGCCCAAGACGGCGGAGTCGGCGCGCGACCTGCTCGCCAAGCTCGCCATCTGACATTCTCGCTCGGGCTGCCAACTTGTGTGATCTCGGTTACTTTATGTACACGCGGGCGAGGTAGTACTCGCTTCCCGTGACCGTTTGCCGGACAAGGAAATAGGTCCCTTCTCCGGCAAAAGTGCCGATGTGTGGTGCGTCGGCCAGCCGTAACGACTGCGCCGTCTCGCCGCCCGAGGAGGACGGCTGTGCAGAACAAGAGATCGCGGGCGGGGCAGAACGAGAGATCGCGGGCGGGACAGAAGAAGAAATTGCGGGCGGGGCTGCTCGGCGCGGCAACATTGTTGTTGGCGCCCTTGCTCAGTGCGTGCGGATCGGACAATGACGACGGCGTGGTGCTGTCCTTCTACACCGCTGCCGACGGCGCCGAGCAGTATGCGGAGGCCGCCGCCAATTGTTCGGCGGCGTCGAACGGCGCGTACCGGGTCGAGCAGAAAACTCTGCCCAAGGGTGCCGACGACCAGCGACTTCAGTTGGCCCGGCGTCTGACCGGCAACGACAAGTCACTCGATCTGATGACGCTCGACGTGGTGTGGACTGCCGAATTCGCCGAAGCGGGATGGGCATTGCCGCTTCCTGACGACGTGGCGGCCGAGGTCAGCAACGGGACGCTCGAGGGTCCGCTGGAGTCGGCGAAGTGGCAGGACCAACTCTATGCGGCGCCATTGAACACCAACACCCAATTGCTCTGGTATCGAAAGGATTTGATGCCGGACGGGCAACCACCCCAGACCTGGGATCAGATGATCGACATCTCCGAAGGCCTGGCCGCGGAGGGGCGCCCCAGCTGGATCGGTGTGCAGGGCAAGCAGTACGAAGGATTGATGGTCTGGTTCAACACCCTTCTCGCCAGTGCCGGCGGATCGGTGGTGGGGCCGGACGGAACAACCGTGACGGTGGCCGACGGTGATGCTGCCCAGCAGGCGCTGACCGTCATGAAGCGCGTCGCTACCGCCAAGGGTGCGGATCCCTCGATCTCGCAGGGGGATGAAGCGTCGTCGCGACTGGGTATGGAGAGCGGCAAATCTGCCTTCCAGGTCAACTGGCCGTTCGTGCTGCCCGGCATCATGGAGAACGCCGAGAAGGGCGATCTGCCGTACATCGACGACAAGGGCAACGTCACCAGTGAGAACACCGGAAACACGGTGCTCACGGTGAACGGAGAACGGAATTTCCTTGCCGCTCCGTATCCCTCGGTGATCGAGGGTAAGCCGGCCGAGGTCACGATCGGCGGCTTCAACGTGGCGGTGGCCAAGACCAGCCAGCATCCGGACCTCGCTTTCGATGCGCTGACCTGTCTGCGTAACGAGGAGAATCAGCGCAACAACGCGGTAGCCGGTGGCGTTCCGCCGACTCTCGAGAGCCTGTACGACGACCCGGCGTTCCAGGAGGCGTACCCGGCGTGGCGTGAGGTTCGCGACAGCCTGGACACCGCTTCGGTTCGTCCGGTTTCTCCTGCCTATCAGAGTATTTCGACGCTCATCACTGCCACGCTGAACCCTGTGGGAAACATCGATCCGGAATCGACCGTGAACGATCTTGCCGAGCAGGTACGCAAGGCAGTCAATTCCGAGGGGCTGATTCCGTGACGATCGACAGCGAAAATTCGGGAGCTGCACCAACAGTCGCGACGGCATCGCCGGAGCCGAAGCACTCCGCGAAGTCGAAGATGTCGGACGGAAAGGCGGCCGAGCGTCGCCTCGGTCTCTGGCTGGTGGCCCCGGCCGCGATTCTCATGATCGCGGTGACCGCATATCCGGTGGTCTACGCCGTGTGGCTGAGTTTGCAGCGCTACGACCTGCGCTTCCCGGATCAACGAAAGTTCGTGTGGTTCGACAACTACGTGTCGGTGCTGACCGACGGTTACTGGTGGCAAGCGTTCGCGGTGACGACGTCGATCACGGTTGTCTCGGTCGTCATCGAGTTCGTTCTCGGACTGACCATCGCACTGGTGATGCACCGAACGATCGTGGGCAAGGGGCTCGTCCGCACCGTTGTGCTCATCCCGTACGGCATCGTCACCGTCGCGGCGGCATACAGCTGGTACTACGCGTGGACGCCGGGGACCGGCTACCTCGCCAATCTCCTGCCCGACGGCAGTGCGCCGCTCACCGACCAGATCCCGTCGCTCGCGATCATCGTCCTTGCCGAGGTGTGGAAGACGACGCCGTTCATGGCGCTGCTCCTGCTCGCCGGCCTGGCGCTCGTGCCCGACGACCTCCTCAAGGCGGCTCAGGTGGACGGCGCCGGTGCGTGGACCCGGTTGGTACGCATCATCCTTCCGCTGATGAAGCCCGCCATCCTCGTCGCTCTGCTGTTCCGCACACTCGACGCGTTCCGCATCTTCGACAACATCTACGTGCTGACGAAGGGAGCGAACGACACCGGGTCGGTGTCGATTCTGGGTTACGACAATCTGTTCAAGGCATTCAACTTGGGTATCGGATCCGCGATCAGCGTGTTGATCTTCGTGTGTGTGGCAGTGATCGCGTTCATCTTCATCAAACTTTTCGGTGCTTCGGCTCCCGGATCCGATACGGAAGGACGCTGACATGACCGTGACTCCCAGACTCAAGATCAGCTGGTCCGTCGTCAACCTTCTGGTCTTGCTGTACGCGTTGGTTCCCGTCCTGTGGATTGCGAGCCTGTCCTTCAAGCCCGCCGGAACCATCAAGGACGGCAAGTTCATTCCGGAGAAGTGGACCCTGGACAACTACCGAGGAATCTTCGACACCAGCGCCTTCACCAGTGCTCTGATCAACTCCATCGGCATCGGACTCATCTCGACGGTCATCGCCGTGGTGATCGGAACCATGGCTGCTTACGCGATTGCGCGCCTGGATTTTCCGGGCAAGAAGCTGCTGGTGGCTGTTGCCCTGCTGATCGCGATGTTCCCGCAGATTTCATTGGTGAGCCCGCTGTTCGACATCGAACGACGGCTCGGACTCTTCGACACCTGGGCCGGACTCATCCTGCCGTACATCACCTTTGCGTTGCCGTTGGCGATCTACACGCTCTCGGCGTTCTTCAAAGAGATTCCTTGGGAACTCGAAAAGGCGGCTCAGATGGACGGCGCGACGCCGGGGCAGGCGTTCCGGAAGGTGGTGGCTCCACTGGCCGCGCCCGGCATCGTCACTGCGGGCATCTTGGTTTTCATCTTCTGCTGGAACGATCTGTTGTTCGCGATCTCGTTGACGTCGACCGAACGCTCCATCACCGCCCCTGCGGCCATCGCGAACTTCACCGGCGCTTCACAATTCGAGGAGCCCACCGGGTCCATCGCCGCGGCCGCAATGGTCATCACCATTCCGATCATCATCTTTGTTCTGTTCTTCCAACGTCGTATCGTGGCCGGGCTTACTTCCGGCGCAGTGAAGGGATAAGCCTGTGGCCGAGATCGTGCTGGACAAGGTGACCAAGCTGTACCCGGACGGAGCCAAGGCGGTCAGTGATGTCGACATCACCATCGCCGACGGAGAATTCATCATTCTCGTGGGCCCGTCCGGTTGTGGAAAATCCACGACTCTCAACATGATTGCCGGGCTGGAAGACATTTCGACCGGTGAGTTGCGGATCGCGGGTGAACGCGTCAACGAACGCGCCCCCAAGGACCGCGACATCGCGATGGTGTTCCAGTCGTATGCGCTGTATCCGCACATGACGGTGCGTCAGAACATCGCTTTCCCACTGACATTGGCGAAGATGTCCAAGGACGAGATCAACGCCAAGGTCGACGACGCTGCGCGGGTCCTCGACCTCACCCAGCATCTCGATCGCAAACCGGCGAACCTGTCGGGCGGTCAGCGTCAGCGTGTCGCGATGGGACGCGCAATCGTGCGCAGCCCGAAGGCGTTTCTCATGGACGAGCCGCTTTCCAACCTGGACGCCAAACTGCGCGTGCAGATGAGGACGGAGATCGCCCGTCTGCAGCAGCGACTCGGTACGACAACGATTTACGTGACCCACGACCAGACCGAGGCGATGACGCTCGGCGATCGGGTAGTCGTGCTGCGCGGCGGAATCGTGCAACAGATCGGTGCGCCGCAGGAACTCTACGATCGTCCGAACAATCTGTTCGTGGCGGGATTCATCGGGTCCCCGTCCATGAACTTCTTCCCCGGACAGTTGACGGCCGACGGTGTGAGCACTCCGATCGGCGATGTTCGCCTGCCCGCGGCGGCGCAGTCGAAGATCTCGGGCAGCGGTTCGGGCAAGGACGTGGTGGTCGGTATCAGACCGGAGCATTTCGAGGACGTGGCGCTGGTCGATGCAGCGCAGAAGCCGCACGGCGGGACGTTCACCGTCGACGTCGACGTGCTGGAATCGATGGGTTCGGACAAGTACGCGTATTTCCTCGCTGGTGGCCCCGCCGTCAACTCTCGTGAACTCGAGGAACTCGCCGCCGATTCGGGAACGGCCGTCGCTGGTGGCGGTCAACTGGTTGCCAGGCTCTCGTCCGAGTCCACGGTGGCCCAGGGCAGGTCTGTCGATCTCTGGTTCGATCCCGCCAAGATCGCAGTGTTCGACGGCGGTACGGGAGCCAATCTGCTGCTGTGACCTTTACCCGGGCAAGGTGACCGAATACGTCGCGCCCCAGGGGAGCGGTACCTGTTCGGGGCCGGGCGCTGCGTCGGCCGGCTCGGGTAGGGGGACCAGGCGGCCGAATTGTTCGTGATGGGTGGAGGCCGGGGCGGCTTGCGCTGTCCCGGCGACCACGGCGATCGGCGCCGCTGCCAGGGCGCCGGCGACGGCAAATCGAGTGGCGATGCGGCGCTTGCTTGCTCGGGTCGAGATCATGAGCACTCCTGCGTGGTTTCGAGGTTCGGTGAATGCTGTGCCATTCACGGTATTGCGGGTTGATTGTGAAATCTCGTGTGCGAAGCTCATTCACAGGGAACTGGGATGGGCGGCACAGGAGGACAGATGAACGAATCCTCGGTACGAACCGAGCACCTGCCCGGCGGCCCGGACCTCGAGCGGATCTTGCGCGAACACGCCTACCGCGGTGCGTACCTCCAACTGACGGTGCGCGGCGCTCTGGTGCTGTTCATCGCCCTGACACTGATCTTCGTCCCGCCGATGAACGACGCGGGATGGTGTTTCGCGATTCTGGGCGCCTATGCCCTCTGGTCGGCAGCCGTGGCGCTGTGGATCCGCAAGGGCGGCACCGGCCCGGTGACGATGATCTGGCTCGGCTTGTTCGTCGACCTTGCCGTGCTCGCAACTCTGACATTGCTGACCGGTCTCGCGGCCGAGCAGAGTTGGACCGCCGACATCTTGAGCAACGGGCTCTTCGTCATTCCGGTTCTGGCGTGTACGCAACTGCGGACGGACGTGTGTGTCGGCGTCGTTGCCTGCACGATCGGGGTGTTCTTCGTTTCCAGTTGGGCAACGATGACTTCGAACTCCGAGCCGTGGCCGTCGATCCTGCTGAGCACCATGGCCTTGGCCGGAGTAGGCGCGGGCGCAATCGGACTGACTCGGATTCAAAGATCACGCGTGCTGACCATCGGGCACCTCGTCGGGCATCGCACGAGCCTTCTTGCCGAGCTCATGGGGCTCGAGCAGCGTGAGCGCACGGAACTGTCGGAGCAATTACACGACGGGGCGCTGCAGTACGTCCTCGCGGCGCGGATGGATCTCGACGAATTGGCAGACAGCGCGGAGCCTGTCGCCCTGGCGCGAGCTGGGAAAGCGCTCGGTGAAGCGACAACGCTGTTGAGATCCTCCGTCTCGGAGTTGCATCCCACTGTCCTTGTTCACGTGGGTCTTGCCCGCGCAATCGGGGACCTCGCGCGATCGGCGCAGGGACGCGGCGGAGTAGTGGTCGACGTCGACACTTCGGGCTGGAACGACGATCTGCGCACGTCCGCGGACGACGTCCTGTTCGGCGCCGCACGAGAGCTGCTGGCCAACGTCGTCAAACATGCCGGTGCGCACAATGTTCGGATCGAGCTCGCACGACTGGACCACCGTGCGGTGCTGGTGGTCTCGGACGACGGCCGGGGGATCAGCGCCGATCGGATTGCCGAACGACGGGCCGCCGGCCACATCGGACTGCTCTCGCACGAACTGCGTGTGGTTGCCGCGGGTGGCTCGTTCTCGGTCGGACCGGGTGAAGAGTCCGGAACCCTCGCGCGAGTCGAGATACCGTTCGAGATCGTCACCGCCACTGACCACGATCGTTGAGGAGTTGTCGATGGCTGCACTGATCACCGATCGCGAGCTCAACCTGGCGACTCTGGCGCGGCAGTTCCTGCTGCGGAGGGCCGAGGTCAGTGCGTTGGATGCGATCGAGCACCTGGCAGGTCTGCAGGCCCAGGCGCCGAACCCGCCCTACCTGGCGCTGTGGGCGCGGCTGAAGAACTTTGCGGCAGAAGACCTCTCCACCCTTGTCGAGAAGCGCCAGGTGGTGCGGCTTGTTGCCATGCGGGGCACGGTCTTTGCTCTTTCGGCCGCGGATGCGGGTCCCTTCCGGGCCACGGTTCAGACGATCATGGAACGCGATCTCCACACCAACAGCACTCAGCGTGCTGCGCTCACCGGGTTGGATCTCGACGCGCTGGCGCGGGTGGGACGCGAATTGATAGCGGACGGGCCGCTCACTCAGATGCAGATGAGACCGTTACTGGCAGAGCGCTTTCCCGGCCACGCGGCCGAGGGGCTGGCGCACGGCGTTCGAGGACTTCTGCCGATGGTGCAGGTCCCACCGCGAGGCCTGTGGGGACGATCCGGAGTACCGGCACTGACGACCTTGGAGAATTGGCTTGGCACGGAAGTGAGTTCATCGCCGGATCCGGATGCGATGGTGCTTCGTTATCTGGCGGCCTTCGGGCCCGCGAGTGTGAAAGATGCCCAAGCGTGGTCAGGGCTCACGAGACTCGCCGAAGTCTTCGAGAGGCTACGTCCCGGCTTGATCACCTTTGTCAACGCGAAAGGGGCCGAGGTGTTCGACCTGCCGGACGCGCCACGACCGACCTCCGGAACACCGCCGGTCAGAATCCTTGCTCCGTTCGACAACATCCTGCTCTCGCACGCCGACCGCTCGCGAATCATGGACGAGCAGTACCGAACTCGTGTCTTCACCGTCAACGGCATCATCAAGCCCGCCATCCTGGTGCGCGGAAAGGTGGTGGGATTCGCGACGGTGACGCCGGACAAGGAGACGGTCGAATTGGGCGCGACTCTGTTTGCGCAGCAACCGAAGACCGCGCTCGCATCCATCGAGAAGGAAGCGCGTGCGTTGCTGAAATTCATGCACCCGAAGATCCCGAACCGAGAGGTGCGGTTCGCTGTCGCTACGTAGCGGGCTTGTGCTTTCGCGGTGCTCGATCGCGTAGTTCGGCCACGATCTCGTCGTTCCACATGTGACGCCGCACCAGTCGGTACCGCTCCCGGGCGATCCACAAGTAGGCCTCGGCGTCGGTGTGCTCGGGCAACATGTCGGCACCCCGCAGCATTCGCACGACGGGCAGAAACTCCTCGCCGAACCAGCGGCGGGCGACGGTGTCTCGGCCGAGGAACTCACCCTTCTCCTGCATGAGCCGAAAACCCCACGCCTCCACACACTCACTGAGTTCGGCGTACTCCCACGGGTCGGTGACCTGGACGGCTTCGCGTTGTGAACCCTGCAGCGGAACGCGGGTGAGGAAGAGTCGGCGATGGTCCTTGATGAGCAGATCGGCGCGCTGAGTGATGCCTTCCGGCGAGATACGCGTGATGATCTCGGTGACGTACGCGTCGATTGTCTTCTGGTGCATCGCACACGCAATGGACACTCGGTGGTGTCCGTCGATCACGAAGTGCATGGAGCCGACACGGTACAACTGAACGGGTGGCACCGATTCGCCGCGTCGTTGCGCCACGGCAAGCCGTTCCCAACGCGCACGAGAGTGAGTTGACGTCGGCCGGAAGTACCTGTCGAAATCACCTGTGCGGTCGACACTTCCGACGATCGATTCGATGGTGACGACCTGCAGACCCAGAGACTTCTCGCCGACCTTGCCCAGAGCTGCGACAACCTCGTCGAACGGCAGGATCGCGTTGACGTCGTCGGGTTCGCGTCGTAGCCAACTGACCAGACGGGCAACGTCGGCACGTCGACGCTGACGAGCGAAGTCGTTCTCCGCGTCGGCTGTGGGAAATCCGGTGTCACGAGCCATGTCGGCGCCTCACGATCGTCGGCGGAGTACCTGGGGAAATCTCCATCAGCGTGAAGCCGACGGTATTGAGCACGATAGTCCGGCCTACCGCCAGATCGAGAGGGGTTCGCCCGTGCGGGTGGATGTGTCCGTGGACCATCACCGTCGGATCGAGGTTGTGAATCAAAGGCGTGAAGCATTCGAACCCTCGATGTGGCCGATCCTCGGCGTCGCCGACACCGCGGGCGGGGCTGTGGGTGAGCAGCACATCCACGCCCGCCCGGCCGCCGGGAAGCCGCGATTGCCAGGCGTTTCGCCAGGCGAGCGAGCGAGCGCGTCGGCTCTGCTGGCGCTCGGACCACTGATTGGGACCCGTGTTGTATCGGATGGAACCACCGAGGCCCGCGATCCGCAGACCGGCGACGGTCACGATGCGTCCGTCGGCGTTGACTGCGCCGGTAGGCCCTGGCCACTGCGCCGGCATCCCGGCCCGCGTCCAACCCGATCTCTTGTTCGAATATCCGGACAGATCGGCGTCGTGGTTCCCGGGAACGAACACGCAAGGCGCATTCAGTTGGTCAGACAGGTACTCCAGATAAGCAAACGGCAGATCGCCCGCGCCCAGGATCACGTCGACTCCGAGTGAACGAACCTGACTGCTCCACAGGAATTCGACAGTCTCGTCGCTGACAGCGAGAACGGAGACCATTTCGACGACGCTACCGCCACCGCGAGGTATCTGCGCTGCGAACCTCGCGGGCACGGTGTTTAGATGGACGAGTGTCAGACAGCGTCGTATCTTCCGTCCGGGCCCATCTCGTCAGCAGCATCGAGGGGCCGGACCCCACCGCGGCCTCGGTGACGTTCCTCGGTGTCGAACCGCTGGACGTGCTGCGTTTCGAATCACCCGACGGCCTGGTCCGCTACGTCACACTGGGGTGCTCGCGTCATCCGATGGGCGACCCCAACGAACTGGTCGCAGACCCCACACGCGGACCCCGCGCCGAGTTGGTACTCACGCTGCGCGGTGGCACCGGTGTGGCGTCAGGTGTGGCCAGGACGCTCGCGGTGCTGGCTGCGGCGCCGTCCGTCGAAGGGGTCGTGCTGCTCGAGGACGCACTGTTGGACCTGGGTGAGCCGCTGTGGAAGGACACTGCGTTCACGGCGGTGCTTCTCGGTGACAGCGGGATCGAAGACCTGACGCTGCCGGAGCCGTTCGACCCGGTGCGCTTCCTTGGTGTGGTCCCCCTGACCGGTACCGAAGCCGCCTGGGTGCGTCTGCGCGGCGCGGAGGCACTGAGGGAAGCGTGGACCGAGGCGGGGATCGACATCCGCGATCCGCACCGTTCTGCTGCCTCGCTCTAGCTGCGCTGGCGCTTTGTCCGTCAGATCATTCGGCGTGCACGAGGATGTCCGCCAAGTTCTCGAGACTTACCCGAACCGTCCGTGAAAATGCTTTCGTGACGATCGGGTCGGCCATCTTGCCGAATACTCCTCCCAGGCCGCTTTCGCTGTCGAGTCGGTAGGTGACCCGAGTGCCGTCACCGACTTCTTCGCAGGTCGTGGTCTGCGAGAAGCTGACCGGACTTTCGACGGACGTCGATTTCGACGATCTCGGTGGGTCGTACTCGGTGAATTCGGATGTCCACTCGAGACGCTTGCCCAGGATTCGCGAGACACCGTGCCAGCGGCTTCCCACGCCCATCGGGCCGTCGGTGATCTGTTTGCACTCGACCATCGAATTCTCCCAGTTGGGCCAGTTCTCGGCGACGGCGATGTACTCCCAGACGTCCTTGGGTGGCAACGCGATCTCCACGGATTGCTCGACTGTAGGCATGGTTGCTCCTCCACTTCTCCTTGGATCTGAATTTGCTTGTCGCAAAATGGATTTCGGGAACGGAATGAAAATGCGTACCCATATCCATTGTCCGCCTGCGACGGTGGCAAGTACAGGGAGTCAGCGTGCGAGGTTCACAGCCAGTTGTTGCGACGGAAGAGAAAGAACAAGCCGACACACACCGACGCGATGAGGAACAGGATGGACTGATAGCCGTACTTGTAACCGAGTTCCGGCATGTTCTCGAAGTTCATCCCGTAGATACCGGCAACGCCGGTCGGCACGGCGGCGATAGCGACCCACGCGGAGATCTTGCGCATGTCGGTGTTTTGCTGCACCGCGATCTTCGCGAGTGCGGCGTCGACCAGCGAACTCAACACCTCGTCGTATTCCGAGATACGTTCGGCCACGATCGTGTGGTGATCTCGTACGTCACGGAAGTATCGCCGGATCTCCTTCGGGACGAGGCCGCCCGCGGGCTGGGTCAGCTGGAGCAGTGGCAATCCGAGTGGAGTGACCGAGCGTCGTAGTTCGACGATTTCACGTTTGAGCAGGTAGATGTGCTCGACGGCAACGGTGTTCCGCGGGTTGAACACCAACTCTTCCATGCTGTCGACGTCCTGTTCGACGAGTTGGATGACGGAGAGATAGCTGTCGACGACGTGGTCGGTGATCGCGTGCAACACCGCGAACGGGCCCATGGTGAGGCGCTCGGGGTTCTGCTCGAGTGACTTGCGCACGCTTGCCAGTTCGGAGTGATCCCCGTGCCGGACGGTCACCACGAAGTCGGGGCCGACGAACACCATGATCTCGCCGGTTTCGACGATCTCGCTCGCCGTCGCGACGGACTCGTGCGGTACGTAGACGACCGTGCGCAGCACCAGGAACATGACGTCGTCGTAGCGTTCGAGTTTCGGGCGCTCGTGTGCATGGACGGCATCCTCGACCATCAGCTCGTGGAGTCCGAAAGTTGCTGCTACATCTTGCATCTGACCTTCGTCGGGAGCGTGCATGCCCACCCAGACGAACGCGTTGTCGCGACTACGAACCTCGGCCAACGCAGCGCGGTGCGTGTACTTGCCCGGCAACCGCACGCCGTCCACGTAGACCGCGCAGTCGACGATCGCGCGGGCAGCCGGAACGGGGATCTTGGGCGCATCGGCTTGCGTCGATTTGCCGTTCGACCAATTCGGCAGTGACGGCATGGTTGGCACGCTCGCTCCTTCTCGGTCTGTAATGCAGTGGAACGGCAGGGGAACGGCACTACAGCGACACCTGATCGAATTGCGCTGCCGCTGCGGCGTAATCGTACGTCAGCTTCCGGCTCGCCCACCGGAGCGCGATGAAGTTGCCGATTGCTGACACACTGGAACAGTGCGAATAGATCTTCACACCCACTCCAACGCATCGGACGGCACCGACACCCCGGCTGCCCTCATGCGCGCCGCAGCCGACGCCGGACTCGACGTCGTCGCCATCACCGATCACGACACGACTTCGGGCTGGGCCGAGGCGGCGCAGGCCTTGCCGGCCGGCGTCAGCCTGGTTCGTGGGATGGAGATGTCGTGCGAAGGTCGAGGTGAGCGTGGTTGGCCGGTCGCTGTACATCTGCTTGCGTACCTGTTCGATCCGACGCACCCCGAATTCGCAAAAGAACGTGAGCGACTGCGCGCCGAACGCGTCGAACGTATCCGGGTGATGACGACCATGATGGCGCGTGACGGTCTGCCCGTCGATCCCGATCAGATCCTCGCCGACGCCGGTCCGTCCGTCGGACGCCCGCACGTCGCAGCGGCCCTGATGCGAGCGGGAGTGGTGTCGAGCATCAGTGAGGCTTTCTCCGACCTGTTGTCCAGTCGAGGGCGATACGACGTTCCCAAGTACGACACTCCGCTCGAGTACGCCGTCGAACTGGTGGCAGCGGCCGGGGGAGTGACCGTCCTTGCGCATGGACGGGCCCGTTCGCGCGGCGGATTGCTTGCGCTCGACCACATCCGCGATCTGGCCGATTTGGGTCTCGGGGGTCTCGAAGTCGATCACCCGGACCATCGCAGCGACGATCGTGACGTCCTGCGCCGCCTGGCTGTCGACCTCGGTTTGGCAGTCACCGGATCCTCTGACTACCACGGCGAGAACAAGACGATCGGACTCGGCGACGAGCTCACGGACGAAGCCGAGTTCGACAAACTCGTCTCGGCTGCCACCGGCGTGGAGGTACTGGGGCGCTGATGCTCGACACCACGCTCTACCTCACCGTGTTCATCACGCTGTTCGTGATCATGGACCCGCCCGGAGTCATCCCGGTGTTCTTGTCACTCGTCGGACGTAAAAGCCGTGAAGATCGCAATCGAGCGGCATGGCAGGCCCCCGCCGTCTCCCTGGCGGTCATCTCTGTCTTTGCCATCGGCGGTCAGGCGATCCTCAACTACCTCCACATCGGCATTCCGGCGTTGCAGGGCGCCGGCGGATTGCTCCTGCTTCTCATCGCACTCGAACTGCTGACCGGCAAGGCCTCCAACCGTCCGCAGGGAGCCGACGACGTAAACGTCGCACTCGTTCCTCTGGGAACGCCGATGATGGCCGGTCCCGGTGCGATTGCAGCCGTCATCGTCTTTGTCGCCCAGGCCGACGGTGAAGCGGCGTCGTATCTGGCGATCGCGTTGGCGATTCTGTCCATCCACCTCGTGCTGTTCGTGGTCCTGCGCTTCTCGACCGCACTGATCCGGATACTGGGCGAGGGTGGCATCAGTCTGCTGGCACGCATCGCCGGTCTTCTGCTCGCCGCCATCGCGGTTCAACTCATTGCGGAATCAGTCCGCGGATTCGTCGCGGGAGCGTAAGAGATGACATACGACGACAGGTACGACCGGAACGACAGGTACGACAGGTACGAGGACGACTACCAGTACCAGGAATATCAGGACTATCAGGACTATCAGTACGAAGACGATTACGACTATCCCGCCGACAAACGACAATGGCTGCTGGTCCGCGCTCTACGCGCCCTGAGTGGCACCGTGGCGGCCGGAATCGTGGTCTTGACACTCGTGATCATCGGTTCGGCATATCTGGGCGGCAACCGCGGATTCCCGGGTCCGGGAACAACGTCGATCACCGCGCACATTGCGGCCTCGGTGGTTGCTCTCGCCGCGCAGATCTGGTGCGACCGCAGGCGGGGTATCGCGGCGGTTGCCGGATCGGTGGTCGTGCTCGTGGTGGCGGGGCTGTTGTTGGTGACGCAGTGGTGGGGATGACACGGTGGGGATGACGGCTCGGGTTCGAGTGTGGTGAGGAATCCGACCGCTTGGAGGATTTGATTGTGATCCGACTCTGGTGGCAAACTGGAGTTACTTCGAGGCGGCGCCACAGCCCGGCCCCGAAGTGCAGGTTTCGTCAGAATTTCTCCCGAAACCTAGATTGCATGGATACGCCAGGGCTCACCCGCCCCACACCATGACGCTTCGGATGTATTGCGGCCCACTTTCTCGCGCACGCCGAATGCTCTTCTTCTCAGTAGTCGTTCGCGGAAGAAATGATCTCTGACCGTTGTGAACGTAGTTTCGCACCGGTCCGAAGGATTACTTCCCAGTAACCCAGCCCCGCTTGAGGCTGGACTAATCAGGAGTGTCATCGTGTCCCTCGTGACTGAAGCCATCAACGTACCCAAGGTCGAGTTGACCGACGAAGAAATCTTTGCCGCTCACGTCGGTGGCAAGCTCTCGGTCGAGACCACAGCACCGCTCGATACGCAGCGGGCCCTCTCGATCGCCTACACGCCGGGTGTTGCTCAGGTGAGCCGCGCCATCGCTGCAGACGAAACCCTTGCCGATCGATACACGTGGACCAACCGACTCGTCGTCGTGGTCAGCGACGGCACCGCGGTTCTCGGACTCGGCGACATCGGCCCTCGCGCGTCGCTGCCCGTCATGGAGGGCAAGTCGGCGCTGTTCAAGAACTTTGCCGGACTGAACTCCATTCCGCTGGTTCTCGACACCAAGGATCCCGACGAGATCGTCGAGACACTCATCCGACTGCGTCCGAGCTTCGGCGCGGTCAACCTCGAGGACATCTCGGCGCCGCGTTGCTTCGAGATCGAGAAGCGCGTCATCGAAGCTCTCGACTGCCCCGTCATGCACGACGATCAGCACGGAACCGCCATCGTGGTCCTCGCGGCACTCAAGGGCGCCGTGAAGGTCCAGAGCCGCGACATCACCACACTCAAGGTCGTCATCTCCGGCGCCGGCGCTGCGGGTGTTGCCTGCGCGAACATCCTGCTTGCCGCCGGAATCAGCGACGTCATCGTGCTGGACTCGAAGGGCATCATCTCGGGTGAGCGCAGCGACCTCAACGACGTGAAGGCAGAACTCGCGGCCCGCACCAATCCCCGTGACCTGCATGGTGGTGCCATCGAGGCTCTCGAAGGTGCTGACGTGTTCCTCGGTGTCTCGGCGGGCAAGATCCCCGAGGAGCTCATCGCTTCGATGGCTCCCGAGTCGATCGTGTTCGCACTCTCCAACCCGGACCCGGAGATTCACCCCGAAACCGCGTCGAAGTACGCGGCGATCGTGGCGACGGGCCGTAGTGATTTCCCGAACCAGATCAACAACGTTCTTGCCTTCCCCGGTGTCTTCAAGGGCGCGCTCGACGCCGGCGCCCGTCGCATCACCGAAGGTATGAAGCTCGCTGCCGCCGAGGCAATCCTGTCGGTGGTCGGCGACGAGTTGGCGGCGGACAAAATCGTCCCCAGCCCACTCGACCCTCGCGTGGCACCCGCAGTAGCGGAAGCCGTCGCGGCCGCAGCGCATGCTGAGGGCGTGACCAGCTAAGAGGGACTACGAAAGCCCCGATCGGAACCCGCACACAAGGTTCCGATCGGGGCTTTTTCGTGTGTACCGAGAGCTACAGACGAGTGAGGTCGGGTGTTCGGCGCAGCCTGCCGGTCCCGGGAACCGATGCCCAGACCACCAGCGCCAGTAAGCCGTCCACGACGAGAGCCACAACCGCGACCAGGATTGCGCCGACGACGACTCGGTCGTACTTGTAGAGTGCGAGACCGTCGAAGATGTACCGGCCGAGGCCGCCGAGGTTGACGTAGGCGGCGACCGTTGCCGTGGCAATCACCTGCAGTGTTGCGTTACGCAGTCCGCCGAGAATCAATGGCAGCGCATTGGGTATCTCGACGCGGAAGAGCACTTGGAGTTCGGTCATACCCATCGCCCGTGCGGCCTCGACGACGCCGCGGTCGACGCTGGCGATTCCGGCGTACGTGCCGGCGAGTAGTGGGGGAATACCAAGAATGACGAGGGCGAGAATCGGCGGCATCACTCCCAGACCCATGAGAAGAACGAGGAAGGTCAGCAGGCCGAGAGTGGGCAGTGACCGCAGTGCGTTGACCAGACTGACGACCACGATCTCACCGCGACGCAGATGGCCGATGAGTAATCCGATGGGCACCGCGATCACAGCCGAAAGTGCCACGGCCAGAACGCTGTACCAGAGGTGCTGGAGGATGCGGGTGCCGATTCCGGTGTCGCCGCTCCAATTTCCGGGATCGACGATGAAGTCCCAGGCCCCGGTGAAGATGCTCATACGGGTTCCCCCTCGGCTGACAGGACGGCGGGAACCTTCGACGAGGTCGACGTTCTGGTCCACGGGGTCAGGAATCGGCCGATCAGATACAGGATCAGATCGAGCGCCAGTGCCAGCACGACGATCGCGATGATGCCCGCAACGATCTGGTCGGGATAGTCGCGGTCGTAGCCTTGTTTGAACAGGACTCCAAGCCCGCCGATTCCGATCAGAGATCCGACTGACACCAGCGAAATATTGGTAACGGCAATAACTCTGATGTTCGCGATCATCACCGGCAGCGCCAATGGCAACTCGACCGTCAGAGCGCGTCGTAGTGGTGTGAAACCGACGGCGGTGGAGGCGTCGATGACGTTGTCCGGCACCGAGTCGAGTGCTTCGGGTACTGCCCGGATGAGCAGTGCCGTCGCATACACGCTGAGTGCGATCACGACGTTGAGAGGATCAAGGGTCTTGAGTCCGAACAACTGGGGGATGGTGACGAACAGCGCGAGCGACGGAATCGTGAACGCAATGCTCGCCAGGGTCAACGTGATTCGGCGCAGCCATCTGACGTTGCGGATCGCTGTTCCGACCGGAACGGCAATCAGGAGACCGATCAGCAAAGGAAGCAGTGCCAGATACAGATGGGTCTTCGAGTAATCCACGACCGTCGAGAAATTGTCGATGAGCCAGCGCATGCCGCTACGACCCGAATCCCTCGGTGAAGGCGACGCGGTTGCGTTCCTCGTCCTCGCGTCGACGCTGATCTGCCAATTTCGCCACGACTTCGGAACCGAGGATCCCGCCGATGACCGCGCCCTCGCCGTCGACGGCAACGCCGATACCGGAAGGCGACGAGATTGCCGCATCGAGTGCTTGGCGGAGATCGCCGCCGGGGGAGAACAGCGAACCACCGGCAGACGTCGACTGAGCAAGGGTTCGTCCCGAGCGCAGGCCTTCGACGCCGGTCACGTCGATCCATCCCTGCGGAGTTCCGTTGTCCGTGACCACGAGAACCCATTCGCCCAATTCGAGACGTAGAGCCTTCAATTCGTTCTCGACGGCCGTGCGTACAGGGTGCAACGGAACCTCGTCGGCAGCGCGGAACGACAATCCCCGATAGCCGCGATCGCGTCCGACGAATCCGGCGACAAAATCCGTTGCCGGAGCGGCCAACACGTCGCGAGGTGCCGCCACCTGCTGAAGCCGCCCGCCGGGACCGAAGACGGCAATGTGATCACCGAGTTTGACTGCCTCGTCGATGTCGTGGGTGACAAAGACGATCGTCTTCTTCAGTTCGCTTTGCAGACGGAGCATTTCGGTCTGCAGATCCTCACGCACGACGGGGTCGACGGCGCTGAACGGCTCGTCCATCAACAGGATCGGCGGATCGGCCGCCAATGCACGCGCAACTCCCACACGCTGTTGCTGTCCACCCGAGAGTTGCCCGGGGTAGCGGGTGGCAAGTGAGATGTCCAGACCGACTCGTTCGAGCACACCCAACGCGGCTTTACGGGCGGCGCGGCGGGACTCACCGCGCAGCACCGGAACCGTTGCGACGTTGTCGATCACGGTGCGGTGCGGAAGCAGGCCGGCGTTCTGGATGACGTACCCGATACCGAGACGCAGTTTCACCGCGTCGGTCTGGGCGATGTCACGACCGTCGACGAAGATCTTGCCCGACGTCGGTGTGATCATCCGGTTGATCATGCGCATCGACGTCGTCTTGCCGCACCCGGACGGCCCCACGAACACCGTGAACGACTCGGCCTCGATGGTGAGATCGAGACGGTCGACGGCGGTGGTGCCGTCCGGATACTGCTTGGTGACGCCCTCGAAGGTGATCACGTGACTACGAGACCGGCTTGTCGAGGCCCTGCGCCGTCACCCACGCCTTGGCCGCCGCTGCCGGCTCCGTCTTGGTGTCGCCGGACACCTGGACGTTGAGTGCCAACAACTCTTCGGTGGTGAGCTTGGCGGACACCGCATCGAGGACTGTCTTCAACTTGTCGGAAGACTTCGACGCGCGCAGCACCGGCACCACGTTCTGAGCCGGGAAATTGTTCTTCGGGTCTTCGAGAACCACGAAGTTGTTCTCCGGGATGGAGGCCGACGTCGTGAAGATGTTTGCCGCGGTGATGTCACCGGAGGAGAGAGCCTTCACGGTTGCCGGTCCACCGCCGTCGGCGATCGGAACGAAGTTGGCTGCCGAGATGTCGAGGCCGTAATTGGACTTCAAACCGGGCAATCCGGCTGGACGTTCCTGGAACTCGGCCGGAGCACCGAACTTGACCTCGGCGGAATGCGGAGCCAGATCGGCGATCGTCTTCAGGTTCCACTTGTCAGCGGTTTCCTTCGTGACGACGACGGCGTCCTTGTCCTCGGCGGATGCAGGCGTCGCAATTGCCAATTCCGACCCGAGAGCTGCGGGAAGAGCAGCGAGGACGTCAGCGGAGCTGGTGGCCGTGCTGTCGGGATCCAAGTACTGCAGGAGATTTCCCGTGTAATCCGGAATGACACTGATGGACCCGTCCTTGAGTGCCGGAATGTACGCCTCGCGGCTGCCGACGTTGAACGACGTGGACACATCGAACCCGTTGACACGCAGTGCTTCGGCGTAGATGTTGGCGATCGTCTCGGATTCGGTGAAGTTGGCGGAGCCGACGACGATCGCGTTGGGATCGCTGTTGGAGTCACCGTCGCTGCTACCGCACGCTGTCAGTGCAGTCAGAGAGACAACGGTTGCCGCGGCTACGAGCCAACGGTTGGAACGAAATCGTGAGGTGCGCATGAGCGTCCTTCCGGTTTTTCGGGCGTCCCGTGTTTCGGGCGTCGGAAACCATTCCCTTGTGGCGAAGCCACCCGAGTGACTCCGACGGCGCCGCCACCGAGTGGCTGCGTCAGGACTGGTTACCGCGCATCGCCCGACAAGTGTAACGATAGGTACCGACATGGCACGGTTTTCGATCCATGGGATTGGATGTGAGGATTTCGGTGAAGAGCACACGCACGAAGTATTCGACTGTTGTTGCAGCACTGATGGTCCTGCCGATTCTCAGCGGATGCGCAAACGGTGATTCGGTGGTAGAGGGTGCCGAAGCGGAGTCTCGTGACCAGATCGTGGTGGCTGCTGACGCATCGGTGGAGAGTTCGGTGTTGGCCGAGGTGTATTCGACGGTGCTCTCCTCCTCCGGCCTGTCGGCTCGCGTCGAATCGGTGGGTGGTGGCCGAAACCAATCACTCGAGGCTCTGGACGCAGCGCGAGTCACTTTGGTGCCCGAGTTCACCGGCGCGCTGCTCGATCACTACGACCCTTCATCCCCGGCCCGCAAGGCCGACGACGTCTTCGAAGCCTTGAGTCGCTCTCTGCCGGAGGGTCTTTCGGTCTCCGACTATGCGATGGCCGAAGATCGTGCGGTCCTCGCACTCGACAACGGATACGCACAGTCGTTGGGAGCGAAGACGATAGAAGCCTTTGCTCCTTCGTGTGCCGCGGCGACGCCGCTCGTCTCCGCGAGATTCGTCGAGGACGGGGCAGTGGAACAGTTGGCCGAGGGCGCCGAGTGTGTCTTCGCCGGTGTCGATCAGGCAACGCCGGCAGACGTACCCGGTGCACAAGTATTCGGAACCACGACGCTCTCGGCGTTGGCACAATCCGATGCCGTCACAGTGCTCGCTGATTCGAATCACGTTCTGGCTGCGCAGAATGTCGTTCCGCTCTTTCGAGCGGGCGCACTGGGAGATTCGGCTGTCAAGGCGCTCAGCGTCGTTGCCGGTGAACTGTCCACCACCGATCTCGCCGCAATGATCGAGCAGGTGCGGACCGGCAAGGCGTCAGCCTCGGAAGTCGCCCGCACCTGGTGGGACACCCGTCAGTGACTGTTCGAGCCCACTGCTGAACTCGAATCATCCTTGGCACGAATCAGTTTCGATGCGATGAACTGGCCGAGGTCGGAAACGGCGTCTGCTGCTTCCTTCACCAGTGACGCCTGTGCGTGAGCCACGTGCCACAGTCGCGCGTACTCCACCAGGGACACGTCGACGCCGGCAGCGGAGAGCTTGTCGGTGAACGTCATGATCTGCGGGTAGAGGACTTCCTCGGAACCGACGTGAATCCTGGTGGGCGGCAACCCGTCGAGCTTGCCGTGCATCGGCGCGTAGCCAGGATCAGTACGGTCGCCTCCGGCAAGGTAGGCGTCGGCGGCGTCGAAGGACCACGCTGTGTTGACCACCAGGTCGGCCTTTTTGGTGGCACCCCGATCGCCGGGATCGACCCACGGTGAGATCAGTGCAAGCGCGCCGGGGGTCACGCCGTGACGCTCGATCAGACGGATAGCGGTCGCCGCGGCCAGGCCGCCACCGGCCGAATCGCCGGCGATGGCAACGCGGTCTTCCGAATAGTCGAACTCGGTGACCAACTGCATGAAGGCTGAGACCGCGTCGTCGAGAGCGGCGGGATACGGATTCTCCGGCGCGAGACGGTAGTCCAAGGTGAAGACCGCACTGGACGACTCACGGGCGAGATGAGCTGCGAGAGAACGGTGTGTGGACAGCGAACCCAGCGTGTACGCCCCGCCATGCAGGTAGAGAACTGCGGTGGGGCGCTCGGTTGCGCCGACGGTGATCTTCTCTGCCGGTCGGCAAGCCAGCTCCAGCGGGCGCACTACGGCGCCCGCTGGAACCTGCTGTAGCGGTGCCCCGGCCTCGAGCAACAGACGTTGAATCCGATACGGCAGCCGCGAGTTGAAAGCCAGACGGAAGTACGGCTTCAACAAGAATGCGACCACGGGCAGCGGAAGGGTGAACGTGCTCACCGGCAGGGCTCCTGACTCTTTGTGCGAACTGCGCTGTGAAACGAACTGCGCTGTGAAACGAACTCAGCTGGACTTGGGCATCATTCGGCCGGCGACGATCGCGACGATGCGCTGGTAGCCCGATCCTACGAGGCGAACCCAGGCGTCGAGTGCGATTGCGTCCATCCCGATGAGAACTCGCGGCTTGCTCTTCCGAACACCGTTGACGATCGTCTTGGCGGCGTCCTCCGGTGTGGTGCGCGCGAGCTTGCGGTCGAAGAACTCGGAGAAGACCGCAAGATCTTCACCCGGGCCTGCGGTGGCGTTGCGTGCGATGGCGGTCTTGATTCCGCCCGGGTGCACACAGGTCACCTTCACCGGGTGCTTGGCGATCAGCATTTCCTGGCGAAGCGACTCGGTGAAACCGCGAACGGCGAACTTGGCCGAGTTGTATGCGCTCTGACCCGGCATCGACAGCAGACCGAAGAGGCTCGACACGTTCACGACGTGCCCGTCGCCGGAGGCGATGACGTGGGGGAGGAATGCCTTGGTGCCGTTGACAACTCCCCAGAAGTCGACGTCCATGACACGTTCGAAGTCCTTGAATTCGGACTTCTCGAAAGTGCCGTGGTAGGCGATTCCGGCGTTGTTGTAGATCTGGTTGACCTTGCCGAAGTGGGCGACAACCGCGTCGGCGTACTCGAGAACCGCTTCGCGCTGGGTGACGTCGAGATGGTCCGACTTCACCTCGGCGCCGATGGCTTCCACCAGACGCGTTGTCTCGGCGAGCCCGATGGTGTCCACGTCGGAGATCGCCAACTTGGCGCCCTGGCCGGCCAGGTTCAGTGCTAGTGCGCGACCGATGCCCGATCCCGCTCCGGTGATGACTACGACCTTGCCTGCAAAATCACTCATTGTGCTACTGCCTTCTCGTCGTCGAGGTCGATCTGTGAAGTGGTCGCGGTGCCGACGGCGCCGAGATCCGAGGTGGCGACGCTGCGGTATGCCGCGAGGTCGAAATGCTTGGTGGCGTTGCGGAACTGGAAGGTGAAGCCAGGCCACAGGGTGGTGTTGTTTCCGTGCTTGTCCATGTACCAGCTGGCGCAACCGCCGTTGTTCCACACGCTCTTGGACATAGCTGCCTGCAGGTCCTTGTTGTACTTGTCCTGCTTGTCCTTGCGCACCTCGATGGTGCCGATGTCGTACTTGTCGATGGTGGCGATCGCGTCGACCAGGTAGTTGATCTGCGACTCGATCATGAAGACCATCGACGAATGTCCGAGGCCGGTGTTGGGTCCGACGAGGAAGAACATGTTGGGGAAGTTGGCAACTGCCGCGCCCTTGTATCCCTGCATGCCGGTCTCTTCGAAGACCTCGGCGAGCGAGCGTCCGTCCTTGCCGAAGATTCCCGCGAAGGTGGGGGAGTCGGTGACGTGGAATCCGGTCGCCACGACGATGGCATCGATCTCACGGGTGATGCCGGTCTTCGAGACGATCCCGTTGGCGGTGACCTCCTCGATGCCTTCGGTCACCAGGTCGACATTGTCCTGGGCGAGGGTGGGGAAGTAGTTGTTCGAGATCAGCATGCGCTTGCAGCCGATCTGGAAGTTGGGCATGACCTTCTTGCGAAGATCCTTGTCCTTGATCTGGGCCTTCAGGTGACGCTCGGCGGCGAACTGCAACGGCTTCATGAAGACCGGCGCCTTGGCCAGGCCGACGACCTGCGTCTCTCGCATCCAGTAGATACCGGTGCGGCACAACTTCTGGAAGCCGGGGAGGTACTTGAACGCGAGGTGCTCGATCTTGGTGTACTCGCGGTCTGCGCGGGGCAGGATCCACGGCGCCGTGCGCTGGTACACGTCGAGATGCGAGACCTTCTTGCCGATGGCCGGCACGATCTGGATGGCCGAGGCGCCGGTTCCGATGACGGCCACACGCTTGCCGGTCAGATCGGCGTCGTGGTTCCAACGCGAGGAGTGGAAGATCTCGCCCTTGAAGCCGTCGATGCCCTTGATGTCCGGAAGTGAAGGCTCACACAATGCGCCGACGGCCGAGACGACGATCTTTGCGACGAATTCGCCCTTGTTGGTGCTGACGTGCCACCGAGCAGACGCCTCGTCCCAGCGTGCGGAGAGAACGTCGCAGTCGAAGATGTGCTTGTCGAGCACCTTGTGGCGGTTGGCCACCGACTGGATGTACTTGTAGATCTCGGGCTGAGTGGAGAAGGAGCGCGTCCACTCCGGATTGAGTGCAAAAGAGTACGAGTACAAATGCGACGGCACGTCACACGCGGCGCCCGGGTAGCTGTTGTCACGCCAGGTTCCGCCGACGTCGTTGCCGCGCTCGAGAACGACGTAGTCCGTGATGCCGGCCTGTGCCAGTTTGATCGCCGCACCGAGACCGGCGAAACCACTGCCGATGATCAGTGTGCCGACGTGGCGAGTATCCGCGGCAGGTGCTGAGGTATCTGTAACTGGAAGACTCATGTAGGGAACGATATGCCTTTATTGAGTCACGGTCAATAGCTTATTGACGAATATTCAGTAGTCTATTGGGCATGGACGCAGTAAAGCGAACACGGCTCGACCCTGCGCAACGCCGAGCGCAACTCATCGACCTCGGGGCGCGGATGCTGGCCGAACGGCCGCTCGAACAGATTTCCGTCGAGGACATCGCCGATCAGGCTGGTGTCTCGCGGGGGCTTCTGTTCCACTACTTCGCGTCGAAAAGCGAGTTCCATCTGGCGATCGTCCGACACAGCAGTGAACAGATGCTCCAGCGCACCGAGCCGAGCGAGTCGGACGATCCGATGCTCACCCTCCGCTCGGTGCTGGCGTCGTACGTCGACTACGTGACCGAGAACCGCAATACCTACGTCTCGCTGCTCCGGGGGACCGCCAGCGGGGATCCGCAGATGCGTGAGGTGTTCGAGCAGACTCGCGACATCATGGCCAAGAGAACCCTCGATCAGCTCCCGAAGATCGGCCTGACTCGAACACCTCAGGTGGAGTTGGCCGTTCGCGGTTGGATCGCGTTTGTCGAGGAAGCCACCATCAGTTGGCTCCGAGCGCCCGCCATCACCCGCGAGGAACTGATCGACCTGACGGTTCAGTCGTTACCTGCGTTGGCACTGGCCGCCGTCGGCTTCGATGCCGGGCCGGATCTGGGTCTGCTGCAATCGAATTGACGTGAACGCAGAAAGGCCGGGCCCCACACTCCTTGCGGAATGTGGGGCCCGGCCCTTGTCAAATTACTGAGATCAGTTGGTCGGCAGGAACGCCTCGTCCAAGATCTCCTGCTGCTCCACCGCGTGGACCTTGCTCGATCCCGAAGAGGGAGCGGACATCGGACGACGCGAGATGCGCTTGATACCGGTCAAGGTCTCCGGCAGAAGGTCCGGCAGAGCCAGCCCGAGGAACGGCCACGCACCCTGGTTTGCGGGCTCTTCCTGGACCCAACGGAACTGATCCGCATTCGGGTAACGGTCCAGGGTCTCCTTGAGGCGACGCTTCGGCACGGGGTAGAGCTGCTCCATGCGCACGATGGCGATGTCGTCACGCTCGTCCTTGTGCTTCTTCGCCAGGAGTTCCCAGTACAGCTTGCCGCTGACCAGCAGAACCCGCTTGACCGATTCGCGTGCGCTTTCGCCGCTCTCGTATGCCGGCTCCTCGAAGACCGAACGGAACTTGCCCGTCGTGAAGTCCTCGACGTTGCTGACGGCAGCCTTGTTACGCAGCATCGACTTGGGCGTGAAAACCACCAGCGGACGGCGGATGCCGTCGAGGTGATGGCGACGCAGCAGGTGGAAGTAGCTGGCCGGGGTCGACGGAACCGCAACGGTCATCGAGCCTTCTGCACACAGCTGAAGGAAACGCTCGATGCGACCGGAGGTGTGGTCCGGACCCTGACCCTCGTGACCGTGCGGCAGGAGCAGCACGACGTCGGAGAGCTGACCCCACTTGGCCTCACCCGAAGAGATGAACTCGTCGATGATGGTCTGCGCGCCGTTGACGAAGTCACCGAACTGCGCTTCCCACAGGACCAGAGCGTCGGGGTTACCGACCGAGTAGCCGTACTCGAAGCCCAGACCTGCGTACTCGGTGAGTGCGGAGTCGTAAACCATGAACTTGCCGCCGTTTTCGGCGTCGGCAGCGATCTTGGCGATCGGGCTGTACTCGTTGCCGGTCTTGCGGTCGATGAGGACCGAGTGACGCTGCGTGAACGTTCCTCGCTTGGAGTCCTGACCCGCGAGGCGGATCAAGGCACCCTGCTCGGCCAACGAGCCGAACGCGAGCAATTCTGCGAACGCCCAGTCGACATGTCCCTCACGGGCCATCTCGCGGCGCTTCTCGGCAACCGGCTTGACGCGCGGGTGAACGGTGAAGCCCTCGGGGACGTTGACGAACGCGTCTCCGATGCGCTCGAGAACCTCGGGAGCGACAGCCGTGGTCAGGCGAGCCGGGGGAGTCTGGTCGAGTTCGACGGACTCGGACGGTTCGGGCTGGAACTTTTCGAGTTCACGGACCTCGTTGAAGACCCGTTCGAGCTGGCCCTGGTAGTCGCGAAGTGCGTCTTCGGCTTCCTTGAGCGAGATGTCACCGCGGCCGATAAGGGACTCGGTGTAGCTCTTACGAACGCTGCGCTTGGTGTCGATGACGTCGTACATGGCCGGCTGGGTCATCGACGGGTCGTCGCCCTCGTTGTGACCGCGACGGCGGTAGCAGATGAGGTCGATGACAACGTCCTTGCCGAACTTCTCACGGAAGTCGACGGCCAGCTGAGCAACCCAGACGCAAGCCTCGGGGTCGTCGCCGTTGACGTGGAAGACCGGTGCGGCGATCATCTTCGCGACGTCGGTGCAGTACTCGGACGAGCGTGAATGTTCCGGAGCGGTGGTGAAGCCGACCTGGTTGTTCACAACGATGTGCACGGTGCCACCGGTGCGGTAACCGCGAAGCAGCGAGAGGTTGAGCGTCTCGGCGACAACGCCCTGACCGGCGAATGCAGCGTCACCGTGCAGCATGAGCGGCAGGACGGTGAAGCCTTCTTCACCCTTGTCGAGGATGTCCTGCTTGGCGCGGACCAGGCCTTCGAGAACCGGGTCGACGGCCTCGAGGTGCGACGGGTTTGCGGTCAAGGAGACAGCGATGTCGTTGTCACCGAACATCTGGATGTACGTTCCGCTGGCACCCAAGTGGTACTTCACGTCGCCGGAGCCGTGAGCGGCTGCCGGGTTCATGTTGCCCTCGAACTCCGTGAAGATCTTGGAGTACGGCTTGCCGACGATGTTGGCAAGCACGTTGAGACGGCCACGGTGCGGCATGCCGATGACGACCTCGTCGAGCTGGTGCTCGGCGGCCTGGTCGATCACGGCGTCCATCATCGGGATGACGGCTTCGGCGCCTTCGAGCGAGAAGCGCTTCTGGCCGACGTACTTGGTCTGCAGGAACGTCTCGAAGGCCTCGGCGGCGTTGAGCTTGCTCAGGATGTACTTCTGCTGAGCGACCGAAGGCTTGGCGTGATGGCCCTCGACGCGGTCCTGGATCCACTGACGCTGATCCGTCTCGAGGATGTGCGTGTACTCGACGCCGACGTGGCGGCAGTACGCGTCGCGCAGCACGCTCAACACGTCGCGCAGCTTCATCTTCTCTTGGCCGTGGAAGCCGCCGACCTTGAACTCACGGTCCAGATCCCACAGCGTCAGGCCGTGGCTGATGACGTCGAGGTCGGGGTGGCTGTGGAACTTGTCCTTGACGAACTGCAACGGGTCCGTGTCGGCCATGAGGTGGCCGCGGTCACGGTATGCAGCGATCAGTTCGAGAACGCGGGTGTTCTTGTCGACAGCGCCTTCCGGCACGTCCTTGCGCCACCGCACCGGCTCGTACGGGTTGCCGAGCGCGTGGAAGATCTCGTCGTAGAACTCGTCGCTGATCAGCAGGTTGTGGATCGTGCGCAGGAAATCGCCCGACTCGGCACCCTGGATGATGCGGTGATCGTAGGTCGAGGTGAGAGTCATCAACTTGCCGACGCCCATCTCGGCCAGCTTCTCGTCGCTGGCGCCCTGGAACTCGGCGGGGTATTCCATCGCGCCGGCACCGATGATGGCGCCCTGGCCCTTCATCAGGCGAGGAACGGAGTGAACCGTGCCGATACCGCCCGGGTTGGTCAGCGAAATGGTGACGCCGGTGAAGTCTTCGCCGGTGAGCTTGCCTTCACGGGCGCGTCGGACGATGTCCTCGTATGCCGCGTGGAACTGGACGAAGTTCATCGACTCGGTGTTCCGGATGGCGGCAACTACCAGTGAGCGGTTGCCGTCCTTTCCGGGAAGGTCGATCGCGAGTCCGAGATTGGTGTGCTCGGGCGTGACCGCGTTCGGCTTGCCGTCGATTTCGGCGAAGTGCCGGTTCATGTTGGGGAACGCGTTGACTGCCTGGACGATCGCGTAACCCAAGAGGTGGGTGAACGAGATCTTGCCGCCGCGGGTACGCGCGAGGTGGTTGTTGATGACGATGCGGTTGTCGAACATCAGCTTCGCGGGGATGGCACGCACGCTGGTTGCAGTCGGGATCTCGAGCGAGAGCGACATGTTCTTGACGACTGCGGCTGCGGCGCCGCGGAGAACCTTGGTTTCCTCGGCTCCGCCGGCAGGGGCGGGCTTCGCAGTAGCGGCCGCGGGCTTGGCTGCTGCGGGCTGGGCCGGGGCGGCCTTGGCGGCGGGCGCTGCCGTCTTCGCGGGGGCCGAAGCGGCAGCCTTGGCAGCCGGCGCAGGAGGTGCGGTCTTGGGGGCGGGAGGCGTGGCCTTGGGAGCAGCAGGCGGAGCTACAACAGCGGCGGGTGCAGCCGCGTTGCCGTTCGAGGCAGTCCCGTTTCCACCTCCCGTGTTCGCCGAGTCCGGCGAGTAATCGGTCAAGAATTCGTGCCAACTGGGATCCACGGACGACGGATCGTCCTGGAAGCGTTGGTACATCTCGTCAACCAGCCACTGGTTCTGTCCGAATTGGGATGTAGAACTGCTGCTCACGGCAGGTGTTCGCCTCGTTTCTATTTCGGTACCCGATCAGAGCGCCTATATACATGAGATTAGCCCGAGCGTGTGACGAGCAATTGTGCGGCACACAATTTGTGAGCTGTCTCACGGAAGTCCGTGATCTTGCGATCGCGCACTACCTCTCGGCGGTACAAATCCGTGCCGACTGTCACGCGACGGGGTTGCCTTCGATGACAGTTCTCGACGTCAGATTATTCCCCTCACGCGCCTGCGATGCATCCCAGAGTCCCGAGTAGTGACCACCGGCATACCGCAGAACATCGTGCGGGCCGTATTCAACGATACGTCCCCGGTCAACTACGACAACGAGGTCCGCTCGGGCAGCTGTCGCGAGGCGGTGAGCTACGACGACGGAAGTCCGTTTCCGGGTGACCGACCGACTTGCTTCGAGCACCATTCGTTCGGTCGCGGGATCGAGCGTCGCGGTCGCCTCGTCGAGGAGCAGAAGGTCCGGGTCGACGAGTTCGGCACGGGCCAATGCGATCAGTTGGCGTTGGCCTGCCGAGAGCCCCTGGCCGCGCTCGCCGACGGGATGATTCATGCCTCCACGCATGTCGGCTATCGAATTCAGTGCGCCGACGGAACGTGCCGCTTCCTCGATCTCCGCGTGCGACGCCGACGGCCTGCCGTACGCGATGTTGTCGGCGACCGTGCCGGTGAACAGATGGGCTTCTTGTGGGACCACGCCGAGGCGACGTCGGTACTGCGAGAGGTGGAAGTTCCGGATGTCGGTTCCGTCCACGTCGACCGATCCGGACGTCGGGTCGTAGAAGCGGGCGAGCAACTTCACGACCGTCGACTTCCCGGCACCGGTTCGGCCGACCAGAGCGACGGTCGTGCCCGGCGGGATTTGCAGATCGAAATCGGAGAGGGCGTCGACGTCCGCACCCGAGTACCGGAACCCGACCCCGTCGAGATGGACGGCGCCGTCGAGTCGTCCGGAGATCGCGATCAAATCCTCGCTGTCGGCAGTCTCGATCGAACTGCGAGTGCGCAGCAGGTCGCCGATTCGTTGCAATCCGACGTTTGCCTGTTGGTAACCATCGAACACTTGTGAGAGTTGCTGAATCGGTCCGAACAGCAGACCGAGGTAGAGCACGAAAGCGATCAGTACGCCGGGCGAAGTCGATCCGTTCGCGATCTGGTGCGCACCGACGAACACGACCGCGGCCAACGCGAGGTCGGACAGGAACGAAATGAAAGGGAAGTAGATCGAAATGGCTCGCTGCGACCGCATCCGCGATCGGCGGTAGCTCTCGGAGCGTTCTGCGAACCTACGCGCAGCACCTTCTTCGCGGCGGTAGGCCTGAGCCGCTCGCAGACCGGCGATGTTCTCCTGGAAGTCGGCATTGACGAGCGAGATCCGTTCGCGGGACTGGCTGTAGGCAACCGAGGAGATCTTGCGGAAGACCACGGTCGCGACCACGAGCGGTGGGATGACGGCCAGCGCCACCAGGCCGAGCGTCACGTCGGTCGCCAGGAGGGCGATCGAAATTCCGCCGACGGTCAGGACGCTCACGATCGCCGTCGACATACCGGTTTGGATGAACGACGAGAGCGCGTCGACGTCGGTGGTCATACGCGTCATGATGCGGCCGGACAATTCCCGTTCGTAGTAGTCCAGACCCAGGCGCTGCAAGTGTGCATAGCTGCGGACGCGGAGCCCGAATAGCACGCGTTCACCGGCTCGGGCCGTGAGCACCGTCATGACCGCCACGACGACCCAGTCCGCTGCGACCAGGAGCGCGCCGAATGCCGTCGCTATCCAGAGCGTGCTGCTGTCCGCGGTCACGACTCCGTGGTCGATCGCGTATCTGACGAGGGAGGGAAATGCGATCGCCGCTGCGGAGTCCAGGGCAAGGCACACGACAACCGCCAGTAGAACCCAGCGGACCGGCCTCAAGATCTGTCGGAGTGAGAACTGTGGATTCGATTCGCGCAGGCTCTCAGGAGCGATTCCGGGGTCTTCACGTGCGGGTGGGAGAGCGTCGACTGCTGCCCGCAGGGACGGAGTCACCGCGATTCCGCTGAGCGCTCCGGCCATCGGTCCGCCCGCACCCTGCGCCGAAGCGGTAGTGCTGTCGGCTTCGGATTCCGGAGCCTGCGGCCACAACTGCTCGGCTGTGGGCTCGCTGCGGTCACGTCCGAAAGCATCGGAGTCGACGTCGTCGAGTTCGGCCGGTAGTTCCGGCGGCGAGGAGAACAGGGCACGAAAGAGCGGACATCGCGCTTCCAGTTCGTCCACGGTTCCGGAGTCGATGATCCGTCCGCCGTCGAGAACCGCGACCCGGTCTGCGAGCGTCAGGGTGGACCGCCGGTGAGCGAGGATCAGCGTGGTCTGGCGCCGTCTGGCCCGGAACGCGTCGAAGATCGCAGCCTCGGTTGCCGCATCGACTGCGGAGGTCGCGTCGTCGAGGACCAGGATCCGTGGGTCGACGAGGAGGGCTCGGGCAAGTGCGATGCGCTGACGCTGGCCGCCCGACAGCGTCAGACCTCGTTCACCGACAACGGTGTCGTATCCGTCCGGGAGTGCCTCGATGAAGGTGTCCGCCTGTGCCAGTGCAGCTGCGGCGCGGATGTCCTCGTCGGAGGCGTCCTCGCGCCCCAGTGCGATGTTGGCGGCGATGGTGTCCGAGAACAGGAAAGGTTCGTCGAAGACCAGGCTGACGGCGGCACGAAGCTGTTCTGTGCGCAGTTCGCCGATGGGGAACGTCTCGCCCGCGGTATCGACGGTCACTACACCCGAAGTCGGGGCGTAGAACCGGGGGAGAAGCAAGGACAACGCGGTCTTGCCCGACGCGGCCGGCCCCACGACGGCGACGGTCTCGCCCGGTTCTATGCGGAGGTTCAGCCCGGTCAGGACGTCGCGTTCGGTGTCGAATCCGAATGCCACGTCGTCGAAGGTGACGCCGAGAGGACCGTCGGGCAGGTCCACCGGATGGTCTGGATCGGCGATGTCCGGCTGAGCGTTGATGACGTCGTAGACACGCTCGACAGCGGCGCGCGCCAGCTGCGCCATGACGATGACCGACGACAGAGTTCGGGTGACTCCGGTCATCGTCACGATGTAGGTGGCGAACGCGAGAAACGTTCCCACGGTGATCTTGTCGTGCAGTGCGAGATACCCGCCGAGAGCGATCACTCCCACCTGCCCGAGCTGGGGCAAGGCGGCCATGGTCGGCGCGAATTTCGCGTTCAACCACGCGGCGCGAAGACGCTCCGAATACAACGTGCGGCTGTGCTTTTCGAGTTGGTCGACGGCTCGTTGTTCCTGCCCGAATCCCTTGACGACGCGCACGCCCGTGACGGTTTCCTCGACATGTTGGGCGAGGTCGGCGGCCCGCTGCTGCGCGGACCATGTTGCGGCGAAGAGCATCGGTCGCATCAGGAACACCACCAACCCTACTGCGGGGATGACGGCGACAGCGACGAGAGTCAACAGCGGCGAGAGCCACGCCATGATGCCGATCGCGAGCACGAATTGCAGGAGCGCACCCGCGGACATCGGCACCATCGCGAGCAAACCCTGGACGAGTTGTAAATCGGTGATGGACCGGGATACCACCTGGCCTGTGCGGATCTGATCCTGCCCGCGTCCGTCGAGGCGTTGCAGCGAGCCGAGCAGGGCGAGCCGCAAGTCGTGTTGAACATCGAGCGAGAGTCGGCCGGCAAGCATCCGTCGGCCGTACTGGCACGCGAAGCGGACGACCGCGAGCAGCGCGATCGCCAGCGCGACGAACCCGATCACCTTGCCTGGGTTCTCCTGGCTTGCGGCGTCGAGCGCATATCGGGTCAGAAGAGGAAACGAGATGTCGATCGCCGAAGCGATGACGGTCACCAGAAGCGCGCCGATCGCAACTCTTCGGTGCAACCAGCATGCGTGGGCCAAGCGGCGGATCCAGCCCGGAGCTCGATCGACCTCTCCAGCTACCGGACTGTCCGTGTTGATCGTGTTCATCGAGATCCACGGTAGACCCGGCCCCAGACAGCTTTTTCAGGTGATGTCGCGGGTCCTGGTCCGTAGCCAACCGAGCCCGCAGAACAGAACTACCCAAGCGGCCAGCATCATCGGGCCGCTCGGCCAGGACGCGAACGCGTCGACGTCGATCGACGGGGCCGCATTGACGATCGTGCCGATCGTGGCCGACACCGGAAGCGCGGCCCCGACCCCGCCGAGATCCATCGCGAGCAGTACTGCGCGGATGATCCATTCACCGAAGACGAACCACAGGATGACCGAGAGGGCACCGGCCATCGACGAACCGGTGAGCAGTGCCACCCCGGCGCCGAGCAGTGCCCACAGAGCGCACGCCAGAATGCCTGCGGCGCAGATCGCGAAGAGATCGGTGGTGAAGCTGAAGTCCCGGCCGAAGAGCAACATCGCGCCGATGCTGACTACTTCGACCGCCAACGCGTAGCCGACGGCGAATACCGCGACGACGGCAAGTTTTGCGCCAAGGACTCCGTCGCGGCCGCGAGCTGTGAGGAACGTCGTGGTGAGAGTTTTGTAGCCGAATTCGGATCCGGCGGTGAGTGCTCCGAAGACAGCCGCGAACACCAGGACAAGCGTGTTGGAGACACCGAGGCTGACGCCGGTGGACACGACATCGACGTCGAAGGTGGTGTCTGCCGAATCGGCCACGGCTTCGACGAACGTCCTGGTGGAGGCAGCAATCAGCACGGCCACGACGACCGGTGCGATGGCCAGTGCCCACCAGTAGCGCAGGGTGAGAACTTTGAGTGTCTCCGCGCGCACGAGCGTGGTCATCGGTGTCCTCCGGAAGGTCCGTATGCGGCAGGGCCGTAATAGCCCGGTCCGGAACCGGGACCGGGTGGGCGGTGGTATCCGACCTGGGGAACCGCGTACTGCGGTGTTGTCATCGCGAGGAACAGTTGCTCGAGATCTGCGCCTTCGGTTGCGACGCCGAAGATCGTGACACCGGCGGCGGATGCCACCGGTGGGAGCACCGACGTGTCGGTGCCGCCCACGGCGAGCCGTCCGTCCTGCGTGATCTGGGCGTCGATGATTCCGCGAGCGGCCAATGCCGTGGCGAGGAGCGCTGGGTTGGAACACGAGACGAGCAGTCGACTGCGCTGCGAGCGGCGAAGTTCGTCCATGGTCCCTTGGTAGACGAGTGAGCCGGCGCTGACGATGACCACGCTGTCGACGGTCGCTTCGACTTCACGAAGCGCGTGACTCGAGATCAGAACCGTTCGGCCGGAACCGGCGAAGGTCTGCAGGAACTGACGAAGCCACGCCATGCCCTCGGGGTCGAGTCCGTTCGCGGGTTCGTCGAGCACGAGGATCTCGGGATCACCGAGCATCGCGGTGGCAAGGATCAGGCGTTGGCGCATCCCGAGCGAGAAGGTGCCGGTCTTGTGGACTCCGACCGATCTCAGACCGACCATGTCCAGCACCTGCGCCGCGCGCTGAGTCGGCATGCCGATAGCGGCCGCGTAGATCTCGAGGTGTCCGAGCGCCGTTCGTTTCGGATGGAGACTGCCGACGTCGAGTACTGCGCCGACGGTCCGAGCCGGGTTGGGCAGCAAACGCATCGGGGTGCCGTTGATCGTGGCCGATCCCGACGTCGGTGACACCAGTCCGAGGAGCATCCGCAACGTGGTCGTCTTGCCCGAACCGTTCGGGCCGAGAAACCCGGTGATCGAGCCCGCCTGAACGTCGAAGCTCAGGTCGTTGACCGCGCGCGCCGCCTTGAACGTCTTCGTCAACCCACGAATCTCGATGGGGGCAGAGAAGGATCCCATTGCGGTGTTCGTCAATGCTGCTCCCGGGTCGGCGGCGAATACGTGATGCGAGCCTACGGCCCGGACGGCTATCTGCGGATGGCCCGGCGTGTCTCCGTCTGGGGAAGCACTGCGGCATCGTCGGCAGGCATCACGATCAGGTGGTCGGTCCACCTGGCCGGTGCCGGTCCGAAGGCTTCGCGCGCATTCTTGACGACGCCCTTGCCGATTGCACGGTTGCCCGCACCGCCGATGACCGCACCGATTCCGGCCGGAACGAGCTTGCCGAGGATCAGTGCGCTGCGCTTGGCGGCGTACTTGGTCACGAATTTCCGCACGAGGGTGCTGTTCATTCCCCTCATCGTGGGTCCGGGAATCTTGCTCGTGATTGCCGTTCCCCAGTTCTTGGCTGTGATTCCGGTGGCCTTCTGCACGATCTCCATACCGGATTCGCCGAGGGCGACTGCCAGGACCAGGGCACGTCGTTGCTGGTGATCCTGTACGGAGATTCCATGCACTGACGCAATTGCCAACGTCAGCAGCGCTGACGCCTCGAGGAAGAAAGCCGATTCCGCACCGACGGCAGCGATGGACGCGACCGTTCCGACGCCCGGCACGGCGGCGGTGGCGCCGACGGCACTGCCGCTTCCGGTCACGGCGAGAATGAACATCTTCTCCATCCGCTCGACGATCTGAGCAGGTGACTCGTCGGGGTGGGCCTTACGGACGTGGTTGACGTATTTGGCCACTGCGGGCGCTTGCAGGCGGCTTCCGTTGTCGAGAACGGAAACGAGGACCTTCTCGATACGCCCGCTGTCGTTGTTCGTCGACTTGCTCATTGCTGCCCCTCCACAGTTGTCCTCCTCTGAAGCGAGGTGGACCGTATCTCGAGAATAGGTGAAGTTTTCGCTGGCGGCGGTGATCACCGGGGCCATAGGCTCGTACGAGACTCGGTTTTCTTCGTGAGTTTTCCCAGGCAGGAGTTCGAGTGTTATGACCGCCACTTCGGAATCTCGTTCGACGACCATCTGGCCGACGCTGCGCTACCTCGACGCCCGTGCGGCAATCCACTTTCTGGTGAGCACCTTCGGTTTCGTGGAGAAGGCCGTCTACGGAGAGGGAGACGTGGTGGACCACGCCCAACTCGACTGGCCGGGCGGTGGCGGCATCATGTTGGGTTCGCCGCGCACCGATTCTGCGATCGCCGGCCTGCCCCCTGGAATCGGTTCGGTGTACATCGTCGTGGACGACGCGGACGCCGCCGATGCACTCCACGAACGCGCTGTCGCGGCGGGCGCCACGATCACGCAGGGATTGCGAAACGAGGACTACGGTTCGCGGGGGTTCACCTGCCGTGATCCCGAAGGTGTGTACTGGAGTTTCGGCACGTACGCAGGGGAGTAGCCCCCCGCGACCTACCTGGTGGCCCAGTGCTCTGCCGGAACCACTTCCGACGGGATGGGCGGATGTGGTGGTGTGCCGTCCCCGAACGGTCGGCCACCCAACTGTTCGCGTCCGTGCGGTTCGAGCCAGTGTGTCAATTCCGGTCCCTTGGGCACGATTCCGGAGGGATTGATCTCGGAATGCACGATGTAGTAGTGCGCTTTGATCTGTGTGAAGTCGATGGTGTCACCGAATCCGGGGGTTTGGAACAGATCGCGCGCGTAGTCCCACAGCACCGGCATCTCGCTGAGTTTGCTTCTGTTGCACTTGAAGTGGCCGTGATAGACGGGATCGAACCGCGCCAGCGTGGTGAACAGGCGCACATCGGCTTCGGTGATGGTGTCGCCCACCAGGAAACGTTGCCGGGCAAGACGTTCGGTGAGCCAGTCGAGGCGAGCGAACAGCGTGTCGTATGCCTCGTCGTACGCCTGCTGTGAACCGGCGAAACCGCAGCGGTAGACGCCGTTGTTGACGTCGCGAAAAACGTACTCGGCCACTTCGTCGATTTCGTTTCGCAGAGGCTCCGGGTACAGATCCGGTGCGCCTTCGCGGTGGTACTTCTTCCATTGCGTCGAGAAGTCGAGGGTGATCTGTGGGTAGTCGTTCGTGATCACCTTGCCCGTGGCGATCTCCACCATGGCGGGCACCGTGATTCCCCTGGGGTAGTGGGGATCTCGGGCGAAGTATGCGTCCTGCAGTCGCGGGATCTTCAGTACGGGATCGACGCCGCCCGGGTCGAGATCGAAAGTCCAGCTTCGCTTGTCGTGAACCGGACCGCAGATGCCCATCGACAGTACGTCTTCGAGGCCGAGCAGGCGGCGGACGATGATGGCGCGGTTTGCCCACGGGCAGGCACGTGCCACGATCAACCGGTATCGCCCGGGTTCGACGGGGTAACCGTCGCGGCCGTCCTCGGTGATCCGGGTCGGGATGTAGTTGGTGTCGCGTTTGAATTCACGACCCTCTTCGACGAATGTCGGTTCGCTCGCGCCGTCTTCCGTACTCATCTGCGGTCCCTCTCGTTCGAGTGTCAACTGGGCAGGTGCACGTGTACCCGAGCGTATGCCCCCAGAACGTCGAATTTGGCTTTACGTGGAAGCGTCGCTCCGATCGCACTGCCGCGACTTGTGCGTAGCTGCGGGATCAATCCGGAATCGAGAGCGTCCTCCGCAGCGAGAAGCGTTACTGCGCAGCCGATTCCGTGACGGCGATGCGCTGGAGCAGTCAGGGTCGTGAGATCTGCCACGAATCCCTGAAATTCGGAGTATGCCGCGCATCCGAGCACCTCGGCGGAATCGGTGAGGGCGGTGAACCACCGCGTCCGGTTCCCGAGGTCGGCTGTGGTGCTGTCGTCGGGTGGGCACAGCGCAGCGACGGCGAGGGCGTCGTCGATGTCGTGGGAAATCAGTAGTTGCTCGTCGGGCGGCGCGTCCGTGTAGTCGCCGAGGAAAGCGAGATCGACGGGGCCGGTGATTCTGCCGCCGTGATCGCCGGCGATCTCGAGCAGACGCGCCGGTTGCAGCAGGGCGTCGACGGAGATGTCCTCGGTGCGCTCGATGAACCACTGCGGCCCGACGATCGCACCTGAGCCTGCCAGATCGAGAACGTGGATGTCGTCGCCGACGACGCGGGCCGTGTGTGCCGGCCGAAGTGCCGAGTCGCCGAGGCCCAGTTCACGTGCCCAAGCGAGTCGGATGATGTCGAGGTGATGTTCGTCCACTCGCTACAGGCTAGTCCGATTCGAACGGGTTGATCGAGATGGACAGAGGTCGTATATTCCATGTGGACTATTTCAGGTGGAATAGTCAAGAAATAGTCAATTGCGGCTTGTCAGGGAGGGGGACTCATGGGTGACGTGTCACTGACGCCTCTGGGAATCACCGTTCTGGGCCTGCTGTCCGAGCGTTCGATGCATCCGTACGAGATGTATCAACTGGCCTCGGTTCGCCGGGGCGATCAGTTGGTGAAGATCAAGCCGGGATCGCTCTATCACACGGTTTCCCGGTTGGAGAAGCAGGAACTTCTGGCTTCGATCGGGACCGATCGTGAGGGCAACCGGCCCGAACGGACGACGTACGAGATCACCGCCCGGGGCCGTGAGGCCCTCGAGCATCAACTACGTGAGATGTTGGCGGTTCCGGTGCGGGAGTATCCGCGGTTGCCGCTCGCGCTCGCCGAAATGCACAACCTCTCCGCGTCCACCGCGTGTCAGATGCTTCGAATTCGTCTCGCGCACCTCGACAAGACGATCGCGAAATTCGAGGCCGACTACGAAGCGCTGAAGGCGGCGGAAAAACCACGAATCTTCACGGTGGGCGCGGACTACGCCCACGCACTGACCGTCGCCGAAAGAGAGTGGATCGGCGCGTTGGTGACAGACATCGAGAGCGGCGAAATGCCCTGGCTCTCACAAGAACTTCTCGACCGGCTGGCCGGCTCCGCAGGCTCGTCCGCACTACCTAAGGACTGAAGATGGAAAAGCAGGTCAATCCCTGGCACGCGCTGTGGGCGCTGTGTATCGGGTTCTTCATGATTCTGGTGGACAGCACCATCGTCGCTGTCGCCAACCCTGCGATCATGGAGGACCTCGGCACCGACATCAACAAGGTCGTCTGGGTCACCAGCGCGTACCTGCTGGCGTACGCGGTGCCGCTGCTCGTCACCGGCCGGCTCGGTGACAGGTTCGGACCGAAGAACCTGTACATGATCGGCCTCGTACTGTTCACCGGCGCTTCACTGTGGTGTGGTCTGTCCGGCAGCGTCGAGATGCTCATCGTGGCAAGAGCTTTCCAGGGTCTGGGCGCCGCAATGATGACGCCTCAGACGATGGCCGTCATCACACGCACGTTCGCGCCGAACAAGCGTGGCGCCGCAATGGGCCTGTGGGGCGCGGTTGCCGGTGTTGCGACGCTGGTCGGTCCGCTTGCCGGTGGTGTGTTGGTCGACAATCTCGGCTGGGAATGGATCTTCATCGTCAACGTCCCGGTCGGTGTCATCGCCTTCCTCCTCGCGTGGAAGCTTGTTCCGTCGTTGCCGACCAGCGAGCACAAGTTCGACATCCCCGGCGTGATTCTCAGCGCCGCAGGCATGTTCCTGCTCGTGTTCGGAATCCAGGAAGGCAGTTCGTACGACTGGAACGGATTCGTCTGGAGCCTGATCGGCGCCGGTGTGGTGTTGCTCGCGGTGTTCGTGTTCTACCAGTCGCGCAACAAGAACGAGCCCTTGCTCCCACTCGAACTCTTCAAGGACCGCAACTTCTCGCTCGCCAACGTCGCGATCACCGCGATGGGCTTCGCGATCACGTCGATGGTCCTTCCGCTGATGTTCTACACCCAGGCAGTTCGCGGACTCTCCCCGACGCAGTCGGCGCTCCTCCTCGTTCCGATGGCCGTGCTGACCGGCATTTTTGCGCCGATCATCGGCAAGCTCGTCGACAAGACGCATCCGCGCTACATCGCGGGCACCGGCTTCCTGCTGTTCGCGATCGCCCTGGGCTGGCTCGCACTGGTGATGTCTCCCGACGTCGCGATCTGGGAACTGCTCCTGCCGATCGGCCTGATCGGCTTCGCCAACGCATGCATCTGGTCACCGCTCGCGGCCACCGCCACACACAACCTGCCTCCGATGCAGGCCGGCGCCGGCGCCGGCGTCTACAACACCACCCGGCAGGTGGGTGCGGTTCTCGGCAGTGCCGCGATCGGAGCACTGATCACCGCACGATTGGCGGCTCAGGGTCTGACCGGCGGCAGTTCCGAAGCCGGAGTGGGTCACCTACCCGAGTTCGTCCGTGAACCGTTCAGCACGGCGATGTCGGAGTCGATTTGGCTGCCCGCAGGCGTGCTGCTCATCGGCTTCGTCGCTTCGGTGTGCTTCGCTCGGCCTCTGCGCGGCGACGCACACGACGACGCGATGGCCGTCAGTGCCGAAGCGCGTCGGGAAACATCACTGCACGATTGAGATAGTCGCTCGGGTCCAGGGCTCGCTTGATCGCCCACATCGTGGCTATGTCCTCCGCAGAGAGGGCCAGGTCCAGATAGTTGCGTTTGAGCGAGCCCACCCCGTGCTCGGAACTGACGTTTCCGCCGTGATCGCGAACCAGTTCGAGGACGCTGCGGTACACGGTGTCGGCGTTCGGGCAGTTCAGGACGTTGAGGTGGATGTTTCCCTCGGCGACATGTCCGAAGAGGATCGGAATTGCCTCGGGGGCACGACTCGCGATCACCGCCGCGGCGTCCTCGGCGAAGGTGGCAAGCGAGTCCAGCGGCAGCGCCGCGTCGAATTTCAGTGGGGGACCGAACAGTCCGACCACTTCGGCGAAACACTCCCGCGCCGCCCACAAACGCGTCGAGCCGGGATCGTCGACCGCCACTGCCGGGGTCTGCGGTGGGTCGATGCGTTCGAGCAGCTCGGCCAGGTCTTCCAGCGGATCGTGGGCCGCGGACACCTCGGCGAGCAGGTACCACGGTCGCCCCGTCGGCACCGCGGCGTTCAAATGGCGTGCGGCCAATTCGAGTCCACGGCCGTCCACCAACTCCAGTGCGTCGACGCCGTCGAGAGTGCGCAACGTGCGCCCCGCGTCCACGACGTCTTGCAGTCGGTCGAAACCGGTCAGCGTCGTGACCCGGTGACTCGGTACCCGTCGTAGTTTCAGATCGACTGCCGTGACCACACCAAGAGTTCCCTCGCTGCCCACCCACAGTGCGGGCAGGTTGTATCCGGAATTGTCGGACAACACTTTCGGTGACCGACGCACCGTGGTCCCGTCGGGGAGCACCACCTCGAGTCCGAGCACCTGTTCGGCCATGTTCCCGTATCGAACCGTGTGCAGGCCACCGGCATTGGTGGAGACCATGCCGCCGATCGTCGCAGTGTCCCGCGAGGCTATGTCGACACCGAACTTCAAACCGGCGGCGGCGGCCGCCGAATGTACCTGCGCGAGTGTCACTCCCGCACCGACGGTGATCCGACCGGCGGCAACATCGACTTCGCCGATCGCCTCGAGGCGTTCGGTGGAGAGCAGGACGTCGTCGTGCTCGGGCACCGTCCCGGCGACCAGACCGGTTCGCCCGCCCTGAACGGTGACCGGTACGCCGCGCGAGCGGCACACGTTCAGCACTGCCGAGACTTCGGCGGTATTTCCGGGTCGGACCAGAGCACTGGCGCGCCCGCTGTAGCGCCCTGTCTGGTCGGTGGAACGGGTCGCCAATACGTCGGCGTCGTCGACGACGAACCGGTGTCCCACAACGTCCGCGAGTGCATTTCTCAGACCGTCCACCCGACGATCGTAGGCCGGTTCGATGTGGCAGTGTGGCGGCATGACTGCTCCCGAATCGCATCCCACCCGTCTCGAGCGCTTCACCACCGATGGTGGTGCCGAGGTGGCTGTCCTGACGTTCGCGCACGGACCACTCAATCTGTTCGATCAGGCCATGTTCGACGCCGTCATCGCCGATGTTGCAGCGCTGACCGAAAACCCACCGCGCGCTGTGCTTCTGCGCGCCGAGGGCAAGGTCAACTCGGCCGGCGTCGACGTCCATGTGTTCGACGGACTGAACCCGGAGCAGGGAGCGGAATTGTGGCGCGAACTGTTCGCCCAGATCTGCCATCCGCTCGAGGCGTTGCCGTGCCCGGTCATCTACGCGGCGCACGGGCTGACGCTGACTGCTGCCTTCGAGATCTCCTTGGCCTGCGACATCATCCTCGCGGCGCCGAAGGCGAAGTTCGGACTGGTCGAGACAGTGGTCGGTCTGACGCCGTCCATGGGTGGACCGCAGCGTTTGGCCGAGCGCGCCGGTTCCGGACGGGCTCGGGAGTTGGTCATGACCGGCGATCTCTACGACGCCGCAACCCTGCACTCGTGGGGCGTCGTCAATGCAGTTCACGACGATGTCGATGCTGCGGCGCGTGCCCTGGCGGCCCGGTTGGCGGACGGGCCCACGCGAGCCCACGACGCCACCAAGCAGATCGTGGCGGCCTGGCGTTCCGGCGGGATCGCCCACGCGGATTCGGTGACTCCCGGGGTGTCCGGTGCGCTGTTCGCCACCGATGACCTACGCGGCGCTGTCCGCAGTTTCCTCGAGGTCGGACCGGGCAAAGCGGTCTACTCCGGAAAGTAAGTTTGCGACGATTATCGCCAGAGACCTCCACGAACTGTGATCCACGTCATATAGTCGAATGGCCGGTGGGTTGTCAGTGACGTGGAGGTATCGATGCGGTCGACGCTTGTGGAATACCCGTGTTCGACTCAGCTCCTCGCCGACGCCCGTGTCACCCGTGCGGGTGACGGGGTGCTTCGGTACAGCCAACTCGACCCGTCGCTGTCCGAACTCCTCGATATCGCCGTTCATCGATTCTCCTCACGCATCGCGGTGGAGGAGGTCGACGGCGAGCAGGTCACCTTCGCGGAGTTGTGGGCCGAGGCGTCGCGGGTCGCAGGCGGGCTGAAGTCGCGAGGCGTCGAGATCGGTGACCGTGTGGCCATTCGCGTCGCCGCCGGGGTGAGGTGGATGGAGGCGTGCCTCGGCGTCATTCTCGCCGGCGGTGTTCCAGTCTCCGTGGGTGTTCATCTGAGCGACGACGCGGCGGACTTCGTCATCGCGGACAGTGGCTCGGTGTTGGTGCTCGACGGGGAACTCCCACACGGTGTTCCGTTCATCGACGACGGTGCCGCCCCGGAGGAGATGGCGATCCTCGCGTACACCGCCGATTCTTCGGGCGAAATGCTGGGCGTCGAGTTGAGCAACGAGAACGTGCTCTCCGCCATCGTCGGCATTCTGCACTCGCGCGATTACGGCGTCGAAGGTGTGCGCAATCTGTTGGTGGACAATGACTTCAAGTCGGTACGGCAATTCGTGCACGTGCTCGCGACGTTGGTGGTCGGTGGAACGGTGGTCCTCGCCGGCGACTTCTGGCGTGAGAGTGTGCATACCGTCGACATCGTGACCGGGCGGCCCGAGGACCTGCTCGAGCCTCGGTTGCTCACCCTCGGGCCGGCGGCGCGTGCCGGTTCGAGGTCGGTGCAGTGGATCGATTGCAGCGGGTCGCCGATCACGGTCGAACAGGAAGCCAAGCTGCTGACCCTGTTCCCGGCTGCTCGGCATGTGATCGGGTGGGGCAAAACCGAGACCTGTGGGGCTGGTCTCATTCTGCCAACCGAGTCGGCACCCACCCACCTCGGAAGCGTCGGAATCGCTTTCGGTGGAATGGAAGTGGCGTTGTACGGCCCGGATGCTCCAGGTGGTTTCGGTGAGTTGCTGTGCCGTGGACCGAGTGTCACGCGTCGGTATTGGAACTCGCCGCAAGCGACCTCGACGAGGTTCACCCAGGGGTGGTTCTGCACTCACGACACCGCGCAGATCGACCCCGATGGCTTCGTCCGTATTGTCGAACGCAACGTCGCGTAGTCACGCGAGCGTGGTCGACAAACGAGAGGGACATCATGGCGGACGAGGTTCTCACCGAGCGGCGCGGGCGGACACTGATCATCACCATCAACCGGCCCGAGGCGCGTAACGCCATCAACTCGGCGGTCAGTCACGCATTGGCCGCTGCGGTCGAAGAGCTCGATGCGGACGACGATCTGTCCTTGGCGGTGCTGACAGGGGCCGGCGGAAACTTCTGTGCCGGTATGGATCTGAAGGCATTCGTGGCCGGCGAGAACGTACTCGTGCCGGGACGCGGTCTCGGATTCACGGAAGGGCCGCCGCGTAAGCCGATCATTTCGGCGGTCGAGGGCTTCGCGTTGGCAGGCGGCACGGAACTCGTGCTTGCCACCGACCTGGTGGTCGCGTCGTCCGAAGCGAAGTTCGGTATCCCGGAGGTCAAGCGAGGGCTGGTCGCAGGTGGAGGCGGATTGTTGCGCCTGCCCAAGCGGATTCCGTACCAGAAGGCATTGGAACTGGCCCTGACCGGTGACAGTTTCACAGCCGAGGAGGCCTACCGCTACGGCTTCGTGAACACGTTGACCGAGCCGGGTAAGGCGCTCGAAGGCGCGCTGGAGCTGGCTGATCGCATCACCCGCAACGGACCGCTCGCGGTTGCGGTCACCAAGGAGATCATCGTCAAGGCCGGCGGTTGGTCCGACGACGAAGCTTTCGCGAAGCAGTTGCAGGTCATGGCGCCGGTGTTCGCGTCCGAAGATGCACGCGAGGGCGCGACGGCGTTCGCCGAGAAGCGCGCCCCGGTCTGGAAGGGGCGGTAACACCGACATGGCTACACCTGTCGCAGAGCTGCACATGCACATCGAGGGTTCTCTGGAACCCGAACAGATTTACCGACTTGCCGAGCGCAATCGAATGGACTTGCCGTACAAGGACATCGACGATCTGAAGTCGAGGTACGAGTTCACCGATCTGCAGTCGTTCCTCGATCTCTACTTCGCCAACATGGCCGTCCTGCGCACCGCGGAGGATTTTGCCGACCTGACGCGAGCGTACTTCCGCCGCGCGGCTGCCGCCGGCGTCGCGCATGCCGAGTTCTTCTTCAATCCACAGGCGCACGTGGTCCGTGGTGTTCCGCTGACCGAGGTCCTGGACGGGATCATGGATGCGGTGGCATCGAGTGAGCGCGAGTTCGGGCTCAGCAGCGCGGCAATCGCCGCCATCCTCCGAGATCAGCCCGTCAAAGACGCCGAGGAGATCTTCTCCGAGATAATTCGCCTGCAGGCTCCGATCGTCGGGCTCGGACTCGACTCCGCGGAGGTCGGCAACCCGCCGTCACTGTTCGAGGACGTGTTCGCCCGCGCGCGTGCCGAGGGTTTGCACGTTGTGGCTCACGCCGGTGAAGAGGGACCGCCCGAGTACATCTGGCAGGCGCTCGACATTCTCGGCGCCGAGCGGATCGACCACGGAGTCCGGGCACTCGAGGATCCTGCCCTGATCGAGCGTCTGGTCGACGAGGAGATTCCACTGACGGTCTGCCCGTTGTCGAACGTTCGTCTGCGGGTGTTCGATTCGCTGTCGGATCATCCGCTTCGATCGATGCTCGAGATGGGTTTGATCGTCACGGTCAACTCCGACGACCCGGCCTACTTCGGGGGATATGTCGACGACAATTTCACCGAACTGGGCCGAGCCCTGGGTCTGACGGAGGCCGAGCGAGACACCCTCGCCCGGAACTCGATCAAAGCCTCGTTTGCGAGCGATGCGCGAAAAGCGGAACTGCTGCGGCACTGACCGTCAGTCGCCGAGTACCTGACGCAAGTATTCGTTGTCGAACACACGATTCGCGTCGTACTTGTCTCGAACGGCGACAAAGTCGTCGAGTCGGTCGTACGTAGGACGCAGGTCGTCGACGGTCCGGTTGTGCATTTTTCCCCAATGCGGCCGGCCGTCGACGGCGCGCGCGATGGCTTCCACCGCGGCGAAGTATTCGGTTTCGGGTCGGCGGTGGTACTGGTGTACCGCGATGTATGCGGTGTCGCGTCCGTGAGCAGTGGAGAGCCAGAGGTCGTCGGCGGCAGCGAAACGTACTTCGACGGGGAAAGCTACGTTGGTTCCGGACTTCTTCATCCAGCGATCGATTTCGTGAAGTGTCTCGGTGACGTGTTCGCGGGGAATCGCGTACTCCATCTCCTTGAACTTCACGCGGCGCGAAGACGCGAATACCCGGTAGCTGCGATCGGTGAACTCGCGGGCGCCGAGCAATCGGGACGACACGTTGTTGATTCTCGGGATCGCGGCCGGTGCCAGGGTGGCAACGCGGTTGACACCTTCGAAGAGTGTGTTCGAGAGGAGTTCGTCGTCGACGAACGCGCGGACCTTGCCCACCGGATCGGGTTCGGTATCTCCGGGGAGTCGCGTATTGCTCTTCGTCAGGACACGATCGGTGTGCGGGAACCAGTAGAACTCGAAGTGATCCAGGCCCAGGCGATCGCCCTCGAGGGTGTCCAGTATGTGAGACAGCGTGTCGGGTTCCTCGATTGCGCGAAGTGTGAATCGCGGAACGCAGGCGAGAGTGATCTTCGAAATGATGCCGATTGCGCCCAATCCGAGGCGGCCCGCTTCGAACAACTCGACGTTTTCGTCGGCGCTTGCGGAAACGACGGATCCGTCGGCGAGAACGACCTCGATTCCGCGAATCTGTGTGGCGATACCGCCGAATCGTGCGCCGGTGCCGTGCGTGCCGGTGGACGTCGCGCCGGCCAGTGACTGGACGTCGATGTCACCGAGATTTGCCATCGCATATCCGCGTTGCCACAAGGCGTCGTTGAGAGCATGAAGGCGAGTGCCTGCAAAAACAGTGACCAGCGCACCGTCGTCGGTCGGTGTGATCGAGTCGATTCCGCTCAAGTTGTCCAGGCTGACGAGGACACCGTCAGTGACCGCGACACCGGTGAACGAGTGGCCGGCGCCGACGGCCTTCACGCGTTGGCCACGCGAGGCGGCCTCGGCGACCAACGACGAAAGTTCACGGGTATTTGTCGGCGTCGCAAAGCGACGCGGCGCGGCGCTTTGAGTGCCCGCCCAGTTCTGCCAAGTGTCCGAAGCCATTACGCAATAATGTACTTGGACGGTCGTCCAGGCAAGTATTGCGCGAAGATTTTGTCATTTGCGTTCTACGATCATTGGATGCTGAACAGGCTCCCGGCGGACGAACGCCGCACACAATTGGTCGAGTCCGCCTTGTCTATTGCGGAACAGCGCGGTGTCAGTTCTGTGACGGTAAGGGCGGTGGCAGAGGAGGCCGGGGTATCGCTCGGCGTCGTTCATTACTGCTTCGAGAGCAAGGAAGCGCTGATCGCGGCAATGGGTGAAACGCTCATTCTGCAGCTCAGTGCGTCGATGCAGTATGCGTTCGCGCAGGTCCGCCATGCGCCGGATCTCAGTGGCGTGCAGGGGCTCAGGGAATTGCTGCACATCGGCCTGACCGGAATGTGGCCGACCATCGAGGCAACCCCGGATCGCCAGTTGTTGACCTACGAAATTACCGCGCAGGCACTGCGTAGTCGCAATCTCGGAGCCGAACGTGCTGGGGCGGTTGCATTTGAGCAGTACCGAATAATGGATGAGCTCGCGGTGTCGTTTCTCGAAGAGTGCGCCAAGATATCGGGCACGGTGTGGACGGAGCCGTTGAGTTCGATTGCGCGACTGAGTCTTGCAATGATCGACGGCCTTGTTCTGCGATGGCTGGTCGATCGTGACTCCGACGCGACTATTGCCGAGTTCGGAGAAATGGTTCAGGTAATCGCCAATAAAGCCGTGGTCGCGCCTCAGTAGAGCTGCCATCCTGGACATACGTCCAGGATTGGTGATTGACTGGTCGCACGCCGCGACGATTGGATCATCTGTGACCCGGACCCTTGATCGACTCACTGCTGCCACGCGAGAACTCGACCCGCCTCTGGCTGCTCTGGATCTGACCACCCTGCGCAGTAATGCAGCCGACCTGGTGCGCCGTGCCGGTGGAACCCCGGTGCGAGTGGCGAGCAAATCGGTTCGTTGTCGGACGGTTCTGGCTGAAACTCTCGGCGACACACTGACCGCGTCCGGCGGATTCCGCGGAATCATGGCGTACTCACTGCGCGAGGCTCTGTGGCTGGTCGGGCTGGGCGCACGGGACATCCTGATGGGGTACCCGACCGCCGATCGTGGCGCCATCGCGGATCTCGCTGCCGACGACACCGCTCTCGCATCGATCACCTTGATGGTCGACGACGATGCGCAGTTGGACCTCATTCGTTCGGCGTCGACGGGAGATGCGCCTGTCCGGGTGTGTCTCGACGTCGATGCGTCACTTCGGATCGGTCCGATTCATCTAGGCGTACGACGCTCGCCGCTGCGCGAACCTGCCGCGGTCGCCGCACTCGCGGCGCGTGCTCGTCAGCGCGGATTCTCCGTCGTCGGAGTGATGTTCTACGAAGCCCAGATCGCCGGCCTCCCGGACACCAGCGCTCCGATCGGTTGGGTCAAGAAGGCCTCTGCCCGCGAACTGGCGTCCAGAAGAGGCGCTGTGGTCGCGGCCGTCACCGATGCCGTGGGTGCACTCGAGATCGTCAACAGCGGCGGTACGGGGTCGCTGGAGGTCAGCTCGGCCGATCCTGTGGTGACCGAGGTAACAGCAGGCTCCGGACTGTACGTACCGACCCTGTTCGACCGCTACCGCGCCTTCCGCCCCGATCCGGCGCTGTTCTTCGCACTGTCGGCAGTGCGCAAACCGACGCCGTCCGTCACGACCCTGTTCGGCGGCGGATACATCGCGTCCGGACCTGCCGGAGCCACCCGCGTTCCGTCACCGGTCTGGCCCGCCGGTCTCAAACTGCTCCGCAACGAAGGTGCCGGCGAAGTCCAGACGCCGGTCACCGGGAAGGAAGCCGGAAACATCGCGATCGGCGACCGCGTGTGGTTCCGTCACGCCAAGGCCGGCGAGCTGTGCGAGCGCTTCGACCGCGTGTACGTGGTCGAAGCCGACGGCACCCGAACCTCGGTTCCCACCTATCGCGGCGAAGGGCAGTGCTTCGGGTAAGGCAGTGCTTCGGGTAAGGCAGTGTTTCGGGTAAGACAGGCTTCGGCTAGCTCGTCAGCCTCATGAACGCGCCCAGTTCGACCAATCCCGCAGGCGTACTGGGCATGTACTGCGTCAACGCGTGCGATCGAACGATGATCGCGCACCACTTGCCGCGTGAGACAGCAACATTGAGACGGTTTCGCGACAGCAGGAACGACATCCCTCGCGGGACGTCCTCGACGGCAGATGCGGCCATCGACACGATTGCCACCGCAGCCTCGCGGCCCTGGAACTTGTCGACGGTCCCGACCTCGACCTCCGTGAGACCGGCCTCGGTGAGATCGCGCTCGACGGTGCCCACCTGGGCGTTGTACGCCGCGACTACGAGAATGTCCGACTGCTCCAGCGGCCTGGTTCCCTCGAACTCGCTCGGGTCGGTCCAAGGCGTACCGAGAAGGCCCTGGATCTGGCGAACGATTTCCTGGGACTCTTCCGGGGAGTAGGTGGAATTGCCGCGGTGATCGACGAACACCGTGTGTACTCCGGCAGCGAGTCCGTCGAGTTTTCTTGCCGCACTCACGGTTTCCTGGGAATGCAGCTTGCCCTCGTACGACAATGCGGACACGGGCGCACACAGATCCGGGTGCATCCGCCACGTTTTCTCGAGGAAGTAGCCGAGTTCGGGTGGCAGTGCGCCGTGTCCCTCGGCGAGCCAACCGAGTGCCGATTCGTCGACCGGTTCGGGGTGAGTGCCTTGGCTCACCTGCGGCAACTGCTGCGGATCGCCCAGCAGCAACAGGTTTCGCGCGGAAATCGCGACGGCAATGGTGTTCGCCAGCGCGAATTGGCCTGCTTCGTCCACGACGAGCAAGTCCAAGCTGCCCGCTGGAACACGATCGGTGTTCGAGAAGTCCCACGCAGTGCCGCCGATGACACAGCCGACGCCTTCGGCCTCGGCGATGAATCCCGCATATTCTTCGGATGCGATGTCCTGCCATTCTGCGGTCTTGCTCCGGCTGCCCTTCTTCGCGACCAGTGCAGGGTCCACGCCGGCTTTCAGAATGCCGCCGAGCATGTTCTCGACCACCGAATGTGATTGTGCCACCACTCCGATTCGCCACTGATGTTGTTCGATCAGTGTCTTGACGACACGAGCGCCCGTGTAGGTCTTGCCCGTACCAGGGGGACCCTGTACTGCCACGTAGGAATCGTCGAGGTCGAGAAGTGCGGCGGTGATGGCCTCCGCGTAGTTGTTGTCGGTCCCGACGGGAGGGAGCGGTGAACCCGAGCGTGTCCTCGGGGTGCTGCGCCGGAGAATGTCGACCGCTGCGACGGGTGGCAGTTCGGGCAGGATCTCGCTGGCGGCGGCTGCGGCAGCGGCGATCGACTTCTCCATACGTCCCGTGGGAATCGGACGACCAGGTGCCAACGCGACTGGGGTATCGAGGTATTCGTCACCGCCGAGCAGTTCTTCGACGGTGACCACGTCGAGCCCTTCGGCCTTGACCACGGCGGTGACCTTGACGCTGCTGGTGCCGCGTTGGGTGGGGTTCTCGCTTGCAACGGCATCCGGGGAGGGGGTTGCGTAGAGCGCGAAAAGATCACTGCCCGGGCTCAAAGACGTTCCGGTGCCGAAACTTCCGGTCAACTGGATGTGGCGACGAAACTTCTTCTGCCGCGGGGTGCTCTTGTGCCAGTCCGCTTCGATTTCGGACTGCTCGACCACCATGACGTCGCGGATGTCCACCAGGTCTTCGATCGGTGTGACCAATCGGTCGAAGTGGGCCCACCAGTACGGCTTCCGCTCGCGATTGTGGTATCCGACCGCTGCGGCCAGTAGAGCAGCTGCCTGCTGATCGGGGGTACGCGTCGAACCTGCCTTGTGTCCTGCGAATTCGCGGAGCGCGATCTCCGATTCGGTGAGCTCCTCGAGTGGAATCTTGATCTGCCCGGTCGGCTCACGAAGTTCGACGCCGTGTTCGGCGGCGCGCTCCGCAAGCCAATCACGCAGGCGCAGGGTTGATTCGCAGTCGTACTCGTTGTAGTCGGAGATACCCTGAAGAAGTTCCCGGGCCTGGTCGGCTTGTCCGCCGTCGCGCAATTCGCAGTAGTCGGCATAGGCGACGACCGAAGCGGCGGCATTGGTCACGTCGCCGTCGCGGCCGTGCTCACCCATGTAGAGCGGCTCGAGTTTCTTGATGCTGTACGAGCGTTGTCCGATCCGCAGGCACGCGCGGACGATCGGGTACAGGTCTACGAGCACGTTCTCGCTGAGCAGCGTGTCCACGGTCTGCTCGCCGACACCGTGACGTGCGGCCAAGCGCAACAGCGCCGATTTCTCGTACGCGGCGTAGTGGTAGATGTGCATGCCTGGATGAGCTTCTCGACGCGCGGTGACGTAATCGAGGAAGTCGAGGAGCGCCTGGCGCTCGCCCTCGCGATCGTGTGCCCAGAACGGCTTGAACACGTAGTCGTCCGCAGGCCCTTCGACCACACCGAACAGATACTCCAACCCCCAATCGGTGGACCCGTCCTCGGCCCAGAGCGGATCGCCCTCGAAGTCGAAGAAGATGTCACCGTCGTCGGGGATGGGGAGTCCGCCGAGCGCCGAGGGTTCGTAGACCTCGAATTCGGCGTCGCCGGACAGTTCCTGGCGTAGTTGAACCGCGGCCTGTGCACGGAGTTTGTCGAGTGTTTCCCGGCGGATGCCCTCGACTGGGCCGGTGCTCGCGGCGAGTTCGTCGATTGTCGTGATCCCCGAGACGATCAGCTGTTCACGCTGATTGCCGCGGACGCCCGCAACCAGCAGCAGGTCTCGATGGCTTTCGACCTCGACGCTGCAGGTGTCGCATCGACCACAACGCAGGTACCGATCGTCGAGCCACTGTGTCGGTTTCCCCTCGGCGCGGTGCTCGTCGAGGACTCGTTCGAGTTCAGCTCTACGTGCCGCGAATACCGGCGCGATGTCTCCGATGTCGTGCGACGACGTGCTGCCGTCGCCTAGCAGTAGATGAACTTGATCGGAGGCGGCGATTGCATTGCGCTCCAACGCATCCGCGTATGCGGCGAGTTGTAGAAGTGCCGACACCTTGGCGTGCCGGGAGAGCTTGCTGTCGTAGACCGCGTAGGTGTCGCCTTCGCGGACGAGGAAATCGCAGAACCCGAGGAAACGGCCGTCGAAAAAGGTTCCCTGATAAATGACTGGCGCGCCCGATCGTGCTGCCTCGACGGTGGCCAACGTGGCAGCGGTCAGGCCTGCGCGTGAGTGTTCCGGTCGCGGCATGACGACGACGCCGTCTCCGTGCTGATCGATGAACTTCTGAAGCTGTTCGCGCTCGTGCGAGTCGCCGAGGCTCGACGTCCGCTCGAGCATCGGATCCGCCTCGGCGGCCTCGGCCGCGATCAGACCGGTTCGGGCGTCGAGTTGCCGCAGCAGTGCGAACTCGCACGAGGCCGCAGCCGAGAGGTCGCTGGCGCTGTAGACGATCTGATCATCGAGTAGGAACACAGGGCGATTGTGCCATCGCTCACCGACAAGGCAACCCACCAGTAATCGCCCACGAGCCGCGGATACCGGTAGCGGCGTGCAGAATGACGATCATGCCTTTCTTCGACGGACGAACCGGTCAGGTGCACTTTCGGCATTGGCCGGCGGCAGGGGGCGCGGTGCCCACGGTGTCACTGGTCTTTCTGCACGGTCTCGGTCAGCACAGCGGCCAGTATCACCGCTTCGCGGGCGCAATGACGGCGTCGGGGATAGACGTGTGGGCGATCGATCACACCGGGCACGGTTTGTCGGAGGGTGATCCGGGAGTCGGGGCTCCGCTCTCCGATCTTGCCGCCGACGCAGCAACGCTCGCTGACATCGCTTTGGCGGAACTGCCCGAAGTCCCGCAGGCGGTGATGGGCCATTCCTTGGGTGCGGTGACGGCGCTGACGATGCTGGCTCATCGCGATCACGATTTTGCCTCCGCAGTGCTGTGCGGCATTCCGCGCAGTGCGGTCGAGCAACACGGGTGGGCGGAACTCTCCGACGCGGGCATCCCAGTCCTGGTCGTTCACGGTACCGACGACCGGATCGCCCCGGTCGATCCCGTCCGGGACTGGGCGCGGACGCTGCGCAACGTCGAGATGCGCGAGTTCGAGGACGCCGGTCACGACCTGCTGCACGAGAAGGTTCACGCCAGTGTCACCAACGTCAGCCGTGAATTCCTTCTCGCGCATTCCAGGTAGTCCTCTCAGGAGAGCGCGCCGAGCACCTCTTTCGACGTGACGGGATGCGAGAACATCGGGTAGTCGTAGGTGATCGCGTTCTCGTGTTCGGCGACCGAAGTTCCGGCTACACAATCGGTGAGTGTGATGACCCGGTAGCCGTTCTCGTATCCGGTGCGCATGGTCGATTCGACGCAGCAGTTGGTCAGGAAACCGCCGAGAAGGATCGTGCGAATTCCTTTGCTACGCAGAATGAAATCGAGGTTGGTGCTGGCAAAAGTGTCGAGTCCACGCTTGCCCTCGATGACGATGTCGCCGTCTTTCGGAGTGAGGTCGTCGACGATAGCGGCGCCCCACGAACCCTTCACGAAGGCCTTTCCGTCGACGACGCCCTTGAGGATTCCGTACGGATGCGACGTGATTTCGTTGTACCCCTCGGCGAAGGTGATCGGTGCGTGCATCACGGTGACACCCGCCGCCCGGGCCGCATCGACCAGCGCGGCGGTGTTCGCGAGGAGTCCGTTCGATTCCATGACTGGTGCGACGGCCTCGTGGAGGACACCGCCTTCGGTGGTGAAGTCGTTCTGGTACTCGATGAGCACGACGGCGGTGGTCGCGGGATCCAATTCGAGCTTGTCGGTCATGGTCGGCACCTTCTCTGTTGTGGTCCGGGTCACGAATCTCCTCAATTAAACAGTTTGTCAGACAAGCAGGCAAGGGGTGGTAGCGTCGCGGCATGGATACGACTCCGTTGTCGCGCATGCCGCTCAGCCTTGCCGTGTCGGGACGAATCCGCGCTGCCATTCTCGACGGTTCACTCCCGGTCGGTGAGGCATTGCCCACCGAACAGGAACTTGCACAGACGTTCTCGGTGGGTCGATCGACGGTCCGTGAGGCCCTTCGGGTTCTGCAAGCGCAGGGATTGTTGACCGGCGCGGACACCACTTCTACTGCCAGGCCTCGGGTGACGCACGAGCATACGGCCGATTCCGCGGCCACAGCTCTCAGCACGGCGTTGCAGGTGGGTGCAGTTCCATTGGGCGATCTTGTCGAATTGCGAGTGCTGCTCGAAGCTGCTGCGCTGCGCACTGTCGTCGCGGTGCCGAACGGCGCCCGGGATGCGATCGAGCGGATGCGCGTCGCAACCCTTGCCGACGACTCGGTCGCATTCCACGACGCCGATGTCGACTTTCACGTTGCGCTGGCCGGAGCCGGCGGGAACAAGGCGTTCGGGTTGGTCATGACGGTTCTCCGCGACAGCATCGCCGGCTACCTGCTGAGTGAACTCGACTCGCGCGAGAACTCGGCGGCCACGCTCGGCGCACTGTTGGCAGAGCACGAGGGTATCGCTGACGCGATCGAGCGCGGCGCAGCTGACGAGGCCGCCGTTTTGGTCGAGCGCCATGTGCGCGGATTCTACGAAGGACGAACACAATGACCACGAGTATCGATCTGTTGGATGAACGCTTGCAGAAAGCGGTGGGGGACAGGGCGACAACCGATCCCGACCGAATGGGCGCGTACGTCCGGGATCAATCACTGCTCACCGCAGCCGGAAGGCCCGCCGCGCTGGTCAAGGCGAAGACGGTCGACGACGTCGTTGCGGTCATGACGGTGGCCCACGAACTCGCCGTTCCGGTGGTGACACGAGGGGCGGGTACCGGGTTGGCCGGCGCTGCCAATGCGCTCGACGGATGCATCGTCCTGAGCGTCGCGGGCATGGATCGCATTCTCGAGATCGATCCTGCCGCGCGCACCGCCACGGTGGAGCCCGGAGTGATCAACGGTGACCTGGCGGAAGCTGCTGCACAGCAGGGCCTTTGGTACGTACCGGATCCGGGAAGCCGGTCCATCTCGAGTATCGGCGGCAATCTGGCGACAAATGCAGGCGGCATCTGTTGCGCCAAGTACGGCGTCACCGGTGATCACGTTGCGGCCCTGACGGCGGTACTCGCCGACGGGCGTGTGATCCGTACCGGTGCACTGACGCGCAAAAACGTTGCGGGGCTGGACCTGACACATCTGCTCGTCGGGTCGGAGGGCACTCTCGCGGTCATCGTCGAAGCCACGATGCGGTTGCGTACGGCGCCCACTGCCGCGACCACTGTGGTCGCCTTCTTCGATTCCGCGGAGTCCGCGATCGATGCCGTCCTCGCCGTGTCGGCAGTGGCCGAACCGTGTCAGATGGAGTTGATGGACGACGTCACCATCGGCGCCGTCAATCGGCTGACCAAGATGGGGCTGGACGAATCGGCCGGGGCGATGCTGCTCATCCAGTGCGACGGTAGGTCGGCGGCCGCCGAGGCAGCGGACTGCGCCGCGGCGTGCGAAAGTGCCGGGGCCCGAGAGGTTTTCCACACCGACGATCCGGTGGAAGGTGAAGAGTTCACCGCCGCGCGCCGCATGGCCTTGCCGGCTCTCGAGGCGTTGGGCACGGTACTTCTCGACGACGTCGCGGTGCCGGTGCCGGCGTTGCCGTCCATGTTGGAATGCATTCGTGAAGCGGCCGATCGCCACGGCGTCACGATCGGAACCTTCGGTCACGCCGCCGACGGCAATCTCCACCCGACCATCGTGTTCGACGCTGCCGAATCGGGTGCGCAGGATCGTGCGCGCGGAGCTTTCGACGACATCGTTGCCGGCGCACTGGCGTTGGGCGGAACGATCAGCGGTGAACACGGTATCGGGGTTCTCAAAGCGCCGTACATGGCGGACATGGTCGGCCAGACCGAACGCGAAATGATGCTTGCAGTCAAGGCCGCATTCGATCCGAAGAACATTCTCAATCCCGGACGAGGTATCTGAGCGGTTCGTCCGTGCCTCAGTCGCCGGAAATTGCGCTACCAGACGAACGTGTTGCCGCACGACGCTTTTCAAGTGACGATGGCCCTCATGAAGCTGTTGATGCTCGGAGGAACACGGTTCCTCGGCCACGCTCTCGTCGATGACGCTTTGGTCCGGGGCTGGGAGGTGACAGTGCTCCATCGTGGGCTCACCGGAGCGCCACCACCTACAGCGGAGGTCCTGTTCGCGGATCGCACCGATCAGCGTGCGATGGTTGATGCGCTCGGTGATCGTCGATGGGATCTTGTCGTCGACACCTGGTCGGGTAGCCCCCGAGTGATCGGGGAAAATGCGCGCGTCTTACTCGGTCACGTCGACCGGTACGCATACATCTCCAGTGGATCCGTCTACCAATGGGGCTTGCACGTAGACGAGACCTCGCCAGTGGTGGCCGCATCTGCGACCTCCGATGACTACAGCGATTACGCGTCCGCCAAACGCGGGGCCGAACTCGCTGTCCTGGAATCCTTCCCGGACGCGTTACTCGCGAGGGCAGGGTTGATCCTCGGCCCGCGCGAGGACATCGGGCGGTTGCCGTGGTGGCTGCAGCGTATCGCGGCGGGCGGACGTGTCGTTGCTCCCGGAGTGCCGGCCAGACCGTTGCAGTACGTCGATGCCCGCGACATCGCAACCTTTGTCCTGTCCGGACTGGCCGCCGGGATCAGCGGGGCATACGACGTCATCAGCCCGTCCGGCCACACCACTACCTCCGGACTCCTCCAGGCGTGCGTGGTTGCCACCGGTTCGGACGCTGAACTCGTGTGGATCGACGAGGACAGGCTGGCGGCCGCTGGAGCGCAGCCGTGGACACAACTTCCGTGTTGGGTGCCGCAGGAGGGTGAGTTCGCGGGCTTCCTCGAAGCCGACACCGCCAAGGCGGGGCAAGCAGGGCTGCGGTGCCGGCCCGTCGAAGACACCGTGCGCGATACCTGGGAGTGGATGCAGCGGGAAACTCTGCCGACTCAGCGGGAGGATCGTGCGGTGCACGGCCTTCCATCCGAGATCGAAAAGGAACTACTCTCCGCCGGACAGTGAAACGAGTCTGGCCCGGTTCGCATTCGAACCGGGCCAGACTCGTGAAAGACGATCGATCAGGCGTACAGGTCGCTGATCTTGGTCTTGTGAGCTTCGTGAATGATGTTGCGCTTGAGCTTGAGCGTCGGCGTCAATTCACCGGTCTCCTGGGTGAAGTCGACCTCGAGGATCGTGTACTTCTTGATCTGCTCGGGGTTGGAGACCTTCTTGTTCGCGTCGGCAACGGCCGAGTCGATCTCGGCGATCAGGTCGGCGTTCTTCACCAGATCGGCAATCGGGGTGCCGGCGGGCAGGCCGTTGCGCTCGACCCAACCGGGCAGTGTCTCCGGATCGAGGGTGATCAGTGCACCGATGAACGGCTGACCGTCGCCGACGACGAGGCACTGGCTGATCAGAGCGTGCGCACGCAGGGAATCTTCGAGGCCTGCCGGTGCGACGTTCTTGCCGCCCGCGGTGACGATGATTTCCTTCTTGCGTCCGGTGATGGAGACGTAGCCCTCGTTGTCGATCGAGCCGAGGTCGCCGGTGTGGAACCAGCCGTCGACGATGGATTCGGCAGTGGCCTTCTCGTTGTGCCAGTAGCCGGCGAACACGACCGGGCCCTGCAGGAGGAGTTCGCCGTCCTCGGCGATCCGTGCTGCATGGCCGTTGATCGGCTTGCCGACGGTGCCGACGCGCTGCGCGCTCGAGGTGTTGACGGTGATTGCGGCGCTGGTCTCCGTGAGTCCGTAGCCCTCGTAGATCGGGATGCCGACGCCGCGGAAGTAGTGGCCGAGGCGCGCGCCGAGGGCTGCGCCACCGGAGACTGCACGCTCGCACTCGCCACCCAGAGCTGCGCGCAACTTCGAGTAGACGAGCTTGTCGAATACCGCGTGCTTGAGCTTGAGTGCCAGTCCGGGGCCACCCTTTTCGAGGGATTCGCTGTATTCGATGGCGGTGGCAGCAGCCTTGTCGAAGATGCTGCCCTTACCGCCGTCGACTGCCTTCTGGCGAGCCGAGTTGTACACCTTCTCGAACACGCGGGGCACCGAGAGGATGAAGTTGGGCTTGAAGCCGGCGAACTGCTCGAGCAGCGTCGTCAGGTCCGACGTGTGGGCGACGGTGACCTTGGCGTCGAAAGCGCCGAAGGAGATCGCCCGCGCGAATACGTGGGCAAGCGGCAGGAACATCAGAGTCTTCTTGCCGGGGACCATGGACTCCGGCATCGCCAGGCGGCAGGCGTTGGACTCGGCGTAGAAGTTGGAGTGCGTCAGCTGGACACCCTTGGGGCGTCCGGTGGTTCCGGAGGTGTAGATCAGGGTCGCGGGCGAGGCAGCGGTGACCTGGTGACGACGAGTGTGCAGTTCTTCGTCGGTGATTGCCGAACCGCGACTGGACAGCTCGTCGATCGCACCCGACTCGATGACAAGAACCTCGCGGAGGGCTTCTGCGCCGTCGGTGACTTCCTTGTGAGTCTCCGCGTGCTTGGCCGTTTCGACGACCAGAAGTGTCGTCGCTGAATCCTCGAGGATCCACTGCGCCTGATCAGGGGAGGAGGTCTCGTAGATCGCGACGGTGCATCCGCCGGCAGTCCAGATGGCGTAGTCGAGAACGACCCACTCGTAGCGAGTCGCGGACAGGATAGCGACGCGGTCGCCGAGCTCGACGCCCGAAGCGATCAGGCCCTTGGCAACTGCGGAGACCTGCTTCGCGAATTCAGCTGCAGTGACGTCGACCCATCCACCGTTCGACGGCCTCTTGAACGGCACGAATGTGGGGTCTTCTTCGGCGTGACGGAACACGGAGTCGGCCATGGATACGTTCTCCGGAATTGAGAACGACTGTGGAACTGAGAACTCGCGCACTATTGACCCCTCCAGTGACTACTGACATTTCTGATGTGCATTGCATCACATTAGTCGTCATTTTGCACTGTCGTTACTATTCGGTAGAACTGGTCGGGCGCTGACCTGCAGTTTAGTGTGACCGCCTGTTTACAGGTACTCAGGCGACGTGTTGGAGCGTGCGACCGTGCACGGACAGCCACCGCCGAATTGCGTAGTCCAATCGGTCCGGATCCACTGCGAGTTGCTCTGCAGTAGCTGCAAGGATCTCCGAGGTGTCTCCCGGCAACTCGGTGGTGCCGAGTGTCGCGCTGATGAAGGTGTCGGCAGCGGTCCCCAGATCGGTGTGCGGAATTCCGGCCAACATCAACAGGTGGGCCCAGGTCACTTCGGAACCGTCTCCGCACGCGTCCACCCAGGCATGGTGAACGGCTTCGAGAGCGTTGTCGGAATCGGCGGCCGACAGCAGGTCCTCGACGCTGTTGATCCGCAAGTGATGGAGTTTCTCGGCGACCTGTTGGATGTGCCGTGCCTCGATCGGGACACCCGTCGCCGTGTAGCGACGCTTGTACGAGCCGATCTTGCCTGCCCACTGGTCCGAACTGCCGGCTTCCTCGAAGGTGCGGAGTAGTTCACGTGCGCCATCCGTGACGGGTTTGTCCTCGCGGGCTTTCCGGTACGCCAGGTAGCGATCGACGACGGTCACTTCGCTGTGACCCGACGTGGACTGAACGGATTCGATGATGCACAGGGCGAGGCTCTGTCGATAAGCGTCTGACGCAACCCAGGCGGAAGGGTCGCCCAGGCGGTCACGGCACGCAGCTGCGACGGCGTCGACGGTATCGGTCGAGATGGTCACGGTTCCTCCAGAAAGCCGAATTCTTTTTGTTCCATTTGGGCTATCGGCACCGAGGAGCGAAATGTTGCACACATCACAAATTCTCAGAGATCTCTTGGACTGTGCTCAGGCTGGAGAGGTGTGCACTCAGGCGAGGAAGGACAGCACTTCGTCGTCGCTGAGTTGATGAAAGTCCTCGAATGCAGCACCGACGCCGCCTAACAGGGCAGGAACGAAGGGGCAGACGACCCGATCAGCGGAGCACGCGATCACTCTCATGGCTTCGGGGGACGCTACTGGGACAGCGACGATCACGGCGGCAGCACCCGCGGTGCGCGCGCATCGGCAGGCAACGGCGGCACTCGCGCCCGTAGCCATTCCGTCGTCGACGATCACCGCAGTGCGTCCGTGGAGGGAAACCGGGGTCCGCCCCTCGCGCAGGAGATGCGCCCGCCGTTCCAATTCGGTTCGCTCGTCGCGTTCGACGGCGACGAGTTCTCTTTTCGAGACGCGAACCGCTGCGATGACGTCGTGGTTGAGGACCCGCACGCCGCCCTCACCGATGGCGCCCATCGCCAGTTCCGGGTTGTACGGACTGCCGAGCTTGCGCACCACCACGATGTCGAGCGGAGCGTTCAGTGCCGCAGCCACCTCGGCTGCGACCGGAACTCCGCCGCGCGGGAGTCCGAGAACGACGGGCTTGTCGATACGCAAGGTCTCGAGCCGCCCGGCCAGAAATCTGCCGGCGGAAGATCGATCCCGATACTGGGTCACTGCGTTGTCCTCGAGAAGCTCGAACCCCGACCAGTTCGACGCTACTCGCTGCAGGTCACCGCGACGAGACTGTGAACCTCCGCAGCGCGAGAGCGGGATTCTTCTCGCGTACCTCGGCGATGCGAGCAGCCGAAACGAGTGCGGTGGCGACCCCGACCTGCTCGCCAAGTGAACACATCACGACGCCCATCGGGTCGACGATCATGCTGGCACCCGCGCCGCCGCGCGCGCTCTGATCTGCCGCTGCGATGTACATCGTGTTCTCGATGGCCCGGGCGCGCACGAGAGTGGTCCAGTGGTCTTCCTTGAGCGGCCCCGGCACCCACTGGGCGGGCAGGAGCAAGATGTCTGCGCCGACGTCGACGATGCGCCGGGTGACTTCCGGGAAGCGCAGGTCGTAGCAGGTCTGGAGGCCGAAGGTCAGGCCGTCGCACCCGAAAGTCTGCGGTTCGGTGATCTCGCCCGCGCGGATCACGGCCGACTCCTGGTAACCGAAAGCGTCGTAAAGATGCAGTTTCCGGTAGGTCGCCACCAGTTCGCCGTTCGGGTCCATCGCGACGAGGGTGTTGGAGATTCTGCTCACGTCGTCGATCCGCTCGTTCATTCCTGCCACGAGGAAGATTCCGAACTCCGCGGCGACCGACGCCAGCGCCGAACCGAATTCGCCGTCCAGGTCCTCCGCGGACTCGATCAAACGCTCATCCGTCTTCGGTGCGGTGAACATCGAGTATTCCGGCGCCACGACAACTTTCGCGCCGCGTGCTGCTGCATCGGAAGCCAGTGATCGCAGTGATTCGAGGTTGGCTTTCTTGTCCGTCCCCGGGGCGAATTGGGCAATCGCGACAACGGTCTGGGAGGGGGTGGCTGCGGTGGCTTCGGTCATGCTTCCTACGCTAGGCGAAACCCGCTGGGAGGGTGGATCTGTCGTAAAAGCACCCCCGGTATGTCGTCGTGTCTATACTCTATCCGCTAAACTGCTGGTCAGTCCTAGGTCGATCTGACGTAGCTCGACGGTAGATGACGATTCTCCGCTCCACTGCACGTAGACGCCGGTATTTAGTGCCTCGACGCGTGACGTAAGGCGAAAACGCAGGCACACACTTCGGTGACACAAGATGTCGTGCGCACACACAATTCGTGTCACAGGCGGTGTGCGATCTTGACCACTCGATGACACGCATTCGTACGTGTTCAGGATCAACGAGGCGTCAGCGTTCGTCTCAGCGACAGTGCGCGTCATCGTGCGCGCGGGATGAACGCTGCAACATTGTCGGCCCCTGTTTGCGCGACCTCTTCGAGCATCGACAGGTATCGGCTTGTCACCTTCAGGTTGGAGTGCCCGAGTTGATCGCGTGTCGTCACGAGGTCGCTTCCCGACGCAAGCGCAAGAGTTGCTGCGGTGTGGCGAGTGTCGTGAGTCCTGATGGGCGGCAGGTCGGCTTTCCTGATGAGCTGACTGAACTCACCCGCGACGTGTGCAGGGTTGAGGGGCTGCCCGGCGGGGTCGGTGAAGATCCATTCCGTCGATCCCGCACCCGCTGCCAACCGCGCTTTGGCTTGGGCGGTGCGATGAGCCTTCAGAACCTCGACACCTTCCGCACCTAACGCAATCGTGCGCTTGCCGGATTCGGACTTCGGTGTCTCAACGACAACACGAGAGTCGAGGATGATCCGTTGCCGTGCGACCGTGAGCGTGGAGTATTCCCAGTCGATGTCCGACCACTGCAACCCGGTCACCTCGCCCCGTCGAAGTCCTCGCGTGAGGAGTAGATACCAGAGGGCGTAGTTGCGATGATCGGCGGTGTGGTCGAGGAATGCGCCGACGTGTCGTGGTCCCCACACCATCACACCACTTGGACGCGGGGATTTCTCGCGTGCAGCCTTGCGTGTGATGCCTTCCTCCGAGATGAGTCGATCAACCTCAGCGCGCCAACGGGCCTCGATAGACTTCGACCACACCACAGCTTTCGATGAAGGTGCAGAAGGCAGCTTGACGAGACGTGCCACATTGCGCTCGACGAGACCTTCCCTCTCAGCATCACCGAGGGCAGAGCCAAGCACCGCCTTGCATCGTTGAATCGTGGTGAGGCCACCTGCGCGAGTCTTCGCCCGTGTCGTGTCTGCAAGGTACGCATCGAACGCTCGTCGAATATGCGCGGGTCTGAGTTCGTCAATCTTGATGTTCCCGAGGTGTGGCAAAATCACGCGGGCGATGAGACCTTCGTACTGCGAGATCGTTCCAGCCTTGAGATGACCTCGTTTCTGCACCATCCAGTCATCCAAATATGTTGCGACGGTTTGCCTATCGGTGACGATGATGCCTTGGGCATATTGCTGTCGTACCTTGTCGAGTGCGGCCTGGGCATCTTCCTTGGTCGAATAGCCACTCCTCGACAGTTGCCGTCTTTTGCCCGTTGGGTCGGTCACTCCGAGGTGCCACGAGAACAAGCCGTGTGTGGCTGACCACCCTCCGTTCTTACGTTTGAGCTGAGGGCATCGCGTACCGAGCTGATTCCCGTCTTCATCCCTGCAGCCGCACCGTTTTCTTATTGCGCCTAGTCCTGCCATTGTGGGTTCCTTACTCCAGATACAACGAAAGCCCCCGTGTGAACGAGGGCAATCGCACGTTGGTGTGTGGCTAGTCCTTGTAGAACCGAAGACGGTCAAAGCCTTTCGTTACCAGCCAGTCCTCGAACCTGTCCCATTGGGTGTTCCAAGTGATGTTGCCGAGTGCGTTCAGGTCATCGTCTACCGGAAGGAATGCGTAGTCCACTGGATCTGTGGGAGTCAAATCTGCCGTGCCCACTTCGATGCAGGTCCCCAGTCCGCAGTTCAACCACATGGACTCTTGACGGCGTGAATCTGTCGCATGGATTTCAGCGTCGAATTCTTCGAGACTGCGCCCCCATTGGGGATTCTTGGGTATGACGACAATCTGGCAACGCCAGTCGTTGGGGGAAGGCTCGTCCATGACGGTTAGCCACGCAACGCGCCGTCCCGCAGCTCGTGAGAGCCACTCTTGGAACAGTGACACCTGATCCTCTTGGTCCAGATTATGGAAGTAGGTGCCGGGACGCAGGGCGTAGCCCGTGGGGTCAAAGAGTCCGGTACGGGTCATCGTGGGTTCCTTTCGAGATGTGATTGCGGGCGCTCAGTTCGGTGCTGATGCCTCGGTGATGTGTTGCGTGCGTGCGTGTTCGGTGTTCAAGGCCGACGTGCTGACAGATTCATTCAGACATGGCCTCCTCGATCTCGCGCATGAGTCGTTTCGTCATGCCCGCTCGAAGCGTGCGCAGTTCCTTCGGGGTCTTTGTTCCCAGTTCTGCAAGGCGCGCATTGCGTTCGGCTGTCAGCGTGTGGCCCCATAGCTCCCGTGCAGTAGCGGTCACCTGATCTTGATCCACACCCAACCGTGTTGCGGCGCGTTCGTCGGCTTCCAAGTCTTCGACGTCCGTGAAGTCCAAGACGACAGGACGAGTCTTGATCATCTTGCCTTGCAGCATCTTACGAACCTCGTCGCGGTCTACGGCGACTTCAGGCGTGACCTGAACCTGCCCATCCCCGGCGAACCATTCAGCGAGTGGCACCTTGTATGCCGCTGACAGAATCAGCAACTCTTCGACCGCGATTGATCCTCGGCGCCCATTTTCGGTGGATGCAACCTTGTCGCGTGACCAATCGAGGCCGTGCAACCGCAATCGTGTTGCGCACTGCGACTGATCTTCACCAGCCCGAATGCGTGCTGCGCGGAGGTTCTCGCCCACGGTCGCACCAGTTGTCTTCGATGTCATGCACAGAACTGTACCACCGCTCATATGTGTGTGACACGCTCATATGAACTGATGTATTCGACGCGAAACGACGGCACGCCGTGACGGAGACTCAGCGGTTGCCAATTCGACGCATTGGTTGTTAAATGCTCCTCCCAACCGAAACGACGCATACAACCGTCGAATATGAAAGGCGCACAACGTGTCTGAACTGACCCAACAGGACATGAACGAAATGCCTCTGCTCATGCCATTGGCGGAAGTGGCGAAGGTGCTGGGATGCAGTCGCGGCACCGTGTACTACCGAATGCACCAAGGTACGCTCGGCTTCCCCGTTCTCCATATCGGTGGTTCAACCCACAGGGTTCCGCTCCTCGTGATGCTCGAACACGGGCAATACGATCTGTCGAACTATCGCGCTCGGATCGAAGCCTTACCGCGATACATGACGACGCAGCGTGTGGCTGAAGAGGTCAAGGTCGGTCGTTCGGGCGTGCTGCATTCGCCTGACTTCCCGTTGAAAGCTGTTCGTGTGGGTCGTGGCAGTCGATTCCGCAAAGAAGATCTGATCGCACTGTTGGACACTCACAAGTCTTGTCACGCAGCAGATTCCTGCAGTGAGGATGATGAATACGTCTCACGCCGCATCAGGCGCAGCGCATGAGGTACTTCGGTGGGAACACGGCCAGCGATGGTGTGCGGCCTGTATATGAACCCGACGAGTCGTTCATCATGCGTGGTGCTCCGAAGGCGTACGGGGCGAACTCAGACGCTGCAAAGCGTGAACGTGCCGCTCCTCGTCGCATACGTGCTCAACACGTCGCGGACGGTGACGCACAGGCACAACGATTGGCCGAGTACTGGAATCGGAATCCTTGGGGTTCAACAACTAACCAAGAGAGCAGGATTCAGTGACGACAGGTAATTGGGGTCTACGTGACCTCCACGCAGAAACCGTCATGGTGCCGATCTTCAAGGCGGGAGGATCACCCACGGTTGCAGCGTCGTTTGGCGTCGTGCCGGGTAAGCCGATTCTGTTCGATACCTCGACGAGGCAGGGTGTGGACGACCTTTACAACGCCGCCCGCCAGGCACAGGCCAAGGGGCACAGTGCGTTCCTGAACCTCACGTCGTGGGCAGAAGTGGGGCAAACGCTCAGAGGAGACACGTCCACACCCCACGACGAACTGCACATTCTGTGGGTGGACGTTGACTTCGTGCGCAAGGACGGCACACCTCGCGAGGTCAATCGCAAGCTGATCAGAAAACTGACGAAGCATGGCAGCGCCATGTTCAGATCGCCGAGCGGGGGTCGTCACATCTGGTTCTTCATGCGCGACCCGATGGACGCGGACGAGTTTCAACGCCTGAACACAAAGCTCAAGCACGCCATCGGTGCAGACGACAAAGAGAACATCGTCAGCTTCCTTCGGGTGCCCCACGCCCCGTCATTCAAGGACAAGCACATCCGCGCCGACGGTACGGGTCGTGAGGCTTCCGTGATGCACTTCTCTGACGAGCCGTGGGATAACAAGGCGTTCGAGAAGCTCCTCGACTCAGAGGGATTCAGCGTGCCTGAACGTGCGCGCCGGCTGCAACGTACGAACACGACGCTGATAGTCGCTGAGGATTACGTTCGAAGATCCCTGAAGCGTTGTGTGCGTACCGCTTTCGACAAGGATAGCGGCGATGTCAGTAGTGATCTGTGGCAGATGTGGAAGGAGTGCGCCAAGAACGACGTGTCGAAGGGTGTGGCGCTGTCACTGACATACGACCACCCGACCGGTTCGACGCGCTACCGCGATGCGTCTCTGTTCGATCAGATCCATAAGGCATATGCCGCAGCGGCCGACGAGACCCCCGATACCAGCATTGGCATCGACGTCGAAACATTCTGGGAATCGCGCCCGATCTATGCGCATATCCGAGACACTGCCCGTGCGTTGATGGCCTCGCCCTGGGGCACATTCGGAGTCGTGCTGATGCGCACGGCAGCCGTGATACCTACCGATGTCGTACTGCCTGCGACGGTCGGGGGAGAGGCGAGTCTGAACGGAGCAATCGCTCTGTGTGGAGTTTCGGGCATGGGCAAGGGAGCCTGCGAAGGCGCAGCCGAAATCGCGGTGGACTTCGGGTGGGAACCACACACCGAGAACATCGGGTCGGGCGAGGGATTCCCGAAGACGTACGCCTATCGTTCGGGACGCGGCGGTGAGTATGTCTGTGTGCGTGATTCGGCGATCATCTCGGTTCAAGAGATTGACACTCTCAAGGCAATTGCCGAGCGAGGTGGTTCGACGGTGATGTCCGAGATGCGCAAGGTGATCACAGGCGAGCGGTTGGGAATGGGCAATGCCGATCCTGCGAAGCGAATTCCAGTCGAGAAGCACCGTTACCGCGCTGCGCTCACCATCGGCGTGCAGCCCGAGAACGCAGGCCCATTGATCAACGATGCCAAGGGAGGTACGCCGCAGCGCCTTCTGTGGTTGCCCGCCTCTGATCCACACGCTCCCGACGAGGAACCCGAACTACCCGAATCGTTCAAGTGGTCGATGCCGGGCTTCAATCGTGACGCGATGACGGGTGACCGCCTGGCGGGGTTGATGCTCGATCAGAAACGCCTGCGTGAGGATCTGTCACCCTTGCGTATTCCCGATGAGGCGGCACAACTGATCAAGGAGACGCGCCGTAAGCAGATGCGGGAGGAGGCGCTACCCGACGATCTTGACGGTCACGCCTTGCTGACGCGCCTGAAGGTGTCGGCATGGCTGATGTGGCTGGATGGGCGCCGTGATGTCGTGACTCTTGAGGACTGGGAACACGCGGGTGTGGTGATGTCAATGAGTGACTCCACACGCGCTGCGGTCCGCGACGTACTGCGTCAGACCCAGTGGGAGAACGAGGTTCGCGGTCAGAAGCGCATTGCGAAACTGGGCGTTATCGGTGAGGACACAGCCCATGCAGCGAAGATTGCAGGCGTCAAGAGATCCTTGCTCAAACAGCTCGCAGACAACGAGTCGATGTCCGGCGCGGAGATGCGTAAGCGTTTGCGCTACAACAACCGTGAGTTCTTCGAGGACGCGATGACGGAACTGGTCGATGCCGGCGAGATTCGTGAGGTCCGGGCGAAGCAGGACGGGAAGCGTTACCGGCTGGCCGAATAACGGGTGCACGTCTCGATGTTCAACGGGTGTACGGGTGTACGGGTGTACACATTGTGCACCGCGCAAATCATCGCGCTATACGTAGATGAGGAATTTCATTCTTTTTATCTATGGTCGTCGATTTGCGTGTGCGGTGACGGCGTACACCCGTACACCCGTGTACACCCGTACATCAGAACAAGGCGACGCCGCTCGATGTAGTCGGGTTGGTGTGGACGACGCAGGCGCGGAACTTCGCGGGCGTGTACGTAGTACGGATCAGATGGAATTGAAATCTATTGAAAGGTAAAGACTATGGCTCGAAAGCTGATCGCACGCATCTATCCGGGTGATGAACGCCTGGAGGACTTGGGCGTTGACGAAACTGATCGAGAACCCTTGGGGTACAAGTTCTTCGTTGATGACCTCGACGAGGTTCTGATCGTGGACGACGAGGATCTGTGCGAATGGTGCACAGTCGAATACGTGCTCGTAGACCTCGAAGGTGATGAGGACTCTGTGCCGACAGGCCCGGTGATCCATCGCGAAGAGTGCGCATCGAAGCAAGAGGAGTTCCGCGAGTTGGTGCGCAAGATCCCGTTCAACCCAAGCATCAAGAGTCTCGATGCTTGATCAGCCGTAAGACGAGTTATCGAGCAAGACAACACAATAGATCGTATGTGTGCAGGTTTGTGTCGGTGATGGGCACGCTGACATCTGTGACCCGTCCACATGCGGGATTCATCGCATACCAACGTCACAGGTGCTCACGCCGCATCTGGGACGTCTTAAACGATCCGATATGACGAACGATAGGAGCGGCACATGAACGACAATCATCCAGGTATGACGCGGGAAGACTACATGCGCGAGTGCGGGCTGACGGCGGAGCAGTACAAGTCCAGGTTCGGGTACCGCAAGCGCACGCAGGGTTGGAGGGCGAGACCTCTGGTCGAACGTCCCGCGGATGATTGGCCTGTGCGTGTGGTCAAACGATGCAGATGTCCAGAGTCATTACTGGCCTTCGGGTTTGAACACATGACAGGTCGAGCTGCTGCGCAATGCTTGGCTGAGGGCTGGCCTGAGTCTCGCGCCAGTTACTGCAGTGACCTATACGGGAGTTCGTACATCGAAGGCGATGGGCTCTATGGGTTCATGCACGACGCGACGGGTGTGAAGTGCGTGCGGCTGTTCGGCACCCTCGCCGAGGCGCAGGAACGACAGGATGAGTACTTCGAGGCCATTGGTCAGTTTCAACCCGACGCCCTGCATGTGGTGTGGGATTTAACGCAGATTGTCGTCACCGTCGATTGAACGCTCCGGCACGTTTGTCTGACGCATGTCTGAGGTCGCGCCCGCACGCTACAAGGTTCGGGGGTTGGCGCGTTGACGTGCAATGATGCTCGCATGTCGGGCACTGAAAGGTGTTCGTAAACAGGAGGATTGGAAAGGACTAAGGCAATGGGAACTCGATTTCATCGCGTGATTGCTGAAGACGTAACTGCTCTTCAGTTCGTTGACCCAGTCTCGATGCTGGAGTTCATCGCGGACGACGGGGAGCTGTGCGGGCATTGCTCTTCTCCCGCAGTGATCATTCACTCACCGCTTCTGGCGGTTCCGATTGACGCAGAGCTGGTCCACGACTCGACCTGCCCATTGTCTGGGTCCAAAGTTGCTCAATTGCAAGATGATAAGGAGATTCATGTATACCACTGAGGAACTGCTCGCGCTGCGTGAGAAGTTGGTCGCGCAGGGGGCCACCTACACTCGCGAAGCTATCGAGGCAGATACGGCGATGTTCGACGAGATGCGGGCCAAGGTCCGAGCTGAGAGCGAGGAGGCGCACAACGCGGTGGATGCGGCTCGCGCTGAGCTGACCCAACTTCCGAGTGATGTTGCATCGAAGACGTTGGCAGAGAGCATGTTTGCGCGTCTGTGGCCGGGCGTTCAGGAATCCATCAGCGATACGCGGGACATCGACGGTGGAATCTCCGAGGCGTACTCGGCGATCATGCGGGCCGACAACGCAGTGCGTCCGTTGCTGACGCAGTCGATCGTTGAGGTGTTGCGCAAGAACGGATTGCGTGACTACACCATCGACGCGAATCTGCTGATTCCCTTGTCGCCCAAGCTGTCGGCGGCATTCACTGCGCGAGACGTGGCTATGCGCCATGAGATTCGCGGGCTGCACAACATCGACCAGCTCCAATACAACATTGATATGCCACAGTTCGTGGCTCCGACGGAACAGGAATAGACACCATGCCCAACACAGTCATTGAAGCGCAGGAAGCAACAGAGTCCGCCGAGCAGGCTGTCGCTACCGCGCAGGAGAAGGTCGTCACACTCGAACAGAAGGTGATCAATGGCGACGGCAAGGTCACTGCCGCACAGATCACTGCGGCGAAGGAGCAAGCTGCATTCGCTGAATTGCAGGCGTCCGCTGCTCAGAACGAAGAGGCCCGCGTACGTGAAGCTGTTTACCAGGCAGAACTTGCCGAGTTCATGGCTGAATATGAGGAGTTCGCGTCTACCGACATGGAACCCCTGCGTGAGGCGTACAACCTCGCGGTCGTTGGATTGGCTGAGTTCATCTCTCTCGTAAAGGAGCGCAAGGAGTACGAGCGATCCATTCGGTTGAAGGCGCGTCCGTTGAATCTCGGAGGGCCTGATCGGACGAACGAACCGGTGTGGAAGGACAGGGCGCGTTGGCATTCCATCGTGATGCCCAGTGAGGTCGCGACAGTTGTCGACTATGTCCGGCACGAGGCGGAGAACGGGTATCCGGTGTCGGCGGGTCGCGTCACCACCCACATGTTCCACACCGATGCCCGCAGGGCTGACATGGCGACGATCAGGTCCGCTCCGCGAGGTGCTTACCGTGAGGCGGCAAGGCCGTTGCTGGACGCGCTGGTGAAGACGTACACCGAGGAATGATCGCTATCCCCGCGTATGAGCGTCGGTGTTCATGCGCGGGGTTCGGGTCTAGTGAAAGGAAGATGTTGTGGGTTCCCCGAAGAAGGTTGTCGGCGCGGCGGTAAAACGACGTGAGGCTGTGAAGCTGCGGGCGCACGGGCTGAGCATCCCGGCAATCACCAAGCGTGTGGGCTACAACTCGGACAAGGTGACGCGGGAGGCGATACGGCAGGAGCTGAAGAGCGCCGACCGTGAGGACCTAACCCAGCTGCTCGAACTCGAGATGATGCGACTCGACAAGATGACTGTCACCGCGATGAATGCCGTCCAATCGGGTGACCTCAAGGGTATCGACGCGGGGCTGCGCATCATGGCCCGCCGGGCTGCGTACACAGGACTCGATGCGACCCAACGCGAGAACGATTACTCAGATGTCGATCGCTGGCTCGCAGGAGACGCTGAGGTGGACTTCGAGATAGACATCAACGAGGTCTTGGGCGACGAACTCGACGATGACGAGATTCCCGACGACCTCGATTGATTGACTTGGGCAGGCATTGGCGCGAACCTCCGCAGCCTTACTGTCCGACCATTGACCCGCATGACTGCCACCCGCATCGAAGTCATGCGGGTCTTTGGTAGGCAATTGATGATGTGTCAGACGCGCGTGATGTCGCTCTGCTCAATCGCCGCGTGATGACGCCGGCAAGGCCATGTCCCAGATCGGCTGTATGCGCCTCGTGCTCGGTATGACGAGCAATCACATGTGCGCACACGTGACAGGTGCGAGGCTTTCGCTGACCGTCCACACGCACCGAGGAACGATGCACGACTGCACGGTGGGTGTGGATGATGACAAGACTGTCGGTGCCGGTCGGTATTCTTCAAGAGCAACTCTATGGTTGGTCACTCTCTGGGAGGCAGCACGGTGGCGGTATCACGGGTAACCATTGCTGAATTAAACAGGCGCAACAGTCAGTCCCCCTCAGCCGAGAAAGACGAGCAGTCGCTCGGTGAGATGCCGTCGCCTGTCGACCGGCTAGATGACGCGCTCGCCGGAACTAGGTGTTGCGGGTATGGACGTTGCTGACGCGGGATTGAAGTGGACGGGCTGGTCCTTCGCGGCAGGATGGAAGTTGCGAA